>NZ_DASXHN010000291.1:0-10767 GCF_036488505.1 Paraburkholderia sp. | reverse complement strand
GAGCACGCAAAGCTCAACGACACGCTGCATGCGAACCTGCAGGAACTGTTCGGCATTCACGACATCGCGGTGTTCAAGCATCTGGCGGCGATGGTACGGGCCGGCAAGGTGGTCGATGCGAACGGTGATGACGTGTATTTCACTGGCGCGAACGGCACCAGGGGGCTGGCGGGAATGCGTTTGCCGATCGGCTTTATTCACGGCGAGAAAAATGAAACCTATCTGCCCGAAAGCACCGCGCTCACCTATGACATGTTGCGCAACCGCTTTCCTGAGCAGCCGTATGAGCGGCATCTGATTCCGGGCTATGGACATATCGACTGTATGTTCGGGAAGAATGCGCCGGTCGATGTTTATCCGGTGATCGTGCAATATCTGAATGCGCATTGACCGCCGCGCGATGCGCGACGCCTGATCCGCGCGTTGCGGGTTCTCCGCGCGCCCTCCTTCCGGTATGGTTGCCGTTGCGCGACGCGCGGCTGATGCCGGCGCTGCGCTTTCATTGCGCCTTCATTCATTTCGAACCCGTTTCGCACATTCACCTTCTCCGATGAAAAAACTTTTTCTGACCGTACTCACCGCTGGCCTGCTCGGCCCTACCGTCGCCGCGACGCGCGTGCAGGCAGCGGAACTTCATGTGATGACATCGGGCGGTTTCACCGCTGCCTATCAGCAACTCGGGCCGAAGTTCGCCGCATCGACCGGTAACAGGCTCGATACGATCCTCGGGCCGTCGATGGGTCAATCGCCCGAAGCGATTCCGAACCGGCTCGCGCGCGGCGAATCCGCGGACGTCGTGATCATGGTCGGCTATGCGCTCGACGATCTGATCAAGCAGGGCAAGGTCATCCCCACGTCGCGCGTGGAGCTTGCCGATTCGCGCATCGGCATGGTGGTGCGCGACGGCGCGCCAAAGCCGGACATCAGCACCGTTGAAGGGTTGAAGGAAGCGCTGCTGCACGCGAAGTCGATCGCCTACTCGGACAGCGCGAGCGGCGTCTATATTCAACGCGAGATGTTCAAGCGGCTTGGCATCGAGGATCAGGTCAGCGCAAAGGCGAAGATGGTGCCGAAGATTCCGGTCGCGTCGGTGGTGGCGAACGGCGACTACGAAATCGGCTTCCAGCAGGTCAGCGAGTTGCTGCCGGTGAAAGGAGCGGCCTTTGTCGGCAAGGTTCCGGAGTCGGTGCAATCGGTCACGCGCTACGCGGCGGGTATTCCGGTTAATGCGCCGCATCCGCGTGAAGCGAAGGCGCTGCTCGACTATCTGGCGTCGCCCGCCGCGCAGCAGACGGTTCGTTCGACCGGACTCGATTCCGTCACCACGCATTGACGATCGACACGAGGCACGCCGGCGCACTGGCAACGTGCGCTCACGTGCGCCGCATTTTCGTCAAGCGCGCGCTCGCGCGGGGCAATCAGAAGAGCTTGCCCGGATTCAGAATGCCGTGCGGATCGAGTGCGTGCTTGATCGCGACCATCGCCGCGAGTTCGGCCGGCGATCGCGAAATCGGCAGGAACTCGCGCTTGAGCAAACCGATCCCATGCTCCGCCGACACCGAGCCGCCCAACGGCCGCAGCATCTCGTAGACGAATGCATAAACCGCATGATGATCGACCCCCGGCACTGAATGACCGTCGACGGTCAGATGCAGATTCGAATCGCCGATATGGCCGAAGAAATACGCTTCGTTGCCGGGCCAGCGCTGGTCGAGCGCCGCGCGGCAACGCTCGACGAACGCGCCGATGCCGCCGATCGGCAGGCTCACATCGAAGTTGATCGCATCGAGCTTGATCGGAAACTCCGCCGTGCATTCGCGAATCGCCCACAACGCACGCGCATCGGCAACCGACTGCGCGATCACCGCATCGCGCAGCGCACCCGCTTCGAGTGCGTCGGTCAGCGCTTGCGCAAAGCGTTCGCCGTCGTCGTCCGCATCGAAGCCTGCGTGTTCGATCAGCGCATACAGCGGATGCGGCGCGTCGAACGGCGAGCGCGCGCCGCTCAGCTTCACGCCGAAGTCATAGAAATCCGGCCACATGATCTCGAACGCGCCGATGTCGTTGCCAAAGCGTGTCGTGAGACGGCGCAGCAGGCTCACCGCGGCATCGTAGTTATCGAGCCCGACGAGCGCCGTATGACGCGCCGCACGCCGCGGATGCAGCCGCAACACCGCGCGCGTGATCACGCCGAGCGTGCCCTCGGAGCCGATAAACCAGTGCTTCAGATCGTAGCCGGTATTGTTCTTGACCATCTTGCCGAGCGAGCTGAGCACGTCGCCATTCGCGAGCACCGCTTCGAGCCCGAGCACCTGATCGCGCGCGGTGCCGGACTGGATCACGCGATTGCCGCCGGCGTTGGTCGCGAGATTGCCGCCGATCTGGCACGAGCCGCGCGCGCCGAGATCGAGTGCGAGTTCGAAGCCCGCTTGCTCGGCAGCCTCCTGCGCGGCCTGCAAGGTCGTGCCGGCGCGCAGCGTCAGCGTGGCGGACGCGGTATCGAGTTCTTCGATGCCGGCCAGGCGTTCGAGCGACAGCGCGATATCGGTGGTGCGCGCAATCGCGCCGCCCGCGAGCCCGGTCATTCCGCCTTGCGGCACCACCGGCTGATACGCGGCATGACAGATCGCGAGCGCGCGCGAGACTTCCGCGGTCGTACGCGGCAGCAGCAGTGCCGCCGGTCGCGTCGGCGCGTGACGGGTCCAGTCGGTCATCGCACGTTCGCTGATCTGCGCGCCCACGCGCACTGCGTCTTCGCCAAGCGCGGCGCGCAACGCGCCGAGTGTCGCGGCAAGCGGCGCGGCGGCGCTGCTCGCGGCGTGAGTGATGCCCTGATCTGTCATGCAGGAGTTCCTTGTTATGCCGAAGCGGCGTGTTTCTTCCGATAGCCCATCGAATCGTTGATGCGGCCGAGAATATAGTCCCCGGCGGCGACCGGCTGATATTTGACTTGCGTACCGCTCGCACCGAGTTCGCGCGGGTCGACGAGCGCACCGTAAGTCGGATCGTAGAACGTCGCGATCGAATAGCGCTCGCGCCCCGACGCATTGATCACGCGATGCAGCGTCGAGCGGAAGCGGTCGTCGGTCCAGCGCGCGAGCAGATCGCCGACGTTCACGACGAAGCTGCCTTCGATCGGCGGCGCGTCGATCCACGTATCGTTGGCGATTTCGCGCACCTGCAGACCGCCCACCTGATCCTGCCACAGCAGCGTGATGCAGCCGTAGTCGGTATGCGGCGCGACGCCGAACTGATCTTGATCGGATTGGGACGGCTGCGGCGGGTAATAGACCATCTGCGTGCGCTGCATCCGCTTCGTGTAGCGCGGCGCGAAGAAGTTTTCGTCGACGCCGAGGCTCACCGCGACCGCGCGCAGCAGATCGGCGCCGCACGCGCCGACCGCTTCGTAATACCCGTATAGCGCCGGCCGCAACTCGGGCATGAAGTCCGGCCAGTTGTTCGGCCCGCGCAGCGCCTGGCCCGCGAGCACGTCCGGGTCGTCTTCCGGCAACTCGAGACCGATACTGAAGAACTCCTTGTAGTCCGGACGCTTGGCCTGATACATCGTCGCGTCGCCGAGCGCATTGAAGCCGCGATGCCGCTGATTGACCGCCGCGCGCCGCTTGGTATCGACCGGAAAGGCAAAGAATGTGCGCGCGGCCCGCGCGGCGGCGTCGATCGTCGCTTGCGGGACACCGTGATTGACGATGTAGAAGAAGCCGATCGTCGTACACGCTTGATGAATTTCCGTTGCTACGCGCCGCAATGCTTGCGGATCGCCCGCGCGTACGCCGGCAAGGTCGATGATCGGAATACGGGTCACGGACATCGCGCTGCTCCTTCAGGGATCGCGGGGGCGAGTGGTATCGGCGGTAGTATCGGCGGCGGCAATTCACCAGCTCATTGAGCCGGTCAAACACACGATGCAAAAGTTCGCGACCCATGCGCGACGCACCGCTTGCATTGCAGTGGTATATACCGCCAAAAGCACGCCCGCAAGTTGCATTTACGCCTGCATATCAGGGCTTTTCTCTACTCATTTGAAGATTATTTTTCGCGCGGAACGCGGTATATACTGCCTTGCACGAATCACGCCGCACTGCCCGCGCGCCGGTTCGACAATGATTCCAACGACCCCACACCTCAACACCTATCGCACCTGGAGAACCCCATGCGTATCCTTGCAGGCTGGAAATCGAGTCTGGTCATGCTGGCGCTGTGCGCGGCAAGCGTCGCCGCTCACGCCGACGACCAGCTAGCCAAAGTGAAAAAGGCTGGCGAGCTGGTGGTCGGCACCGAAATGCAGTTCGCCCCGTTCGACTTCCTCGAAAACGGACAGCAGGCCGGCTTCAACAAGGATCTGTTCGCGGCGATCGGCAAGGAGCTCGGCGTCAAGGTGCGCTTCATCGATCTGCCGTGGCCGAGCGTGCTGCCGGGGCTCGAAGCGGGCAAGTTCGATATGGTCGGGGGGCCGCTGACCGTGACCAAGGCGCGCATGGAGCGCTATACGTACACGCTGCCGGTCGCCGACGCGACCGACGCGCTGCTCAAGCGCGCGAACGATGAATCGATCAGGAAGTCGTCGGATATCGCCGGCAAGACGGTCGGCGCGGGCAAGGGCACCGCGCAGCTCGATCAGTTGAAAAGCTATACGGCCACGTTGCCGAAGCCGCCTGAAATCCGCGAATACGTCGACAACAATCAGGCTTACGCGGATCTCGCCGCCGGCCGCATCGCGGCGGTTGCGAACTCGGTGACCAACATCGCGTATGTCGCCAAGCAGCGTCCGGAAATGTTCGCGGTCGTGCAGCCGCCCTTCGGCGCGAACGTGTACTTCGCGTATGCGCTGCGCAAGGACGCTGACAGCAAGCCGCTCGCCGACGCGTTCAACGCCGCGCTCGTCAAGATGCACAACGACGGCCGCCTCGCCGCGTTGCAGAAGAAATGGTTCGGCGTTGCGATGGATGTGCCCACCACGCTGCCCACGCCGAACTACTGAGCGGCTCGATGCGGGCGATGCGGGTTTCGCGGCATCCTGGTTAGTTTCCTTACCGCGCATCGCCGCTCACCGTTTCACTGGCCGTCATCGTCATGTTCAACACAACCGTCTTCGTTCAGGGCCTGCCGCTGCTACTGCGTGCGGCGCTCGCCACCATCGGCATATCGCTGACTGGGCTGGTGATCGGCTTTTTCGTCGGCATCGGCGTCTGCACCGCGCGGCTGTCGCCGCATCGCGCCGCGCGTCTCGCGGGCGGCGCGTACGTGTTCTTTTTTCGCGGCGTGCCGATGCTCGTGCAGCTACTGCTGGTGTACTACCTGCTGCCGTTTGCGGGCATCAACGTGTCGCCGATCGTCGCCGCCATCAGCGCGGTGTCGCTGTGCTCCGCGTCGTATATCGCAGAAATCCTGCGCGGCGGTTTTCTGAGCATTCCGCCCGGGCATCTGGAAGCGGCGCGCATGCTTGGCCTGTCGCCGCTCGATACGCTGCAGCGCATTCTGGTGCCACAGGCCTTCCGGCTGACGCTGCCGTCGCTCGTCAACGAAATGGTGCTGCTGATCAAGGCGTCTTCGCTGATCTCGGTGGTCGGCGTCGCCGAAATCACCCGCACCGCGCAAAACATCGCCGCGAGCACGTACCGGCCGCTCGAAGCGTATCTGGCAGCCGGGCTTATCTACTTCGTGATCTGCGGCACGCTCGCGCTCGCCGCGCACGCCGCCGAGCACCGTTTGCGGCGCGCCTGAGCGGCCCGCGCCCACTCGAACCCCGCCATGCAAACGTTCGACCCCACCGTCATCACACACAATCTGCAGCCGATCGCCGCGGGGCTTGCGACGACGCTCGGCAGCTGGGTCGCCGGCGTCGCGATCGGTCTCGCGACCGGCTTTCTGATCGCGGTGCTGCAGCTCTTTTGCGCACGTTGGGTGCGCGGCCTGCTGCGCATCTACATCGAGCTGTTTCGCGGCACGCCGTTTCTCGTGCAGCTGTTTTTGCTGTACTACGGCGGCCCGTCGATCGGCCTCACGCTCGAACCGATGACGGCCGGCATACTCGGTCTCGGCCTGTATGGCAGCGCATATTTCGCCGAGGCATTTCGCTCCGGCTTCCAGTCGGTGCCGCGCGGCCATCTCGAAGCGGCGTCGTGCCTCGGGCTCACACGCTGGCAGGCGATCCTGCGCATCCAGACGCCGCAAATGCTGGTGCTGATCGTGCCCGCGCTGACCAACCTGATCATCGTGCTCAGCAAGGAAACCGCGGTGCTGTCGATCGTCACCGTCCCGGAGCTCACGTTCGTGTTGACCGGCATCGGGTCGGCCACGTTTGCTTTCGTCGAAACGCTGCTGGTGCTGTGCGTGTGCTATCTCGCGCTGGTCGAGCTGACCTCGCGCGCGGGCATGTGGGCAGAAACCCGCCTGTCGCGCTTTCTCGCATGATCCAGGGCCTACTTACCATGAACGCCATCGCCGACATGCCCTCCTCCGTCTCTACCGCCAGCGCCGCCACGCAAGCCGGGCCGCTGATCGACGTGCGCGATCTGCGCAAGCGCTTCGGCGAGATCGAGGTGCTGCGCGGCATCGATCTCGAGATCGCGCGCTCCGAAGTGGTCTGCATCATCGGGCCGTCGGGTTCGGGCAAGAGCACGCTGCTGCGGTGCCTGGCCGCGCTCGAAACCTACGATCACGGCGAGGTGCGTATCGAAGGCGAACTGCTCGGCTATACCGAGCGCAATGGCCGCCGCGTGCGCGCGTCGCAGGGCGACATCAATCGCGTGCGCCGTAACGTCGGCATGGTGTTCCAGCAGTTCAACCTGTGGCCGCATATGACCGCGCTCGGCAACGTGATGGAAGCGCTGTTGCGCGTGCGGCGCCTGTCGAACGGCGAAGCGCGCCGCCGCGCGAATGCGATGCTGGAGACAGTCGGCCTCGCGCATAAGGGCGACGCGTATCCGGCCAAGCTGTCGGGCGGTCAGCAGCAGCGCGTCGCAATTGCGCGAGCGCTCGCGATGGAGCCGCACATCATGTTGTTCGACGAGCCTACTTCGGCGCTCGACCCCGAACTCGTCGGCGAAGTGCTGCAAGTGATGAAGCAGCTGGCGCGCGACGGCATGACGATGGCGGTGGTCACGCATGAAATGGGCTTTGCCGCGCAGGTCGCCGACAAGGTCGTGTTCATCGACGAGGGGCGCATCGCCGTGCAGGGCAAGCCGCGGGAAGTCTTTCACGATGCCGCGCAGCCGCGTCTGCGGCAATTCCTGCAAAACTATTTCGACCGCAATGCGTTCTGGACGCGCGGCCCGGACGACACCCAGCCGCTATGAGCGCCACTGTTCGCCACAAACCGTTCGGCAAGTCTGCCGCGAGCGCGCCAGGCGCGGCGGCGAGAGGCGCACGCGGCGCCGGCGATGCACCGGCCGCGCGCTACAAGCAGGTCAAGCAGCACATCCGCCAGATCATCGACTCGGGCGAGCGCCGGGCCGGCGATCGTCTGCCGTCCGAACTGGACCTCGTCGCGACGCTCGGCGTGTCGCGCATGACGGTCAATCGCGCGCTGCGCGAACTCGCCGATGCGGGTTTCGTCACGCGCGTGTCGGGCGTCGGCACGTTCGTCGCGCCGAACAAGCCACAGTCGACTCTGCTGATGATTGCCCATATCGGCGACGAAATCCGTTCGCGTGGCCATGTTTATCGTTGCGACGTGGTGTTGTTGCAGCGCGAGAGCGCGTCGGTGACGGTGTCGAACGCGTTGGGTCTGCCGCCCGGCGCATCGGTGTTCCATGTGATCTGCGTGCATCGCGAGAACGGGCTGCCGGTGCAGCTCGAGGATCGCTATGTGAATCCGGCCGTCGCGCCGGATTTTCTGCAGCACGATTTCTCGGCGCTGGAGCCGTCCGAGTATCTGTTGACGGTCGTGCCGATGCACGATCTAGAACACGTCGTCGACGCGGCGCTGCCCACGCCGGCAGAAGCCGAACTGCTCGAAATGACGGCGGAAGACCCTTGCCTCACGCTGACGCGCCGCACGTGGACGAATGGTGTGGCGGTGACGTTCGCGCGTTTCGTGCATCCGGGGTCGCGATATCGGCTCGGCTGCCGCTTCTCGCCGAATACGTCGCAGCGTCAGGGCTAAGGTCAGGCTAGCTTCAGGCCAAACGCGTGGCTGGAAAACGAGCCGGCTGCGACGTCTGCGCATTGATGCGGCCACGCGTGCGTCAGCTATGCAGGCTGTTCCCGCGTGCGCACGCGCTCGAACACGTCGGCGACGTCGATGCCATTGAGGTTCAGTCCGAAGCGCTCGCCTAGACAGCCGGCCAGTTCGGCGGCGCTCGCGATGCGCCGCTCGGCGACGAGTTGCCCGGCGGCGTCGCGTTCGCTCAATTGATCGTTGAACAGCGCGACGCGCACATCGGCTGATACGCGGCACACCATCAGGTTGTGCGTGAACACCGAGTCGGGCGACGCGGACGTGTACCAGTTCGACGTTTCGTAATCGATCCATTCGACCGGATGCAGATCGAAACGATACACCCGCGCCCAGCTTTCGCCTGGTACTTGCACTTCGAGGTACAGCATGTCGTGTCCGGCATCCGCGAGACGGAATGTGCCGAGCGGGATCGGTTGCGCGAGCTCCGGGGTCAAACGCAGCGGCGCGGTGAGCGTCACGCTGCCGAAGCCGACGTCGGCTATCCACGCGTCGCCGTCGATATCGATGCGCAACACCATATGCGCGCGCGGCGTGATCGCGCCCGGCTCGCGGCCCCACAGCACACGCCCGAGCATCGGCGTGATGCTGAAGCCGAGCTGCATCAGCACGTTTGCGAACAGCGTGTTCTGTTCGAAGCAGTAACCTCCGCGCGTTTCGCCAACGAGCTTGCGTTCGACCGATTCGAGATCGAGTCTGACCGGACGCCGCGTGAGCGGATCGAGGTTCTCGAACGGGATGGCTGACGGGTGCAGCCGGTGGATCGCCCGCAGCACGTCCAGCGTGGCCGTGCGCGGGCCGGTGTAGCCGATGCGGGCGAAGTAGTTGTCGAGATTGACGGTGTGCGGCATCGGCAGTGTTCCGGTCAGGTTGCGAATGCGGCGCTCGCGGGCGGGCGGTGGCGTTGACGCGGCGCGCCGCGCCGCCGCCCCGCCGGCTGGTGCGCCGGGCGCAACGATCATAGCCGCTTTTCGCGCATGCAACGCACAGGCAGGCGACGCCGCCGAGTAACGTATTCTCGTAGCCGCGCGCCGCGCCCGCCAGACCCTGCGCCGATGAGCCGATGCAGCCGATGCGGCCGCACCCCACACCACGCGCCGCGCCTACATCCCCTGCAACGCCGACGTCGCGATCGACGGCACGGAAATCCCGTGGCTCGAAGCGAACTGCACGGCCGAACTGAGCGTCGACATCAGCGATTGCAACTGCCCCGGCGCGGACTGCGCGACATACGACGCGCTTTGCGCGGTCTGCGGATTCAGCCCGGATTGCAGCAGCGAGGCCGGACTCATCTGACCGATGCTGCCCAGCCCCGACTTCAGGCTCGAATACTGGGTCACGCCCTTACCGAGCGACGACAGTCCATCGGTGAACGCCTGCTTGTCGACCGGTGTCGACGACGCGCTGCCGCTCGCGTGACTCGCGAATGCATCGGTCAGCTTCTGCGACAGCGACTGCTGCGTGCTGCCCACCTGCGTCAACTGACTCACCGACGGCGTGCCGCCGCTCAACAGGCCCGCCGCCTGCTGCGCCTGGCCGGCCGCGCCCGTCATGCCCATCGCCGAGGCGAGGCTCGACTGGCCGCTGAGCGCTTGCTGGTTCGCGCCCACGTAGCTTTGCAGCAACTGCGACACGCCTCCCGACGTGCTTGCGGAATTGCCGCCGAGCGCATTGCCAAGTGCGCCGGCTGCGCCGCCTCCCGCTGAACTGTCGCCGGCGCCGAGACCGAACTGCTTCAGGTTCAGCTGCGCGTGCGCCGCGCCGCCCAGCAATAGACCGGCGCTCGTCAGCAGCGAAATCAGAACAATGTGTCGCTTCATCTACATCTCCTTACGATGGCTTACGGGTCAACAGTGCGCTTCGACAGGCTACGTCAACAGGCGTTCTGCCCGACCGCATCGATACGATAAAATTGCGCGACTTCTGGCGTTCCATCCACCGCATCGACAGCTTCGATAGCCCGGGAATCGCGCGCCATTCGCGCGAGGCAGCGGCAACACTACCTGGATCCGTTGAAACAACATTAATCAGGATCTCGATGACATTCGCTGAAATCAATCGACAGCGTGTGCGCGCGCTTGCTTTTCGCGAACGCTCCGCATGCGCTGGCGCGACCCATCGCACGTGTTTGCCTTCACTGCGGCGCGCTGCGCTCTGCACGGCGTTCACGTGGGCCTCGCTCGCCGCCGGCGCGGCGATGGCCGACGCCACTCCCGATGCGAACTCAGAAGCGCCCGAAGCCGGCCTGAAAACCCAGCCGCCCGAGACCGAGCCGTCGAGCACTTTCTGGAACCGCGAACAGATGTTCGGCGACATCGGCGGTCTGCGCCCGTGGCTCGGAGAATACGGCGTGACGTTCACGCTGACCGAAACCAGCGAAGTGCTCGCCAATCTGCGCGGCGGCCTCGCGCGCGGGGCCGACTACGACGGCGTGACGACCGCCACCGTGCAGATGGATACGCACAAGGCATTCGGTGTGCCGGGCGGCCTTTTCAACGTCAGTGCGCTGCAGATTCACGGTGCGAACCTGAGCGCGAACAAGCTCGGCACGCTGAACACGGCAAGCGGTA
>NZ_DASXHN010000245.1:0-10850 GCF_036488505.1 Paraburkholderia sp. | reverse complement strand
CCGCCATAGAAGTGCTCCAGCGCGGCGCGATCGGTGCAGTCGAGCGCTTCACCCGCCACCGGTGCGCTGATGCGGCCGAGTGCGTCGTCCAGCTTCGCGCGGTCGCGGCCGACCGCCACGACGCTTGCACCCGCCGCCGCGAGCCGCGTTACCGCCGCGAGCCCGATACCCGACGATCCACCAAGCACCACGACCTTCTGATGTTGCCAGTCCATGTCATTGCTCCTGTCGATGAATGGAAGATCCATGGCATTAGAATGAACGCTGCGCCGCCATCATTCAAATCGTTCAATGTCATGACCAACATCATTGAAAATGATTTCCGCCGCTTCGACCTGAACCTGCTGCTGACCTTTCGCGCGCTGCTCGAAGAGCGCAGCGTGACGCGCGCCGCGCAGCGGCTCTTTCTCGGTCAGCCAGCCGTGAGCGGCGCACTGAAACGCTTGCGCGAAACCTTCGGCGACGAACTGTTCGTGCGCACGCCGCACGGCATGACGCCGACCCCGCGCGCGCTCGAACTCGCGCGGCAGATCGAACCGTTGCTGCAATCGCTGCATCAGGCGATCACACAGCCGGCGGTATTCGATCCGGCGCGCGCGCAGCGGGTGTTCCGCGTTGGCCTGAGCGACTCGCTGGAAGTCGTGTTGATGCCGGACATCATGACGCGCGTCGCCGAAAAGGCGCCCGGCGTGAAGGTGATCGCGCGCTCCACCGATTCGACGCGCGCGGCCGCGATGCTCGATGACGGCACGATCGAACTCGCAGTCGGCGTGTTCCCCGAATGCGTGCCGTGGCAGCGGCGCGCGCCGCTGTTTTCATGGCGCTTTGTGAGCGTCTATAACCCGCAGCTCGTCAAAACGCGCCGCAAGCGTCTGTCGATGGACGAGTTCCTGCGCCACCGTCATATCCTGACTTCGTTCAATGCCGGCCTGCACGGCTTCATCGACGAACAACTGGAAGTGCAGAACCTGAAGCGCGAAGTCGTGTTTTCCAGTTCGAACTTCGCAACCAGTCCATTCATCGTCCGACGTACCGCGGCGATTGCGACGGTGCCCGATTTCATTGGCCGCGTGTGGCGCGACACGCTCGATCTGGCGATGAGTCAGCTGCCGTTCGACGTACCGAGGTACGAGGTGTCGCTGATGTGGGCCGCGCCGCGCGATCAGGATCAGGGACTCGCGTGGCTGAAGCGCGAGTTTGCCGATGCAGTCGGCGCGAACCGCGGCACGCGTGCTGTTTGCTGACTGCAACGTGTGCTACGTTTCACAAGCGCAGCCATTTCGGCGCGACTATCGGCGTCGTTAATCCGATGGATTCGCCGCCGCCCCGTTAAGGAGACATTCCGATGACATACACCGCAAAAGGCACGTTCGTGGTTTCACTGCAACCGATGCCGTTCGAAAACGCGGACGCCGACGCGAAACTGGGCCGCATGACGATCGACAAGCAGATATTCGGCGATCTCGCCGCGACGACGAAGGGGCAAATGCTGAACGCGATGACGAACGTCAAGGGCTCGGCGGTCTATGTGGCAATCGAGCAGGTCAGCGGCACGCTCGTAGGAAAGCAGGGCTCGTTCGTGCTCCAGCATGTCGGCGTGATGAATCGCGGGGCTTCGTCGCTTTCGGTCACCGTCGTGCCGGACTCGGGTACCGGGGAGCTAATTGGTATTGAAGGAGAGTTCAAGATTCAGATGGTCGATGGCGCGCACTCGTATGAGCTCGTTTATCGTTTGCCGGTCGGACCGCTCTAATTAGGCCTGTCTCATTCCACGTCAGTCAAATGATTCCGGAGCGATTACCCCGCCTTTGATCACCAGATGCGCTGCGTTCACGCCGGACGCGAAGAAGCGCCAGTCTTCCTCGTCCGCGTTCCCGTCCGGGATGACGGTCAGGCAAAAGCCGCGCGATAGGGAGAGCGTCGCCCCGCCGGCGGCGTCCGCTGTCACTGCCTCAACTGTTGCGCAACCATTCGCAAGCAACACCCGTTGGAGACGATGGGTGCTCGCGTGCGCTTTCTCATCCTGCCCACGCAGATCATCGTCCGTTGCCACGGCACGGCCCGCTTCCTCAAGTCTCCACGCACATTGGACGTGCAGCGCCCACACACCGACGTACTTGAAGGCCCCTTTAAAGTTGATGACTTGCCGCAGTGGACCAAAGCTCAACGTGAGCATGTCAGCGGCATGGTTTACTCCGCTCAGTTCCAAGCCGCGCAGCACTGACAGACGCCGTTCGATTTCGTTTCGAGTATTGATCATCAAATCATTCCCTTCGTGTACCGCGTGCGTTACCACAGGTTGAACATGTCTTTTGCCCGCTCCAGGATTTCGTGGAAGCCGAGGCCTTCGCCCGAGATTTCATCATGAAGTTGTCGAGATTGCTTCGGCCATGGCGTAACCGGATGACAGCCGACCACCCTATCAAACATGAAAAAAGGCGGCAATCAAGCCGCCCTCATCGGATTCCTCGCGGAGCCACTGACCCCCTGCCCTCAGCCAGCTCGCACCCGCAAGCCTCATTCAATGCCCGTGCCGTTCCCCCACCGCCACGGGAGCCTGCTTCGTCTGTCGGCTCAACATCAACGTCACGACCGCGGACACCGCCAACGTCGCGCCCACCACATACAAGCCCGCGGAATACCCACCGGTCACATTCTTGAGCCAGCCAATCGCGAACGGCCCAACAAACCCGCCCAGGTTACCCACCGAGTTAATCATTGCAATCCCCGCCGCCGCGCCGGCGCCTGACAGGAACATACTCGGCATCGCCCACAACGGTGCCTTCGCCGCGCTGATTCCCACGTTCACGACCACGAGCGCAAGCACGATCATCAACGCGGTGGTCGCATTGCCCGCGAACACGAAGCCGACGCACGCCAGCGCGCAAGGAATCACCACATGCCACGTGCGCTCCGCGGTGCGATCCGAATGCTTCGCCCACAGCACCATCGCGATCACCGCAAGCACGCTCGGCACGCCCGCCAGTAGCCCCGTTTCGAACGAGCCGAAGCCGTATTGGCGAATGATCAGCGGTGCCCACAAGCCCAACGTGTACAAGCCGGCCGACGTGCCGAAGTAAATCAACGCAAGCGCCAGCACACGCGGATCGCGCAACGCGCTGAGCGCGCCGGCTGTGTGACCCGCATGCGCATGCCGCTCATCCGCTTCGAGTTTCAGCTTCGCGATCAGCCAGTCGCGTTCGTCGGGCTGCAGCCATTGCGCTTGCGCGGGTGCATCGGTCAAATACTTGAGTACGCAAAAGCCGAGGACGATCGCAGGCAACGCTTCGAGCACATACAGCAGTTGCCAGTCGGCGAGCCCGGCGATCGGCGGCAGCTTCATGATCGCGCCGGAGATCGGCGAACCGATCGCGGTGGAAATCGGCGCGGCAGCCATGAACCACGCCGCCGCGACCGCGCGCTGGCGCGACGGAAACCACAGGCTCAAATAGAGAATGATGCCGGGAAAGAAGCCCGCTTCCGCGACGCCGAGAATAAAGCGCAGCGCGTAAAAGCTGTTCGGTCCCACGACGAACGCGGACGCGAGCGACACGATCCCCCATGACACCATCACGCGCGCAATCCAGCGGCGCGCGCCAACTTTGTGAAGGATCAGGTTCGACGGCACTTCGAACAGAAAATAGCCGATGAAAAAGAGCCCGCCGCCGAAGCCGAATGCGGTCGGCGAAAGACCGATCGCCTTATTCATCGACAACGCCGCGAAACCCACATTCACGCGATCGAGAAAGCTCACGAAGTACAGCAGCATCACGAACGGGATGATTCGCAGCATCAGCTTGCGGGACACCCGGTTTTCGAGTTCGGAAGTCATTGTCTCCTCCTGCGGCGCATAGCCGCCGGCCGCGCGGCCAACGTTGCGCCGCGCTAGCCAAATGATGGTTGCCCGCCGGCCATGCGTTGGCCAGCCCCGCAACCCCATGCGTGGATAGCGCTCAGTTCATGGTGAACCGCGCCAGGTGTTGCCAGCTTGGGCTAGGCCGACATTCAGGCGGCGTTCGCCGCGGGCGCCGCCGACTGTTCGATGAACGCGCGAACGGCCGCCGTCACCTGCTCGGTCGTCGCCGTGCCGCCCAGGTCGCCCGTATGCAGCGACTTGTTCGCGGTGACCGCTTCGATCGCCTGCATCACGAGGCGCGCGGCGTCGGATTCACCGAGGTGTTCGAGCAGCATCACGACCGACCAGAAGGTGCCGACCGGATTCGCGAGCCCCTTGCCCATGATGTCGAACGCGGAGCCGTGGATCGGCTCGAACATCGACGGATAGCGGCGCTCCGGATCGATATTGCCGGTCGGTGCGATACCGAGACTGCCCGCGAGCGCGGCAGCAAGGTCGCTCAGGATGTCGGCGTGCAGATTGGTGGCGACGATCGTATCGAGCGTCGCCGGCCGGTTGACCATCCGCGCGGTCGCCGCGTCGACCAGTTCCTTGTCCCACGTGACGTCCGGAAACTCCTTCGAGATTTCGAGCGCGATCTCATCCCACATCACCATCGCGTGACGCTGCGCGTTGCTCTTGGTGATCACGGTCAGCAGCTTGCGCGGGCGCGACTGCGCGAGACGGAACGCGAAGCGCATGATGCGCTCGACCCCGGCGCGCGTCAGGATCGACACGTCGGTCGCCGCTTCGATCGGATGGCCCTGATGCACGCGACCGCCCACGCCCGAATATTCGCCCTCCGAGTTTTCGCGCACGATCACCCAGTTCAGGTCCTCGGGCTTGCAATATTTCAGCGGCGCATCGATGCCGGGCAGGATGCGCGTCGGGCGCACGTTCGCGTATTGATCGAAGCCCTGGCAGATCTTCAGCCGCAAACCCCACAGCGTGATGTGATCGGGGATGTCCTTGTCGCCGGCCGAGCCGAACAGGATCGCGTCCTTGTTGCGGATCGCGTCGAGGCCGTTGGCCGGCATCATCACGCCGTGCTGGCGATAGTAGTCACCGCCCCAGTCGAAGTTTTCGAATTCGAACGCGAATGCGCGCGTGGTCTTCGCGAGCGCTTCGAGCACCTGCGCGCCGGCGGGTACCACCTCCTTGCCGATGCCGTCGCCAGGGATGGTTGCGATGCGATAGGTTTTCATGTCTCCGTCCTTTGTGAAGTGTGTGAACGAACTGTAGACCCATCACGGCGGCAAAAACCGATGCTAAACTCAAAGCATCTTTAACTTCAATTCACAAGTGAAAGGCACTGACAGCGCGATGAGCGACACCATCCAGCCATCGGATCTGAGCTTTTTCTCGACGCTCGCCGGCAGCGGCAGCCTGAGCGCGGCCGCGCGCGAGCTGGGGCTAACGGCCGCCGCGGTCAGCAAGCGCCTTACGCAGATGGAGCAGCGCGCGGGTGTCGCGCTGGTGAATCGCACCACCCGCCGGATGATGCTGACGCCCGAGGGCGAGCTATACGTCGCGCGCGCGCGGCGGATTCTCGACGAAATCGACGAACTGGCCGAGCTGCTCGGCTCGGCGAAGAAGACGCCGAAGGGCTTGCTGCGCGTGAATGCGACGCTCGGTTTCGGACGCAGCCATGTCGGGCCCGCGATTTCGCGCTTTGTCGCAAGCTATCCGCAGGTGTCGGTGCAGTTGCAGTTGTCGGTCACGCCGCCGCCGCTTACCGACGACACCTACGACGTGTGCATCCGCTTCGGCGAGCCGCCCGACACACGCGTGGTCGCCCGCCGGCTTGCGCCGAACCGGCGTCTGCTGTGCGCGGCGCCCTCGTATATCGCGGCGCGGGGCATGCCGCTCACCGCCCACGATCTGACGCGTCATAACTGCATCGGCATCCGTCAGGGCGACGAAGCGTATGGCGTGTGGCGTCTGACCTCCGGGCGGGGCGCGGCGCGCAAGACCGAAGCGGTGCGCATCAACGGCACGCTGACCACCAACGATGGCGAGATCGCCGTGAAGTGGGCGCTCGAAGGCCACGGCATCCTAATGCGCGCCGAGTGGGATATCAAGCAGTACCTTGCGGACGGCTCGCTGGTTCAGTTGCTGCCCGATCACGACACGCCGAACGCGGACATCTTCGCCGTGTATTCGCCGAGGCATCAGATGTCGAACCGGATCCGGGCGTTCGTCGAGTTCATTGCCCGCGATTTGACGAGCGAAGCGGGCGCGCTGGTGTAACGGCGGGTCTCTGACGAACAGAACAATTTGCTATCGTAGTGTTCGATCACCATCCGCCGGGTCCATCCCGCCGCTCACCCGGGCCTGACTTCAACAGAGACGGGTAACGATGCCCAGACGCAACCCCGCGCTTCATCGCAGCCAGCAAACGCGCATGTCGCGCAAGCGCCGGCGTGCGCTGATCGGCGCCGCGCTCGTGCTGCTCGCCGCGTTTGGCTGGATGGTCGCGCTGGTGCTCGAGCCCGCGTTCCAGCGCACGATCGTGATCACGACCGGCGCCGACAACGGCATCTACCGCGGCTTTGCCGATCGTTATGCGCCGCTGCTCAAGCGCGAGGGCATCAAGCTCGACATTCGCAGATCTTCAGGCTCGGTCGAGAATTACGAGAGGCTGACCGATCCGAACAGCGCATACGAAGTCGGTTTCATCCAGTCGGGCACGACCAGTCCGCGCGACACCGACAACCTGCAAACGATCGCCGCGGTCTCGTACGAGCCGATCTGGGTGTTCTATCGCGGCGAAGCGACGATCGACCGGCTCTCGCAACTGCGCGGCAAGCGCATTTCGTTGGGCGTGCCCGGTAGCGGGCTGCTCCACGTGTCGCAGGTGCTGCTCGGCTATAGCGGCATCACGACTCAGAATTCGACGTTGCTGAAAATGGATGCGAGCGCCGCGTATCAGGGGCTCGAAAGCGGCCGGGTCGATGCGGCCTTCTTTATCGGCAGGCCCGATGCCGACATGCAGCGCACGCTGCTCAACAGCAACCTGAAATTGATGAGCTTCGCGCAAGCCGATGCGCTCGTGCAGAAATTCCCGTCGCTATCGAAAATCGTGCTGCCGCGCGCGTCGACGAGCGTCGTCGACGATCTGCCGCCGCACGACGTCACGTTGCTCGCGGCGACCGCGCTGCTCGTATCGCGGGACACGCTGCACCCCGCGCTCGCGTATCTGCTGCTCGATGCGGCGCGCACGGTTCATGGCGGCGAGGATTACTTCACGCCGCTCGGCACGTTTCCGAACCTGCGCACCGAAGAATTCCCGATTTCCGACGAAAGCATCCGTTACTTCAGATCGGGGCGACCGTTCCTGTACCGCTACCTGCCGTTCTGGCTTGCGAGTTTGATCGAACGCCGGTTTCTCATCCTGCTGCCGTTCATGGCGCTGCTGATTGCGCTCGCGCAGGCGTTGCCGCGCACGCTCGAAACGCGCATGAAAAAGCGGCTGGTGGTCTGGTATCGCGAGATCAAGGCGCTCGAAGACGAGGTATGGAAGAACAGCCATCCGACCCACGCGCAAATCGCGCAATGGAAAAACGACATTGAGAGCATCGACGCGAGTGCGACCCAGATCCGGATTCCGTATCGTTACTTTCAGGACGTTTACGCGCTGAAGCAGGCTATCGGGATTGTCCGGGACCGGATCGCGCATGTGGCCGAGAAGATGGACAAGTAGAAACGGCGTTGCTTATCTGCTTCCGTTGCACGGCCAAGCATCAGCCGATTCGTTGATTTTCCGCGCGGCCCCTTCGCGCGGACGCTTCCTGCAGTGCAAGACAAAAATCTCTGTGGACCGGATGGCGCGATAGACCAATTCAATTGGCATGCACGCGGATCGCAGCCTGTAATGAACTCCTGCTGTTCACGTATCGTCCATTCAGCCGCCCGCCGCCCTATCCGGAGAGATCCATGTCGCAGCCCGAGACCAACGTAGACGAAGTAGTGAAAAGCATCGCCGAGGAAACCGACACACCGACCGAAACGGTATCGCGCATGTACGCCGATACGCTCGCCGATTACCGGGACGGCGCGCGCGTGCTCGATTACGTACCGCTATTCGCCGCCAGGAAGGTACGCGACCAGCTTCGCCATCCGCATCGCAAGCATTGACAGGTGATGCCCGCGGGATGCAATCGCATCACCGCACCCTCCGGTTCTGGAGAGCCGCAATACGCGCGACGGCCGCATGGCGCCACCGCTCATCACCGGGCTCGTGTGCGCACACCAACGCGCTATTGGCGTCGGAACGGCTGTTCTGACGAGACCGGCCGCTCACGCCCAATCAGCCCCTGGCTCCAGATTCCGTGCGAATCGTGGAGCTAACAATCACGTCGCGAATTTTCTATGCTGACGGTTTGCTTGCCATTCGCTGTAAAGGAGACGGTACCGTGAGCAAGTCGCTAATCGTACGTTACGCGGCCCCGAATGATTTCGATGAATGGCTGACGCTTTGGGACGGTTATAACGAATTTTACGAACGAGTCGGAGACACGGCACTTCCTCGCGAAATCACTGAGCTCACGTGGCGGCGATTCTTCGATGGCTACGAACCGATGCACGCAATCGTCGCAGAACTGGACGGCAAACTGGTCGGTCTGGTGCATTTTCTCTACCATCGCCACACAACGATGGCCGGTCCCATCTGCTATCTCCAGGACCTTTACGCCGCAAGCTCACAACGCGGCCAGGGTATCGGTCGTGCGTTGATAGAGGCCGTGTACCGCGAAGCCAGGCAGGCCGGCGCAGCCCGCGTTTACTGGCAGACGCAAGAGACAAACACAGTCGCGATGAAGTTGTACGACCGACTAGCCACGAAATCCGGCTTTGTGGTGTATCGACAGACGCTATAGATGATCGCAACACCCAAAAACTGGACCGCCAGCGCGACCCGTTTGCGACGGGACACCCCGCCACCTGCCTG
Organism: Paraburkholderia sp.; assembly: GCF_036488505.1. Classification (GTDB taxonomy): domain Bacteria; phylum Pseudomonadota; class Gammaproteobacteria; order Burkholderiales; family Burkholderiaceae; genus Paraburkholderia. The sequence goes on along the minus strand of NZ_DASXHN010000245.1, from coordinate 2,007 downwards.
AGCCACTACTCGGTGCGCGGCGGACGGGGACTGCCGGGCATAGCAAGGATGAGGCGCACGACGTAACGCTCGCTGCCTTCACGCAGAGTCGGACTTCCTGGAAGGGCACCAAACCCAGGCCTGAATATTGCTGGAAGCGGTCCACATCGGGCAGCCGGCACTTCGCAGTTTGCACGCTTCCCAGCCGGCGTCAGCGCGCGCCGGGGGCACGAACGGCGAAGCACTGGCGAGTTCTTACAACCCGATTGCGTTCCGACAAACATCCACGTCAACCAGGCATGAGCCGGCAACAGATTCCAACACTTCCTCCGCCACAGCCCCCAGCTGAGTCGGTAGAAGACGCAAGGGAGCGACTTGCGTCTGCTATCGAGGCCGCAGACATCGGCACGTTTTATTGTCCCGTCCCCTTACGCGAAATCGTTTGGAACGACAAATGCAAGGAGCACTTCTGGCTGCCTGCTGACGCCGAAGTGGATTTCGACGTGTTTTATTCGCGGTTGCATCCCGACGACCGGGAGCGAACGCGCCGGGAAATCGTGGCAGCGGTGTTCGCGGGTGCCCCGTACGACGTCGAATACAGGACACTTTCGCCGACGGGCGAAATGCGGTGGATTCGCGCAAAGGGGCGGACTGCCTTCGACGCAACCGGTAAGCCGACGCGTTTTGACGGCATCACCATCGATATTTCGTCGCAGAAGCAGCTGGAGGCGCAGCGTGACCGTCTGCTCGAACGGGAGCGCCTGCAAAAGGAAATGGCGCAGAACGCGAGCGACATGAAAGATACCTTCATCGCGTCCGTCTCACATGAACTGCGCGCGCCGCTAACCGCCGTGCTAGCGTGGGTCGACCTTCTGGAGCGTCGCGTTGTCGAGGAAGAGTTTGTCAAACACGGGGTAAGTGTCATCCGTCGCAATATCGCTGCGCAGACCCGACTGGTCGATGATCTGCTGGAGGTGAGCCGAATTACCGCAGGCAAGCTGGCTGTCAGGAAGGCTGCCATCAACCTTGCGCAGCCGGCGCGTGCGGAACTGGATAATGTGAGACCGCTGGCCGAGAAAAAAGGGGTGACCATCACAGACCAACTCGGCGCCGGCGCATTGGTTCCCGGAGACCCTACGCGCCTTCGTCAGGTCTTCGCCAACGTTTTGAGCAACGCACTCAAGTACACGCCGAGCGGCGGCGATATAACCGTGGCAATGCGGGAGGTCGACGGCTATGCGGAACTGTCGGTCGCCGACACCGGAGAGGGGATCCCCAAGAATCTGCTCAATACGATTTTTGAGCCGTTTGCGCAGGTCGACGGCAGCACGACCAGGAAGCACGGCGGTTTGGGACTAGGGTTGGCCATTGCGCGAAGCATCGTCGCGATGCATAACGGCACGCTGACCGCGTTCAGCGACGGTGTCGGCACAGGAGCGACATTTACCATCCGAATGCCGTTGGAAACGGGCCGCCAGGTCACCCCTGCCGCACCTGCATCCAGCCCGGACGGAAGCGAAGCGCGACTACCCGTTGCGGGAATGTCGGTCCTGGTCGTCGATGACGACGAAGATACGCTGGACGCGTTCGCCATGCTGTTTGAACACGAGCGGGTCGCCGCGTATCGGGCGAACTCCGCTATGAAGGCGCGCGAAGTCCTCGCCGAGCGTGCAGTCGATGTGATCTTCTCCGACATCAGCATGCCGGGCGAGGACGGTCATCAATTCATCTCTGGGCTGCGTGCAACGGGCAATCGGACACCGGCGATCGCGGTCACGGCTTTCGTGCGAGATGAAGACCGCGAACGGGCGCGCGCAGCGGGCTTTGACGAGCACGTCGGCAAACCGGTACCCCCGCAAAGGCTGGTCGAGTTGCTGGCAAAGCATCGGCACTGACTGCTGATGTCAGCCGGAAAAGACATGGGGTCACCATTCGGTTGGCCGGAATTCGTGGGTTATCGAAACGCGTTGTGACGTAACGCGCATTAACAAAAGCCGATGCTGCAAACGACGAAAGGCGCGCCTCTGA
>NZ_DASXHN010000239.1:0-13784 GCF_036488505.1 Paraburkholderia sp. | reverse complement strand
CGCTGGTGTTGCTGGCGGTCACACCATTCGGCACGTTGTTCGGGCAATCCGCGTCGACCACGCACGCGGATGCCGGCACGCTTGCCGCTTCCACGGATTTCACGCTCACGCATCACGCGGGCTACGCATTTCATCAGGCGCGGCCGGTGCATGCGCCCAACCAGCAGCCACCGGTTGCTTGCGCGGATCGCGAAGTGGCGCTCGCCACCGGCGTCGCAGCCGCGAACGCCGCGCTCTGGGGGCTGCTCGAAGCGCAATTGCATGGCAAGGGCCGCAGCATCGAATGCGCGGAACTGGATGTGATCGCCCATCTGCTGATCGAACCGGTTGCCGATTACGGACGCGGCGAGCGCACCTTCAGCCGTCTGCGCGAGGAACTGCAAGGCACGGAAGTCGCGGGCGGACTCATCTGGCTTTTGCCCTGCAAGGACGGCTTCGTGATGATTTCGCCGCGTGAAGAACATCAATGGGAACGCTGGGTCGAGTTGCTCGGCAATCCGCCATGGTCACGCGATATCGCACTGTGCGGCGAGCGCAACGCGCGCAACGAGAACTGGCTGGTTCTGCAGGCCGCGATGTCGGTATGGACGCGCGAGCACACGCGCGCGGATGTGTTCGAGCGCGCGCAGGCGGCGCGCGTCGCGTGCTTCCCGGTGAGCGGCGCACGCGATCTGCTGGAAAACGCGCAATTGAACGCCCGCCGCTTTTTCGATGGCTGGCAACGCGCGGGTGGCAAAGCGCTGCCGATGCCGGGCTTGCCATTCGGTTTGCGCACGAGTTCAGGCGCCGAACTGCCGCGCGCGCGCGAGGTCGTTGCGCCTCGGCTGGGATCGGCCAATCACGCGGTATTCGGAGGACGCCTCGGGCTGTCTCCGGGGGAACTGGAAACATTGCGCCAGCAGGGGGTGGTGTGACGACGGAAACGCAAAAAAAGGCATTGTCCGGACTGCGGGTCATCGATTTCAGCTGGGTGCTGGCCGGCCCGATGACCACCAAGATGCTCGCGGGCATGGGCGCGGAAGTCATCAAGATCGAATCGTCGACCCGCCGGGAGCACACGCAGCGTCAGCCATGGTGGGCCGTGGTGAATGCGGGCAAGAAGAGCTGCACGATCAATCTGAGCCGGCCGCAGGGGCCTGAGCTGATTCGCCGTCTGATCGCGCAGAGCGATATGGTGGTCGAGAATTTCTCGAACGGCGTGCTCGCGAAGTTCGGGCTCGACTATACGGCGCTGGCGGCGATCCGGCCTGATCTGATCTTCGTGTCCGCATCCGGCACCGGCCGCGAGGGACCGCAACGCGACGCGCTCGCGTACGGCTCTCTATTGCAGGCCTATAGCGGCCGGGCGAGCGTGGTCGGTACGCCGAACGAGCGGGTCGAGGCAATGGGCATCCTGCCGGCGTGGACCGATCCGATCACCGCGCTGTGGGAGTGCTGTGCGGTATTGGCCGCGATCCGCCACCGGCGCGTGACCGGCGAGGGTGCTTTCATCGATCTTTCGATGCTCGAAAGCACCGTCGCGCTGCTGCCCGAGTTGCTGTTTCGCGAAGCGCTAGGCACTGACACGCCGGCGGCGAGCGGTGCACGCGAGTGGAGCGCGGCGCCCTCCGGATGCTTTCGCTGCGCGGGCGACGACGCGTGGCTCGCGGTGTCCGTTTGCGACGACGCGCAATGGCGCGCGTTGTGCGACGCGATGCGCAAGCCCGAACTCGCGAGCGATGCGCGTTTTGCCGACGCGCGCGGCCGCGCGGCGCATCGGTCGGCAGCGGACGATCTGCTCGCCACGTGGCTCGCGGATCAGCCGCCAGCGCAGGCGCTCGACGCATTGCAATCGCGTGGCGTGCCGGCCGCGCGTTCGCGGCATATCGGCGCGGTGATGGAAGACCCGTATTTCGCCAACGGTGGGTTGTTTCCCGAACTGGCCGACGGCTCGCTCAGCATCGCGCTACCGTGGCAGGACAGCGACGGCTTTCGCGGCGACTTCACACCGCCGCCGCGCCTTGGCGAACATAACGACTACGTGTTTCGCGAGTTGCTCGGGCTCGACGCGGGCGAAGTCGAAACATTGACCGAAGCAGGCGTGTTGCGCTGACAACTGCGTCGGCTTCCCGGGCAATCTATCTGAAGGAGCGGTGACATGAGAGAGAAGGTGGCGGTATGCGAAGTGGGGCCGCGCGACGGCCTGCAAATGGCGCATGACATCATGCCGACGGGGTTGAAGACGCGCTGGATCGCGGCCATCGCCCACGCGGGCGTCGGCGAAATCGAAGTCGGCAGTTTCGTGCCGCCCAAGCTCGTGCCGCAAATGGCGGACACGGATGCGATCGTCAGGGCCGCGCTGAAACAGCCGGGCCTGCGCGTGATGGCGCTGGTGCCGAATCTGCGCGGCGCGCAGGCGGCCTATGCGGCCGGCGCGCATGGTGTCGGCGTGCCCGTTTCGGTGAGCGAAGGTCACAGCCGCTCGAACACGCGCAAGGGCACGATGGAACAGGTCGCCGAGGTGCGCCGCATCGTCGAGTGGGTCAGGCAACAGCAGCGGCCGATGGCGGTCGAGCCCGGCTGTGCGACCGCGTTCGGCTGCGCGATCGACGGCGTGATCGCGCCGCGAAAAGTGATCGAAACAGCGGTGGCGCTGGCAGAAGCCGGCGTCGACGCGATCGCGCTCGCCGACACGGTCGGCTACGGCAATCCGGCGCAAGTGCGAAACATGGTGAAGGCGGTGCGCGCCGAAATCGGCGGCAAGCTGACCAAGCTGCATCTGCACGACACGATGGGACTCGGGCTCGCCAATGCGCTGGCCGGACTGGAAGAGGGGATTCGCTCGTTCGATTCGGCACTGGCAGGCCTCGGCGGCTGCCCGTTCGCACCGGGCGCGTCGGGCAACATCGTCACCGAAGACCTCGTATTCATGCTGGAGAGCATGGGCTTCGACACCGGGATCGACCTGGACCTGCTGATCGCCGCGCGCGAGATGCTGCACGAAGGCCTGCCCGGTGAGCCGATGTTCGGACAGGTGCCCAAGGCGGGCATTCCGAAGACGTATCGCGCGCAGGCGCCGCTTCATGCGTAGACCGTGCGTCCGCGAACGGCTACTGGCATAACCGGATTGTGAGCGCTCAGGCATTCGATTATCTTGTCGGTCACTGCGCCCCGATACGGCGCCCCTGCGCCGTCAAGGAGACCGAGGTGCAACGGAACCGACAAGACGGCGCGGCGGGGCTCGCGCCGGCGTCCGGCGGCGATTACCTGACGCGCGCCGAAACGCTCTCCCTGCTGCACATCAAGCTGCAAACCCTGTATGCGTATGTCAGCCGCGGGTGGATCCGCAGTGTCCCGCAGGGTGATAAGGGACGCCGCCTGTACGCGCGCCAGGACGTCGAGCGCATGAAGTCGCGCGCCGATGCGCGCAGCGGTCACGCGCCGGTTGCGGCGGCCGCGATGCGCTGGGGCGAGCCGATCATCTCCAGCACGCTTACCGAAATCACCGCGCAAGGGCCACGCTATCGCGGCGTCGCGGCGCTCGACATGGCGCGCGCAGGGCAGACCTTCGAAGCGGCCGTGAAAACGCTATGGGATACCGGCGACGAACTCGCGTTGTCATGGCAACCGTGCGCGCGGACGCTGCGCTTCGCCGATGCATGGCCGCGCACCGCCGATTTGCTGCCGCGCCGTGAACTCGTGCGCTTTTTTGCCGATATCGCATTGCGCTTCGGCGGTGAACATCTGCGTGGCGCGCGCTCGTCCGACGCGCAATTCGTTGCGGCCAGCCGCATGATCGCAACGATGGCGCATTGCCTCGTCCATCTGCGCCGATCGCACGATGGCGCGGCGGCGACCGTCGCGCGCAAACGCGCTGGCGGCTTGTCCGCGACGCTGCTTGCCGTGCTTGGCGGCACGCCTTCGCCGCAGCACATCGCCGCGCTCGATGCGGCGCTCGTGTTGTGCGCGGATCACGAACTCGCGCAGGCGACCTTCGTCGCGCGCATCGCCGCGTCGGCCGGGGCCGACGTCGGCGAATGCGTGGCGGCCGCGATCCTGACACAAACGGGACTCACGTCCGCGCGTTCGTACGAAGCCACCGAGGACCTGCTGCGCGCCTGCAAGACCACCGCGCAGGCGCAGCGGCTGTTCGACGAGCACTATGCGGCGCACCGCAACCTGCCGGGCTTCAACCATCCGCTGTACCCGGAGGGCGATCCGCGCGCCCGCTATCTGATCGACGTGACACGGCGGCTCGACGGCCGTCATCCGTCCGTCGAGCCGCTGTACGCGGCACTCGATATCGCCGCGCAGCACGGCTGTCTGCCGAGCCTCGAAATCGGCCTGACGTTGCTCACGATCGCATTGGGGCTGCCGCCACGCAGTGCGTTCGCGTTGTTCATCATCAGCCGTTTGGCGGGATGGGTCGCGCATATCGTCGAGCAGCGCGAATCCGGCGCGCTGATTCGTCCGCGCGCCGATTATCTGCAGGCCGGCCCGGTGTCGAACGGCCCCGAAGACCTTGTGCAAGTCGGCCAGGCAATGTTGGCGGTGGGATCGCCGTCCTGAGCTGAAACTCCAGATGCCGCTGCATGAACGGCCCCCGTGGGCCGTTTTTCTTTTATCCGCCATGACAGCGCACGCGCGATAGTGGGCGCCGCTCATGCCGGCGTTCAAATCAGCCGAAGTTGATTCAACGATCAAGTATTGTGGGTCATCGCGCGCGTCACTAGACTGGCCTTGACTGAATGCTGAATGGCAATAGCAGTCGGGCTGGTGAACAGAACACGCGCGCGTCACGGAACCCGATTGCCTCGCGCTCCACATCACTGTCGCCACGTCTCGAATACGAATAATTAGCAGCACGACACTCTGCCTGTAACGACGCAGGCTCGACATTGAGCGACCATCCACAGGCCGCACAGGAGGAAGACACGATGAGCACCCCAAACAGGGCGATCGGAGCGGATGCGCTCGGCTCGCTTGAAAGGGCGGACTATCCGTCAGGTCCGATCACGACCGGCGCCGTGACTGCCCGCTTCGACCGGTTGCCGATGACCGCGACCCTATGGAAGCTGCTCACGCTCGTCGCGCTCGGCGGATTCTTCGAACTCTACGATGTGTATTTCGCGGGCTATATCGCGCCGGGCCTGTTTCACGCGGGCATTCTTACGCCGACCACGCCTACCTTCTTCGCGATGAACGGCCTCGCCGGCTTTCTCGCCTCGCTATTCATCGGCCTGTTCATCGGCACGATCGCTTTCGGCGGTCTCGCGGACCGCTTCGGCCGGCGCCGCGTATTCGCCGCGTCGATGCTGTGGTATTGCGTCGCGACCATCGTCATCGCGTTTCAGGACACCGCGCTCGGCCTGAACGTATGGCGTCTTATCTGCGGCATCGGGGTGGGCGTGCAATACGTGACGATCGACTCTTACGTGTCGGAGTTGACGCCGCGTCACGCACGCGGGATGGCATTTGGACTCGTGTATGGCGTCGCGCAGATATGCGCGCCGTTGATCGCATTTCTCGCATGGGTGCTGGTGCCGATCGCGCCGCTCGGCTTCGACGGCTGGCGCTGGGTGATCGCGCTCGGTTCGGCGGGTGCGTTGCTGGTGTGGTATCTCCAACTACGCCTGCCCGAATCGCCTCGCTGGCTTGCGCAGAAAGGCCGCCTCGACGAAGCCGACCGAGTGATGCAGATGATCGAAGCGCGCGTGCGCAACGACTACGGCAAGGACTTGCCGCCACCCGCCGAGACGATAGAGGCTGAAGAGCAGAAGGGCACGCTGCGCGAAGCGTTCAGTCCGGAGTATCGCAGCCGCACGCTGATGCTCGTGGTTGTCAATTTCTTCCAGACGATCGGCTACTACGGTTTCGTTAGCTGGATTCCGACGCTGCTTATCGCGAAGGGAATCATGGTGACCCGCAGCCTCGAATACACGTTCCTGATCGTGCTGCTCTATCCGATCGCGCCGTTTGTCGTGATGCTCGTCGCTGACCGCTTCGAGCGTAAATGGCAACTGGTCTGGAGCGCGATATCGGTGGCGGTGATCGGCGTGCTCTTCTCGATGTTGAAGGCGCCTGGCTGGCTGATCGCGGTGGGTATCGTGCAGACGCTGGTGGTCAACTGGCTGTCGACCATCGTGCATACGTACCAGGCGGAACTGTTTCCGACTCGCATGCGGGCTGGCGCGGTGGGCTTCGTCTATTCGTGGAGCCGGTTATCGTCGATCTTCGTCGGCTTCTTTATCGCGTTCTTCCTGCGCGAGTTCGGTGTCGAGGGTGTGTTCGCGTTCATCGGCGGCGCGATGGCGATCGTCGTGGTCGCGGTGGCGTTGTTCGGGCCGCGCACCACGGGTCTTGCACTGGATGACATCGCTCGATGAGTGTGGGTCAGGTGGCGCGGCGCGCTTTTCACCGGCAGCGGCTGATCTTTGGCTCGGCTGCCGCGGAGGGATGGCCGCCGCGCCGGCACCTGTCCAACCGTTGAATAGGCGCTCGCCACAAGCCGCTGCCCCGACTCGAACCCACTGTTCGAAGCCGTCCACAAAACTCCACATATTCCCTGGAAAATCGGCGCCACATTACCTACATTTAATCGAGCCGGTTTTCCGCAGGCCCGTTCAGCAGTTCTCCCCTCTGCGAAGCCGACCCGTCCTGACAAAGCTATCAGCGGTTCGAAGTCGTACGCTTCTGTTGTCTGCGAGGGTTGCGCGATCGTGCTTTTTACGCCGTTAGTTCGCTGACCGCGTGAATGATTGCCGCCCAAGCGCGGCCATTCATAGGAACAATAAAAAGCACGGAGACGCTCATGCCATTCACCCGCATTCAAGAAATTGTCGGTTTGCCTTTGCTGGCCGTCGCATTCGGCCTGTCCCCGGCCTATGCCGCCGACGAAGTTCAGAACAGCTCGACGACCACGGCCGCGCCGGTGCCGTCGACGCTTCAACCCGTAAGCCAGGCGCAGCTCGACCAGGCCGCCACGACCCAGGCCGCCTGGCTGCATTCGAACGGCTCATATGCGCAGACGCGCTATTACCCCGGCTCGCAGATCAACAGGACGAACGTTGCGAAGCTCAAACCGGCGTTCATCTTCCAGACGGCGGTCAACGAGTCGATGGAAACCGCGCCGATCGTGTCGAACGGCGTGATGTTTCTGACGACGTCGTTCAACCACGTGTACGCGGTGGACGCGACGACCGGCAAGGAGTTCTGGCATTACAAGCACAAGATGGGTCCGGTCACGACCTTCTGTTGCGGGCCGAACAATCGCGGCGTCGCGATTTCGGGTGACCGGCTCTATATGGGTACGCTCGACTCGAAGCTCGTCGCGCTCGACGCCAAAACCGGCAACGTGCTGTGGCAAAGCCAGATCGCCGACCCCGACGAGGGCTACTCGGAAACGATGGCGCCGACGGTCGTCGACGGCAAGGTGCTGATCGGCACGAATGGCGGCGAATACGGCATTCGCGGCTTCGTGAAGGCGTTCGACGCGAATTCCGGCCAGTTGCTATGGACCTTCTATACGATTCCGGAAAGCGGCCAGGAAGGCGCATGGGCCACCAAAGACGCCACCGGCCGCGACGAAAAGCGCGACATCGCCGCGGAGAAGAAGCAGTTGGCCGACAAGGGTGGCGACTTCTACAAGACGCTCGGCGGCGGCGTGTGGATGACGCCCGCGATCGACCGGCAGACGCATACGGTGTTCTTCGTCGTCGGCAATCCTTCGCCGGACCTGTATGGCGCGATCCGGCCGGGAGACAACCTGTATACGGATTCGCTGGTCGCGATCGATCTGGATACCGGCAAGTACAAATGGCACTACCAGTACGTGCCGCATGACGTATGGGACCTCGACGCGGTCAGCCCACCGATTCTCGTCAACGTGCGCGACACCGACGGCAAGATGATTCCGGGCGTCGTCCATGCGGGCAAGACCGGTCACGTGTACGTTCACGATCGCGCGACCGGCCGGCTGATCCGCTACTCGCAGGCAATGATTCCGCAGGAGAACATGTGGACGCTGCCGACCGCCGAAGGCGCGCGCATGCTGCCGGGCGCGAACGGCGGCGTCGAGTGGTCGCCGATCGCGTTCGATCCGCAAACGCGCCTCGTCTACGCGGCCAATCTGCATCAGCCGATGACCTATCAGGTCGAGGAAGCCGCCTATCCGGGCGGCAGCAAGCTGTGGCTCGGCGGCGCGTTCAAGGTGATTGCGACTGAACAGCAGTGGGGCAAGCTGTCGGCGGTGAACATCGACACCGGCAAGATCGCGTGGGACTACAAGACCGACCAGCCGTTGATCGGCGGTGTGCTCGCTACCGCCGGCGGCCTCGTGTTCAACGGCGAAGGCAATGGCCTGTTCCGCGCGTTCGACGCCGCGAGCGGCAAGAAGCTGTGGGAGTTCCAGTGCGGCGCGGGCGTCAATGCACCGGCGGTCTCGTACACGGTGAACGGCAAGCAGTACGTCGCGGTCGCGGCGGGCGGCAATACACAGCTCGACTTCAAGCGTGGCAACAGCGTCGTCGTGTTCGCGTTGCCATGAGGCCAGCGCGACGGGGAAAGCTGGCTTCAGCGCGCGCAATACGGATGGCCCTGCTATGCGGCTGGTTTGCCGTTGCGGGGCTGCCGCCCAGCGCGCGCGCCGACGCCGAGGCGGGCAAGGCGAAAGCGCAGGTGTGCGTGGCCTGCCATGGTCCGATGGGTAATTCCACCAGTCCGGACTATCCGATTCTGGCCGGACAGACCGCGCGCTATCTGTACCTCGAACTAAAGGACTTCAAGGAAGGGCGGCGCAGCGACCCACGTATGTCGCCGATGGCGGCGAATCTGTCGCGCGAAGATATGCAGGATCTCGCCGACTACTTCGCCGCCCAAAAGCTCGTGCCCGTGCCGTACAAATCGGATGGCGCGAGCATCGAGGCGGGCCGCAAGAAAGCGGCCGAGGTGCTGTGCACGATGTGTCATCTGGGCGGCTTTGCCGGGCAGAACGAGATTCCGCGTGTGGCCGGTCAGCAGTATCAGTACATCGTCAAGCAGTTGCAGGACTTCCGCTCGCACACCCGGACCAACGACGCGGGCAACATGGCCAGCGTGACGCGCAATCTGAGCGACGACGACATCCGCAACCTGGCCGCCTATATCAACAATCTGCAGTAGCACGGAGCAGACATCATGAAAGCCATATTCATCCGCCCGATTGCGCTGGCTGTGGCGCTCGCCGCTTTTTGCGGCGTGTGCGGCCCGGCATCGGCGCAGGATCAGGGAGACACCAACCGGCAACTGCTGGCCGCCGCGAAAGACGACGACCAGCAGTCGCTGCTCGCTGCATTGCAACGCGGTGCGTCGATCGACGCGATGAACCGGATCGGCGACACCGCGCTGATCACCGCGTGCAAGAAGGGCGATACCGCGATGGCGAAAACGCTGATCGAGCGCGGCGCGAACGTGCAGCATGCGAGCGCGCCCGGCGTCACGCCGCTGATGGCCGCCGCGTACGGCGGCTTCGAGCCGATCGTCGCGCTGCTGCTCGCGCATGGCGCCGATCCGCTCGCGACCGATCGCGTCGGCAAGACGGCGATGGAATACGCGGCGGGGCAGGGGCAAACGAAGGTCGTGGGGACATTGCTCCAGGCGGGCATCGACGTGAACAGGACCTACAAGAACGATCTGACCGCGCTGATGTGGGCGGCGGGATACGATCGCGCGGAGACCGCCCAGTTTCTGCTCGCGCATGGCGCGAACCGGTCGTTGAAGGACAACCGGGGCATGACGGCGAAAGATATCGCGGTGCAGACGAAGTCGGAGCGCGTGGCAGGCTTGCTGTCGGCGGGCTAGTTGGGTAATCGCACGACGGCGTGCGGGCAGCAGCGCGGCGTCCGGTCCAGGTGCATGCCGGTGCCTTTACGTCGCGCTCGAATCGACCTGCGCTTGCGTCAGCGCGCGTGGCCGCCATGCGGCGAGAAGCGCCGGCAACGCTTCGAACGAATCGATCAGCGCGTCGCCGCGCAGCGCGCCGGCGCCGCTCTCGCCGCCATACCCGTAGCTGACGATAAACACCGGCAATCCGGCGGCGCGCGCCGCCGCGACATCGACGGCGGAGTCGCCGACCAGCACGCAATGCGTGGGGTCCGCATCGAGCAGACGGCACGCGTGCCACAGCGGTTCGGGCGACGGCTTCATGCTCGTCAGCATGTCGCCCGCCACCAGCACGTCCAGATACGTGGCGAGCCCGGTCATCTCCAGCAAAGACGCGGCGAGCGCTTGCGGCTTGTTGGTCACGCAAGCGCAGCGATAACCGCGCTGTCGCAGCGCGTGCAGTCCGGCCATCACACCGGGAAACACACGGCCCAATTGTCCGTTCGTCGCCGCATAGTGGCGCTCGAACACCCGCTGCGCATGGTCGATATCGAACGAGTCGCCGAGCCTCGCCGTTTGCAGCGAGCGCTGCACGAGGTTGCGCACGCCTTTGCCGATGAACCCGGTTACGGTAGCGAACGGTAGCGGCGTCGCGCCGAGGTCTTCGAGCATGCGGCTGACCGCGGCGACGATATCGGGCGCGGTATCGACCATCGTGCCATCGAGGTCGATCAGCAGCGCGTCGTGGTGAGGGCTCATGGTCATTGCGTGCTCGCGTTCAGTGGCATGGGTGCGGCCGCATTGACTCCATGCACCGCGTCGCGATGCCAGCGGCGCACCACTGGCAGGTCCACCCAGCGAAGAGATTCGCCGCGCACGGTCTGCTCGAGCGGCGTATGTGGATCGCCGAGATGAGGCAGCACCGCGAGCGCGCCATCGAAGCAATCGCGCGACGTGTACGCGGTCGGCGTGACGATCACCGGCACGCGCGCGCCACGCGCCGCGAGCAAACCATTTTCGGAGTCCTCGAACGCAAGACAGGCCGCAGCCGGCAGGCCGAGTTGTTCGAGCACGTCGTGATAGACGTCGGGGGCCGGCTTTTTCGCGTGCGTGGTGCCCGCATCGCCGATTGCCGCGAAGCGCGTGCGCCAGTGCGCGCCGAAATGAGGCTGCAGCAACGCGTCGAGATTGGCCAGCGTGGTAGTCGTCGCGATCGCGACGCGGATGCCCGCCGCGTTCGCTTCATCGATCAGACGCGCGATACCGGGGCGCAGGGGCAAACCGTTGCCGCGCATTCGCTCGGTGTAGTGACGGGTTTTGAGCGCATGCAGCGCATCGACGGCTTTCAGCGCCTGCGCACCCCCCGCTTCTTCGCCTTCGACCATGCGCCAGTAATGCAGCAGACGTTCCTTGCCGCCGGCCACTTTCAGGAGGCGCATATAGAGCGCTTCGTTCCAGCACCAGTCGAGCCTCGCTTCCGCGAACGCGGCGTTGAACGCGTGCAGATGCGCGGTCTCGGTGTCGGCGAGCGTGCCATCGACGTCGAAGATGAGAGCTTGCAGCGGGGCGTGCATCGGCCGGTCCTTGCGAGGGGGTATGCGGGTTCAGACACCCCACGATAGCCGAGCCGTACGCCGATTTGAATTCAGAGATTCTTTCGCCGTCGATAAACCGCTGCTTAAGTTATTTGCCTGGCTGCGGATTCGTCACGAAGCCCATCTTCGTCAAGCCGCCGCTCTGCGCGGCCGACATCACCGCGGCCACCCGTTCATACGGCACCTTGCGGTCGGCGCGCAGATGCAACTCGGGCTGCGGGGCGGCGAGCGCCGCCTGGGCGATGCGCGCGCGCAGGCCATCGTCGCTGACGGGCTGACCGTCCCACAGAATCGAACCGTCGGCTTGCACAGCGACATCGACATGCGCGGGCTTGACCGCTTCGGGCTGGCTGCTCGCATGCGGCAGATCGATCCTGACCGCGTGCTGCATCGCCGGAATCGTGACCAGAAAAATGATCAGCAGAACCAGCATCACGTCGACGAGCGGCGTCATGTTGATCTCGTTCATCAGCGCCTGATCGTCGTCGTCGGAAAACGGTGTCATTGCCATCCGAGGTCTCCGTCACGGGTTGCGCTGCCGTTGCGCGGCACCACGCGCATCTGCGGGCCCGCGCTCGACGGCAATTGCGAGCCGGTCACGAAGTACGCGTGCAGGCCGTGCGCGAAACGCTTCAGGCGCGCGACGACCGAGCGGTTCGCGCGCGTGAGCCCGTTGTAGCCGAGCACCGCCGGAATCGCGACGAACAGGCCGAAGGCGGTCATGATCAGCGATTCGCCGACCGGTCCCGCGACGTGATCGATCGAGGTCTGGCCGGTCTCGCCGATCACGATCAGCGCATGGTAGATGCCCCACACGGTGCCGAACAGTCCGACGAACGGCGCGGTGCTGCCGATCGACGCGAGCACCGCGAGGCCGCTTTGCAGCCGCGCGATTGTTTCGTCCATCGTGTCCTGCAGACGCCGCGTGATCCAGTCGGACACGTCGATGCGGTCGTGCAGATGCTGCTGCGTCTGCCGATGGTGCGTCGCCGCTTCATGGCCGGCCAGCGCGAGCGCGAGCAGCGGGTTGTCGTGCGGGCTCGACGCCGGGTGGCCGAGAGCGCGCAAGCCGTCGTCGAAGCGGTCCGCGCTCCAGAAGCGCGCGTCGCCTTGCCGGGTGACGCGCCGCAGCCGCAGCACCTGCAGGAACTTCACGATGATGACCGTCCACGACATCACCGACATGATCACGAGCACGCTCAGAATGCCGCGCGTGACGAGATCGCCCGATGCCCAGACGTTTGCGATTCCGTAGTGTTGCATGACTGTTTCCTTCGTTTGTGGTCCGTGTTCTTTGATCGCGCGGAGCCGCGGGCCGGTCGTTCGTCGATGCGGGTCATTCGGTCAGTCCGAACACGAACGACTGCGAGTATGCGGCGCGAACCGGCGTGCCGTTTTCGCGGTACGGCTGGCAGGCGCCCGCATGAACCGCGGCGAGCGCGGCGTCGTCGAGCCGCTCGTAGCCGCTGCCCTTTTGCAGTTGCGCGGTTTCGATCCGGCCGGTGAGTCCGACGACGAAGCGCACGACGGCCGTGCCGTTTTCGCCGCGCCGTTTCGAGATGTCCGGATAGTCGGGCTTTGGAATCGAGCAGTCGACATGCGACACGTTTCTCGGCTCGGTTGACGCGGGCAGTGCGGATTGGGCCGCGGGGGCGGGCGCGATCGACGGTGCCGCGGTGGCAGCGGGCGTCGCAGCAGGGGCCGGTTGCGCGGCAGCGGACGGCGCCGTGCTTTCGGGCGGCGCGATGGGCGCGGGCGTCGGCGCGTTGCGCGCCACGTGCGGGCGCGGCTGAGGCGCCGGTTTGACGCGCACGGCGGGGCGGGCAGGAGGCGGTGCGGGTCGGCTCACGGCAGCGGGCGGGGGCGGCGCCGCACGCGCGGCGGCAGGGGCAGGGGCAGGGGCAGGCGGCGCCGGCTCGGGACTCAACAGCAGGGCTGTGATCGTGCGCGGCTCGACGGTACGCTCGACAGTTCTATCGCGTGCCATCAGCACCAAAGCCAGCAGCACCAGATGCGCGACGATCACGGCGCCCAGCACGATTGCGACGCGCCGGTAGTCCGTCGCGGGATGCATGGCGTTTGCGCGGTTTGCGATGGCGACTTGCAGCATCACTGCACCTCCGCGGCTATTGTCCCCCCGTGCCCGGCGTTTTAGAACCCGCGCTGCGCGGCGTCAGTCAATTCGGGAAATTCTCCCGCCCGATGTTCGTTGTCAAACAATCGCCCAGTGGGCTACTTTGAATGAATGACGCGAGCGAATCGCGGCGCTGCGATTTCACCACGGAGTAAAACAATGCCGGAGACACGGATTCACCCCCGAAGCATGCCGACCCGCACACCACGCTATGGCGT
>NZ_DASXHN010000229.1:0-23753 GCF_036488505.1 Paraburkholderia sp. | reverse complement strand
CGTGCGCGCCGCGTTCGGCAACAACAACGTCGACACCTGCGCGCGCGTGTGCCATTCGCCGACCGGCTACGGCCTGAAGACCACGCTCGGCGAATCGGCGGGCACGCAGACCTTCGCGTCGGTCGATAAAGCCGACGTGATCATGGTGATCGGCGCGAATCCGACCGATGGGCATCCGGTGTTCGGCTCGCGTCTGAAGCGGCGAGTGCGCGAAGGCGCGAAGCTGATCGTCGTCGATCCGCGCCGCATCGATATCGTCGATACACCGCATGTGAAGGCGTCGCATCACCTGCAATTGCGGCCGGGCACCAACGTCGCGATCATCAACGCGCTCGCGCATGTGATCGTCACCGAAGCCCTGCTCGCCGATGCGTTCATCGCCGAGCGCTGTGAATCCCGCGCGTTCGAGCAGTGGCGCGATTTCGTCGCGCTGCCGGAGAATGCACCGGAAGCCACGGAAGCGCTCACCGGCGTGCCGGCGCAACAGGTGCGCGAAGCCGCCCGCATCTATGCAACCGGCGGCAACGCGGCGATCTACTACGGTCTGGGCGTCACCGAACATGCGCAAGGCTCGACGATGGTGATCGGCATCGCGAACCTCGCGATGGCAACCGGCAACATCGGCCGGGAAGGCGTCGGCGTGAATCCGCTGCGCGGCCAGAACAACGTGCAGGGCTCGTGCGACATGGGCTCGTTCCCGCACGAGCTGCCGGGCTATCGCCATATCGGCGACCCGCTGGTGCGCTCGCAGTTCGAACAGGCATGGAACGTGATGCTGCAGCCCGAACCGGGCCTGCGCATTCCGAACATGTTCGACGCCGCGTTGCACGGCAGCTTCAAGGGCCTCTACTGCCAGGGCGAAGACATCGTGCAGTCGGACCCGGACACGCATCATGTCGCGGCGGCGCTGTCGTCGATGGAATGCATCGTCGTGCAGGACATCTTCCTGAACGAGACCGCGAAATACGCACACGTGTTGCTGCCCGGTTCGTCGTTCCTCGAAAAGGACGGCACCTTCACGAACGCCGAGCGCCGCATCTCGCGCGTGCGCAAGGTGATGCCGCCGCTCGCCGGCTACGCGGACTGGGAAGTCACGCTGCTGCTGTCGCGCGCGCTCGGCTACGAGATGGACTACACGCATCCGTCGCAAATCATGGACGAGATCGCGCGGCTCACGCCGACCTTCCACGGCGTGTCGTATCGCAAGCTCGACGAGCTCGGCAGCATCCAGTGGCCGTGCAACGAGCAAGCCCCCGACGGCACGCCGACGATGCACGTCGACACGTTCGTACGGGGCAAGGGCAAGTTCGTGATCACGAAGTTCATCGCGTCGCCGGAAAAGGTCACGCGCAAGTTCCCGCTGCTGCTGACGACCGGGCGCATCCTGTCGCAGTACAACGTCGGCGCGCAGACACGTCGCACCGAGAACTCGCGTTGGCACGACGAAGACCGGCTCGAACTGCATCCGCACGACGCCGAGGAGCGCGGCATCAGGAGCGGCGACTGGGTCGGTATCGAATCGCGCGCGGGGCAGACCGTACTGCGCGCGAAGGTGACCTCGCGGATGCAGCCGGGGGTCGTCTATACGACGTTCCACTTTCCCGAATCGGGCGCGAACGTGATCACCACCGACAGCTCCGATTGGGCGACCAACTGTCCGGAATACAAGGTGACCGCGGTGCAGGTGATGCCGGTCGAGCAGCCGTCGCAGTGGCAGAAGGACTATTCGCGCTTCAATACCGAACAGCTCGAACTGCTGAGGCAGCGCGAGCTGGCTAACGCCGCCACGGGCAAGTGAGGCAAGCGATGGATGTTCGCAATCTGATCGACATGGCGAACCGGATCGGCGATTTCTTCGAGTCGATGCCCGACCACGAGGAAGCGCTAAGCGGCACCGCCGAGCATATCCGCCGCTTCTGGGAGCCGCGCATGCGCCGCGCGCTGCTCGCGGCGCTCGATGAAGCGCCGGATGTGCATGGTCTCGCGCTGACCGCCTTCACCCGCGAGGCGATGGTCAGGCATCGCGCGCGATTGACGCCGGCCGAGGCTTCGGCGGCCTCAGGGGCGGCCTCGGCGGCGGACTCGCGGGCGGTTTAGCTTCCGCTTGAACTGGGCCGCAGCTGACGTCACCGCTCGGCCAACCCGTCACGGCGCCTCACGCGCCGCCGGCGGGTTCGGCCGCTATCACCCTCCCCCCTGCACGCGGGGCCGCCAGCCGACAGCCCGTACCCGTCACTGCGCCACGCGCTCCCGTGTCCCAGCCCCCACCGCGAACCACGCCTCGCAGTGCCGCAACAGCCCATGGAGGTCCGAGCCGGTGCGCCCGCGCGCGCTGATATAACCGTCCGGGCGCACCAGATAGAACGACGGCCGCGTGCGCCCATACGACTCTGCCAGCGCCGGGCCGCCGTCGCCGGTCGTATCGGTGATGCGCCAGGTCCGCGCTGCGCCCGGCAGCAGCCGCTCGATTGCGGCGGCGAGCTTTTCCACTTCCGGGTCAGGCGGCGGCGCATGCTTCGCGGCCGGATCGAGCGGCGTGCCATCGACGGGCAGCGGCGGCACCAGCACGAACAGCGAAAAGAACGCCGGATCGTGCAGATCGAAAATGCACCCGACGCCCGGCGCGCGTCCCAGCGGACCGTCGATCACATGCACGAGCGCATCGGGCGCGCGTTCGCCCGCGCGCGGGCCACCGTCGAGCACGCGTTCGAGCGTCAAAGGACTGCGCCGATACTGGATCGACAGCTCGCTGATCGTCGCGCGCGCGGCATCGCGCAGCGGACCGAGCGCGGCCAGCACCGGCATCACGTGTTCGCGCAGCAGCTTCAGTGGACCGTGATCGGCCTCGGCCATCTGCGTGATGAAGCCAGTCTGCCGCAGCACCTCGCGTTCGATCGGATGCCGTTCGAGGTGATAGGTGTCGAGCAGCCGATCCGGCGCGTTGCCGCGAATCACGCGCGCGAGCTTCCAGCCGAGGTTGAGCGCCTCCTGAATGCCGGTGTTCATCCCCTGCGCGCCGGCCGGGCTGTGCACGTGCGCGGCGTCGCCGGCAAGGAAGATGCGGCCCACCCGCAGGCGATCCACCATCCGGCTGTTCACATGGAAATACGACGACCACGCGAGCTCCGATACGTCGACGCGCTCCCGCACGCGCCGCGCGATCAGCGCCTTGCATTCATCGAGCGATGGTGGCGGCGCTGGGTCGAGCGGCGGCTCTTCAGGCACGCCCAGCGCGACCGATGCGCCGGGCATCGGGGCCGCGGCCGGATGGACCGGATCGGCCGGCTCGACCGCATGATCGGCGATCAGCCGATGACGGCCGTGACCCATTGGAAACAGCGCGACGAGGCCTTCGCCGGACGCGAAAATCTGGAATTCGTCGTCGGGCCAGTCGGTTTCCGCATGCAGATCGGCAAGCAGGAAGGTCTGCGCGAAAGTCTTGCCCTCGAAGTTCAGGCCGAGCCGATGACGGATCGCGCTGTGCGCGCCGTCGGCGGCGATCAGGTACGACGGGCGCATCGTTTCGGTGTGGCCGTCCGCGCGGCGCAGTGTCGCCACGATGCTCGCGGCGCCCTGCGCGAACGTCGTCAGTTCGACACCGCGCTCGACCGTCACGCCTAGCGTCGCGAGATGCTCGGTGAGCAGCCGCTCGGTCACCGACTGATCGAGAAACAGCAGATACGGATAGCGCGTGTGCAGTGGATCGAAGTCGAGCTGCGCAAGCCGCATCCCGTTCGAGAACAGGTTGGCGACGCGCGCGCGGTGGCCGAGTTCGAGAAACGGTTCGATCAGCCGATGCTGTTCGAGCAGTTCGAGCGTGCGCGCCTGAATGCCGATCGCGCGCGAATAGGGGCTCGACTGCGGCGCCTTGTCGATCAGACGCACGGGGATGTGGGCGCGCGCGAGGCTCATCGCCGCGGCGAGCCCGGTCGGACCGGCACCGACGATCAGCACTGGCGACGCATCATAGGCGGCAGCGTCCATGCGGCACTCCGGATGCAACGATGCGCTCAGTGTACGCCGCCGCTTGCAGCGGCAGCGGTGCGCCGCATCAATCGGCGCGGCGGTATGCGCCGATGCGTGAATGGCAAACATGCGATGGCCGCCGGCGGATGAGCACCGAAAGACCCCGTCACGGGTGCGAACGCCTGCGAACGACCGCCAAGGCCACACGCCGCAAGTCAACCCGCGCATCGCCTCGCGCAGCGCGGCGCCCGCCGCAAATACGGGCCCACAGCCAAGTGTGGGAAAATGCGGCCTCAGTTTTATCCGACTACCTGCCCCGTCATGCAACCAGTCTTTGACCGCGCGTACGCGGCGCATCGTGACGGCCGCCTCGACGATGCCGAACGCGGCTACCGCACGACGCTCGAACACAATCCCGGCCACGTCGACGCGCTCCATCTGCTCGGCGTGCTGCGTCATCAGCAGGGCCAGCACGCGGAAGCCGCCGACCTCGTTCGGCGCGCGGTCGTCCTGCGTCCCGAAGACGCCGCGCTGCAACTGAACCTCGGCAATGCGCTGAAGGCGCTCGGCCAGATCGACGCGGCCATCGACCAGTTCCGCAACGCGCTGACGCTCGCGCCGGCCTTCCCGATGGCGCACTACAACCTCGGCAACGCGTACGCGTCGCTGGGTCGTCACGAAGACGCCGCCGACGCGTTCGAGCGCTCGGTGCGCCTGCAACCTGACGATGCGTCGTCGCACAACAATCTCGGCAACGCCCTGCACGCGCTCGGGCGTCACACGGACGCGATCGCGTCGTTCCAGCGCGCGCTAGAACTGCGTCCCGGTCACGCGGGCGCGCTGAATAACATGGGCATGTCGCTGAACGCGCTCGATCGGCCGGCCGACGCGCGCCGCTGCTTCGAGGCCGCGCTCGCCGCCGAGCCGCGCTTTGTCGCCGCGCATTTCAATCTTGCCAACACGCTCGACGCCACCGGCCATCATGCGCAAGCCGTTGCATCGTTCGAGGCGGTATTGCGTTTGCAGCCGAACCTGCCGCCCGCGATCTATGGGATGGGCAACGCGCTCGCGGCGCTTGGCCGGCCCGCGCAGGCGTTGCCGTATCTCGAACGCGCGGTCGGTCTCGATCCGCAATTTGCGCTCGCGTGGCTCGCGCTGGGCACCGCGCACCAGGCGCTCGGCGCGCATGCGGCCGCGGTGCGCGCGTTCGATCAGGCGCTGCGCCTGCGCCCCGATCTCGCGTCCGCGCATATGAACCGCTCGCTCGCGTGGCTCGCGATGCGCGATTTCGCGCGCGGCCTGCCCGAATACGAATGGCGGCTGCAAACGCTCGCACAGCCGGTGATCCAGACGCTGCCGCGCTGGCACGGCGAACCGGTCGACCAGCGCACGCTGCTGATCCACGCCGAACAGGGTCTCGGCGACACGCTGCAGTTCGTGCGCTTCGTGCCGCTCGCCGCGCAGCGCGCCGCGCGCGTCGTGCTCGAAGTACAGCCTGCGTTGCTGCCGTTGCTCGCGGCTGTCGCGAAGAGCTGGCGCGTGACGCTGATCGCGCACGGGCAGCCGCGCCCCGCCGCCGATCTGCAGATCCCGCTGTTGAGCTTGCCGCTCGCGCTCGGCACGCGCTACGACACGATTCCGGCGCGCACGCCCTATCTGAACGTGCCGCCGGCCTATGCCCGCAAATGGCGCGGCTCGCTCGGCGGCAGCGCGAAACGCAAGCTCGGGCTCGCGTGGTCGGGGCGTATCCAGCGCAACGAAACACGCACGATGCCGCTTGCCGCGCTCGAGCCGCTGTTCGCACTCGACGGCATAGACTGGATCGTGCTGCAGCCCGATCTGAGCGACGCCGAGCGCGCGGCGCTCGACGCGCATCCGCGCGCCGCGTCGATCCATCGCTTCGATCAGCGCATCGGCGACTTCGCGGATACCGCGGCGATCATCGAACGGCTCGACGCGGTCGTGTCGATCGATACGTCGATCGCGCACCTCGCTGGCGCGCTGCGCAAGCCGCTATGGCTGATGCTGCCGTTCGCCGCCGACTGGCGCTGGTTCGACGGCGACGCGCGCAGTCCTTGGTACCCGGGCGCGACGCTGGTACGCCAGCCGCGGCCGGGCGCGTGGGAGGAAGTCGTCGAGATCGTCGCGAACGAAGTGCGGCACGGCTAGGCCGCGGGCGGTTCGCAAAGCAAAACCCCCGCGTTCTCGCGAACGCGGGGCTTTTGTTTCAGCGCAACGAGTGCCGCGGCGTGATAGTCAGGCCGCCCGATACTGCTTGCGCGACTCCGGCGTGCGATACAGGAACAGCGTCGCGAGCAGACCGCAGATCGCCGCCACGCCGAGCACCAGACCCGGTGCCGCCTTGTTGTCGGTGACGTGAATCAGTAGCGTGGCAATCGCCGGCGTAAAGCCGCCGATCGTCGTCGCAAGGCTATAGGCGAGCGAGAAGCCGGCGGTACGCACTTCGACCGGCATCACTTCGGTGAGCGCCACCACCATCGCGCCGTTATAGGAGCCGTACAGGAACGACAGCCATAGCTGCACCGCGAGCAGGCGCACGAACGACGGCTCGGCGACCAGCCATTGCAGCGCCGGGTACGCGGTGAGAATCGTCAGGACCGTGAACACGAGCAGCACCGGACGGCGACCGATGCGATCCGACAGCGCGCCGGCCAGCGGTAGCCAGATCAGATTCGAGATACCGACGCACACGGTGACGACCAGCGTGTCGATCGACGAGAGCTTCAGCACTTCCCTGCCGAAGGTCGGCGTGTACGCGGTGATCATGTAGAACGACACGGTCGTCATGATGACCATGCCCATGCCGCCCAGCACGACCGGGTAGTTCTCCAGCATCGACTTCATGATTTCGCCCATGCCCGGACGATGCTTGCGCGCCTCGAATTCCGCGGTTTCCTTCAGCGAGCGGCGGATGATGAACAGGAACGGCACGATCAGACAGCCGATCAGGAACGGCACGCGCCAGCCCCACGCGAACATCTGGTCGGCGGGCAGCATCTTGTTCAGCAGCACGCCGATCAACGCGGCGAACACCACCGCGACCTGCTGGCTGCCCGACTGCCATGAGCAGTAGAAGCCCTTGTTGCCCTTGGTGGCGATCTCCGACAGATACACCGACACGCCGCCCAGCTCGACCCCCGCCGAGAAGCCTTGCAACAGCCGCCCGCCCAGCACGAGGATCGGCGCGATGATGCCGATCGTCGCATAACCCGGAATCGCCGCGACCGTCAGCGTGCCGAGCGCCATCAGCGTGAGCGTGAGGATCAGGCCTTTGCGCCGGCCGTGGTGGTCGATGTATGCGCCGAGCACGATCGCGCCGACTGGCCGCATCAGGAAGCCGGCGCCGAACACCGATAGCGACAGCATCAGCGACGCGAACGCATTGCCACTCGGAAAGTAGGCCTTGGCGATCGCCGAAGCGTAGTAGCCGTAGACCATGAAGTCATACATCTCAAGAAAGTTGCCGCTGACGACGCGGAACACCGTCTTGAATTTGGATTCTTCCGTCACCGAAGTAGCGTGCGTCGCAGTAGACATGACATTCTCGGATAAACCCGTCGCCGCGCCGCGCGGATTGAGGGCAGTGACGATCGGGCAGTTGAAACGATCCGCCGCGTTTCGCAAGCGGATGCCGCGGACGGACGAGGAAAAACGCGCCCACAGAGGCGCCGCATGCCAATGCTCGCAGAGTTCACCCAGTGTCAGGGTAAACATTGTGATTCACGCAGCGCCCGCGCCACCTAATGTTACTGCTGATGTCGCCGCAAATCGCATACAGTTGGCTTACGCGCGCGCTCGCGCAGGTGGCGGACCGCGCGGTAGACTTGGCGCGCGATGTCATCCAGTTGGTTTTTATTCCAATGCGAACCACCCCTGCTCTTTCGCTGCGCCCGGCGACCCTCGAGGACGCCGCGCTGATTGCGTCGATTCACAGCACCAGTTGGCAGGCCACCTATCGCGGACTATTACCCGATGCGTTTCTCGACGGCGAGGTCGCGCGCGAACGCGCCGCGTACTGGGCAGCGCGCCTCGGCGCGCCGGGCGGCGAGCGCCGCATCGTACTGATCGCCGAGCTTGGCGGCGAGCCGACCGGCTTCGTGTGCGTCGAGCGTCAGCCGCAGTCCGCGTGGGGCGTGCTGCTCGACAACCTGCACGCGCTGCCCGGCTACCAGGGCATCGGCGTAGGCCGCACGCTGATGCGCGCCGCCGCGGACTGGGCCCGAGCGCGCGGCGAGGCGCAGCTGTATCTGTACGTGCTGGAGGGCAACACACCGGCGATCGGCTTTTATGAGCGGCACGGCTGGAAGTTCGTCGGCGCGGAGCCGGACCAGATGGGCGGTGTCGACATCACCGCGTTGCGCTACGTGTACCGGCTGGAGCCGTGACGAGCCGTGACGAGCCGTGACGGTGCAAGCCCGGTGCGGGCCATTTGCGCGGCAGTGTCACTTTCAGAGCAGTCTGATCGTCCGAACGAATTGGTTCGGGGCAACATTTTCTGTTGCCGATGGCCTCGGCGGAAACCGGCCTGCCCTTCCTCATCGTCGCTCGTCATCGACCTGTTACTGGTTGCGACGGATGCGGTGACTGACGGTGGACCGGCTTGCCGCTGACGCGCTGTCGGGTCCCCAGAGATTCTGTGACTGCCCACCGGCCGCCCTGTCATCGGGCACCCGACAAAAAGAACGATGCCCAGCACTCCGCTTACCTTGATCGAAGGCGCTTACGCGCTACCCCGCCCGCATCCGCTCGACGACCTCCCGGTGCCATTACGTCATGAATGGGCGCTGCTCGCGTCCGGCCCTGGCCAGCGAAACGAACGCCGATCACTTTATGCGGCGTTGCTGTGTACGGTCTGCCTGAGCAATCGCCAGCTGCTGTCGCGTCGTCGATGGAAGGCGCTCGACAGCAGCCCGCTCGATGGCAGGCCTGCGACGGTTGCATCATCCGCAACCGCGAAACCTGGCGTCACCCGTCGTGCGATCCCTGGCGATGGGCTGCGCGACCTACCCCTCACGCCCGCTCAGGCGCCCAAGCGCGTCGCCCTGAAGCTGCGTCGGCCTGCGAGAGCGAAACGTCGCGCTGCAGGCGATTGGCATCGGATGGCGGCCGGGGTCTGCATCGTCGGCGCGCTCGCGCTGCTTGCGTGGCTCGCGATGGACCGGCATCGCGCGCTTCGTCAGTTGGCCAGCGAAGCGTCGAGCCCCGTGGCCATCGCAACGGGCAAACGCGACGGACAGCAAGGGACGCAGCCATCGCATGTCGAGGTTGCGGGCCGGCAAGCGATCGTCGTCCACGAGTCTCACGCACAAGCCGCTCGTGTGGCGCCAACGTATGCAGATGTGGCGTCGCCGCCGGCGTCCGCATCCGCATCCGCTTCGATTCGCAACACCGTATCCAGGCGCGCCGCACGTGGCGATACACCCGCGCATCCGCCGCAACGCGCACAGGTCGCCGGGATACAGCGCCGGCCGGCGCGGCCGTCGCAGCGGGCCCTCGTACCGCACGCCAGCGCGATACGTGCAACGCAGAACGCGTCGCGCGCGTTAGCCGCGCGATCGGCCACATCGGCCGATGCATCGTTTGCGCAAACGTGGCCCGCTGGCAGCGGCTACACCGCCATCACGACATCCGCCACCACGCATCCGCGCGCGGCCACGTCGAACAATCGGCCGGCAAACAACAGCACCGCGTGGATGAATCACATGACGCAGCGTCGCGTGACCGAAGTTCCAGAGCAATTCGGCCAATAAACCTTCCCGCTGTAACACTCAGAAGCGACGCGCACAAAAAAGCCCGGCTTTTCAGATAGTCGGGCTTTTTCCATCGAATGCCTTTTCTTTGCGCACAGGAAAACGCAAACGCCGCCCCCGCGCGTCAAACCTAAAACCGCGTCTCCCGCGCAACCCGCAGAAACGTATCGAGCAACGGCGTGCAATCGAGCAGTTCCGGCCCGCCCGCGCGGTGAAATTCCGGATGCCACTGCACGCCCATCACGAACGGCGCACGCCGGTAGCGTACCGCCTCGATGATGCCGTCCGACGCCGACACCGCCTCGATATTGAGATCGCGCCCGAGCGTCTTCACAGCCTGGTGGTGAATCGAGTTGACGATCGCATCGCGCCGGCCGGGGAACATGTTCAGCAGCGTAGAGCCATCCGGGAAATGCACCCCGTGCCGATGCTGGTCGTAGTGCTCGTTCACGTGCACGTTGGCGGTCGGCACATCCGTTGCGATGTCCTGATACAGCGTACCGCCAAACGCGACATTGATCAGCTGACAACCGCGGCACACGCCGAGCACCGGTTTGCCCGACTCGACGAACTCATGCAGCAGTTCGAGTTCGTACATGTCGCGCACGCGGTCGCCGGGCCACTCGTGGCTCGACGCCGATTCCGCGTAAGTCTGCGGCGACACGTCGGCACCCCCTTGCAGCAACAGCCCGTCGAGATGCTTCGCGTAATCGCGCAGGCGGATGTTGCTCGGATGCAGCATGCCCTGATGCCCGACGGTCGGAATCATGAACACCAGCACGTCGCGCGACATCACCCAATGCGCGATCGATTCCTCCAGATACTGTAGCGTCTTGCCGCGCAGCCCCTTCGCGCCCGGCTCCGGATGGAAAATCCGCGCCGACACGCCGATGCGTAGCGTGCGCTGGGTGATCCGCTGACCCGCGCGATCGAACAGTTGCCGCGCGCGCGCTGCGACGATGCGGCCGAACACGCTCCACGCCGAATCGCTCTGGCGCAGGTAGCGCGGCGGAGACGGCGGCAACGCGTTAGGCGGCGGCGGATTGGTCGCGCTGAAATCGGGCGCCGCGCCGAAGCCCGGCGGCGGCGAGCCAGCCGGCCGCGCGGTAGCGGGCGCCGTTTCCTCGGTCACAATGTCGGCTTCAGTGACGACGTCTTCGGCGAAAGCGGCGGCCGGGTCTGGACCGCTCGCCTGGGTCACCCGTGCCGCGCCGGTATGCAGCTCGCCGCTCGCGGACAGAGGACTCGCCGGCTTTACCGGCTCTGCTCTCGCCGCCCTGGCGCTCGCGGCGTTCGTCGCCTGCGAGCCGCCGCGCCGCGCTTCGCGCTCGTGCACCGCGGCTTCCTGCCGCGCGGTGGACTCCGCGGCGGCGCTGCGGGCCTCGGCCGCGTCGCGCAGGCGAGCCGTTCGCGGATCTTCCGGCGTGACGGCCGATGCGCTGAGCGGATCGTCGGTCGACGACCTCACGGCCGCTGCCTCGGTGGCCGGGTTGGTCTGCTGGGCAGCCGATTGGGTCGTATCTTCACGCAATGGAGGCGGCGGGGCAGCCGGCTCGGCCGGTGCCGCGCCGGTTTGCGGCGCAAGCGATGGAGTGGGCGACGCGGACGAGGCGGGCGAGGCCGGCGACGGAGTACCGGTCGTGCCGGCGTTGTCTGGTTTGTTTTCGCTCATGACTGTCGGACGGGCGCCTTTCACGCGAACGAATGAATATGCCCTGATTATCCGTCAGCGCAGCAAGCCCGGCAAACCCGCACACAATTACTCACATTGTTGCGAAGCTCGACACAAGCGTTCGTTTCGATGATGTCAGGGGTCCGGCTGCTCGTCGAAAGTCTCCCGCAACGCGATCTGCATCGACGCATGAATCTTCACGCACCAGCGCCATACGAGTGCGAGCAGCAGCGCCGCGCAAACCAGCACCGCGACGAGCAGACCGGTCGGCGGCAGAATGCTGCCCGACAGCGCGGCCATCAGCAGAAACACGCCGATCATCGATACGATCGGCACGCCGTCGGCGATCGCGTAACGCAGCGCACTCGTGAAGCGCCCCGCCGTGGCGGGCTGCACGCTGACTTCGGCGAGCAGCAGCGCGAGCGATTTGGTCTTGCGATACACGGCCACCACGAACGGCAGCGATACGACCAGCGCGACGCTCCACTGCACGACGCGCTGCAGCGATGCGTCGGCGAGCCAGTTCGCGAGCAGCCGGCCGCTATGCGGTGCGCTATACGACACGGCAAGAAAGATCGCCGCGACGAGCGCGAGATTCACCGCGATCTGCAGGAAGATCCGCCGCGTCAGGTGCAACAGCGTCGGCACACCGCGCGCGGTGCGCAGGCCGCGCAGCCACTGGCCGTAGAGCCCGCACGCGTTCGACAACGCCGTGGGCATCGCCGGCGCGAGACGTCGCGTGAGCGGATCGGCGGCGCGGATCAAATACGGCGTGCTCAGCGTGGTCAGCGCGGAGACCGCGACCGCGATCGGGTACAGGAAGCCGCTCGTCACCTTCAGCGTGAGCCCGAGAGACGCGATGATGAACGAGAACTCGCCGATCTGCGACACGGTCATGCCGACCCGCATCGACGTACGCGCGTCGCGGCCAGCGACAAACGTACCGAGCCCGCACGACACGATCTTGCCGACGATCACCGCAAGCGTGATCACCGCGATCGGCCATGCGTACTCGAGCATCAGCACCGGGTTCAGCATCAGGCCGACGGTGACGAAGAAGATCGCGGAAAACGCATCGCGCAACGGCGCGATCAGATGCTCGATGCGATGCAGATGGCGCGACTCGGCCATGATCGCACCGATCAGAAACGCGCCGAGCGCGATGCTGTAGTCGAGTTTGACGACCAGCAGGCAGAAGCCGAAGCAGAAGCCGAGCACCGACACCAGCAGCATCTCGTCGCTGCGCGTGCGCGCGACGTAGTTCAACGCGCGCGGCACGACCAGCACGCCGGCCAGCAGCGACACCAGCATGAACAGCAGCAGCTTGCCGAGCGTGATCGCGGCAAGCCCGGCGCTCAGCTGGCCGGTCTGCGCAATGCCGGTCAGCAGCACCAGCATCGCGATGCCCAGAATGTCCTCGACGATCAGAATGCCGAACACCAGCTGCGCGAAGCGTTCGCGCTTGAGCCCCAGGTCGGACAGCGCCTTGACGATGATCGTCGTCGACGAGATCGCGAGGATCGCGCCAAGAAACAGCGAATCCATCGGGCTCCAGCCGAACGCACTGCCGATCTCATAGCCGATCCACAGCATCAGCACGATCTCGCACAGCGCGGCGACGATCGCGGTCGCGCCGACCTTGAACAGCTTGCGCAGGCTGAATTCGAGTCCTAGCGAAAACATCAGGAACACAACACCGAGTTCGC
This sequence comes from Paraburkholderia sp., assembly GCF_036488505.1. GTDB lineage: Bacteria > Pseudomonadota > Gammaproteobacteria > Burkholderiales > Burkholderiaceae > Paraburkholderia. The sequence continues at coordinate 10,638 of NZ_DASXHN010000229.1, read as the reverse complement.
CGAGCGTCTGGATCGTCTGTTGGTCGTGGATCAACTGGAACGGCGGCGTGTACGGCCCGATGATCACCCCGGCCGCGATATAGCCGAGCACCACCGGCTGCTTCAGCCGATGGAACAGCACCGTGACGGCGCCCGCGACCATCATCACGACGGCCAGATCCTGAATGAAGCCGATGCCATGGTGCATAACGCGCCTTCCTTACAAAAACGTAATGTCAGAAAGCGCAGTGTAACAAAGGCGCCGTCCTCGTCTGGACGCGCTCGCGCGCCGCGCGCCTCAACCGCGCGCGCCCGTAAAGCCTTGCTCTACAATGCGGACGACAGTCCCCCGCCGGCTCGACAGCTCACCGCTCACCCACCCCACATCATGGCCACTGACTTCGTCCCGTTCCCGCCGCTCGCCCAGCTTGCCGCCGATCTCGCCGCTGGCCGCACCTCGAGCCGCGCGCTCGTCGAAACCGCGCTGGAGCGGATCGCCGACCCGGCCGGCCAGGGCGCGGCGGTGTTCACGCACGTCGACGCCGGCGCCGCGCGCGCCGCCGCCGACGCGCACGACCGCCTGCGCGCGGCCGGCATCGTGCTGTCGCCGCTCGCCGGGATTCCGGTGTCGGTCAAGGACCTGTTCGATATCGAGGGACAACCGACCCGCGCAGGCTCCATCGCGCTCGCCGACGCGCCGCCCGCGAAGACAGACGCGGTGACGGTCGCGCGACTCAAGCGTGCCGGCGCGGTAATCGTCGGGCGCACCAACATGAGCGAGTTCGCTTTTTCCGGACTGGGACTGAATCCGCACTACGGCCATCCGCTGTCGCCGTACCGGCGCGGCGTAAAGGGTGACGAGCGGGTTTCCGGGGGCTCGTCGTCGGGCGCGGCGGCCTCGGTCGCCGACGGGATGGCGGCCATCGCGCTCGGCACCGACACCGGCGGCTCGATTCGCATTCCCGCCGCGCTGTGCGGGCTGACCGGCTTCAAGCCGACCGCCGCGCGCATCCCGAAGCAGGGTGGCGTGCCGCTGTCGCCGACGCTCGATTCGTTCGGGCCGATCGGCGTGTCGGTTGCGTGCTGCGCGCTGGTCGACCGGATCCTCGCCGGGCTCGAGCCGCGCATCCCGGCCGCGCATCCGCTCGAAGGCGTGCGCCTCGGCGTGCTGACCAACTTCGTCACCGACGGCGTCGAGCCGGAAGTCGCGCGCGCGGTCGACACCGCGCTCAAGCATCTGGAAGCAGCCGGCGCGATCGTCAGCGAAGTACGCTTCGCGCCGCTCGACCGTCTGCCGGAAATCAACCGCATCGGTTTTTCGCCGATCGAGGCGTATGCGTGGCACCGTCCGCTGCTCGACAAGCATCGCGACCGGTACGATCGGCGCGTGCTCGCGCGCATTCTGAAGGGTCAGCCGGCGACCGCGATCGACTATCTGGATCTGCTCGCCGAGCGCGACGCGATGCTCGACGAAGCCGCGCGTACGCTATGGCAGCGCTTCGACGCGGTGGTGATGCCGACGGTGCCTGTGGTGCCGCCGCGTCTGGCCGACCTGCTGACCGACGACGACGCGTTCACCCGCACCAACGCGCTGATTCTGCGCAATCCGAGCGCGTTCAACTTCCTCGATAGCTGCGCGCTGTCGCTGCCATGCCATCTGCGCGACGATGCGCCGGTCGGTCTGATGCTCGCGGCCGCGCCCCGCGCCGACGATGCGCTGCTGGCGATCGGCCGCGCCGCCGAGGCAGTGCTCAACGTGATTCGCTAGCCGGCGAAGGTTGGCGCGTCGCGGTCGCTGTCGGTAGCGGGTGCGGCCACGCTCACGGCTCACCGACCGGTAATCGATGCGCGCCGGCCGCGCGGCCGCAATCGTCAGGCAACCGGCTGCCCGTCAAGGGTTCGCGCTAGAATCGCGGGCACCCGCCCGTTCCGCCTTCAAACCACGCCACGACCCATGACTAACGATTCCGCGATGCTGCGCCGCGAGCGCTCCCTGCTGGTTCTGCTCGGCCTGATCTGCGTCGCCCTGGTGGGCGGCGCGTTGTACCTGCAATTTGTCATGCACGAAGACCCGTGCCCGTTGTGCATCCTGCAGCGTTATTTCTTCCTGCTGATCGCGATCTTCGCGTTCCTCGGCGCGCGCCTGAACAGCTGGCGCGGCGTGCGTGTGCTCGAAGTGCTCGCGGCGTTGTCGGCGCTGGCCGGCATCGTGACCGCGGTGCGTCATGTGTATATCCAGGCGAACCCCGGTTTTAGCTGTGGCTTCGACGCGCTGCAGCCGATCGTCGATAGCCTGCCGCCCGCGCATTGGCTGCCGGGCGTGTTCAAGGTCGCCGGCCTGTGCGAGACAGCCTATCCGCCGATTCTTGGGCTGACGCTGCCGATGTGGTCGCTGGTCGGCTTCGTGATCGCGTTCGTGGCGCTGGCACTGAGCCTGATCCGCAATCGCCGGCGGATTGCCTGACGCGGGTTGAAGCGCGCGCAATTGGACGGAGACCTTTCGGCGGTGATGCCGCCGGCCGGTTCACCGCCCTGTTGCGTCGCGCCGCATCCCGGAAAACGCGCCGGCCTTCGGCTTGCCCGTGTCGGCGGCAACGAAAGCGCCGGCGTTTTTTTGCCCACGTGTCGGGGCACTGCTACTTGCCGTCGCCCTGCCTCGTTCCGCCCGCCAGCCCGCTTCGCCCAACTTCGCGCGGCGGCCGGGATCGTGAAAACAACATGACAGCCGCCGAATAGGCTTCATGCGATCCGGGAAATCTTTTCGGGCCGCCGTAGTGCTATCTTCGAATCTGGATGGCGATCTACGTGCGCGAGGCCGGCTTCGGCGCCCTGCGTAACGCGCGCCCGGTCCGCACTGTCCTTGGATTCATCATGACAACGCCAACCATCCGCTTCTATCACCAGGGGTCCGTCCGCGAGATCGCGGGCGTCCCGGCGACGCGCACGGTGCTGCAGCACCTGCGCGAAGATCTGCGCTGCACCGGCACCAAGGAAGGCTGCGCGGAGGGCGACTGCGGCGCCTGCACGGTCGTCGTCGGCGAACTCGATGCGCACGGCGCGCTCGCGCTGAAGGCAGTCAACGCGTGCATCCAGTTCGTGCCGACGCTCGACGGCCGCGCCCTTTTCACCGTCGAAGACCTGCGCGCCGCCGACGGCGCACTGCATCCGGTCCAGCAGGCGATGGTCGACTGCCACGGTTCGCAATGCGGCTTCTGCACGCCCGGCTTCGTAATGTCGATGTGGGCACTGTATGAAAATCAGCCGGCCAGCGCCGGTCTGCCGGCCCGCGACGAAATCAACGCCGCGCTGTCCGGCAATCTGTGCCGTTGCACCGGCTACCGGCCGATCGTCGATGCGGCTCAAAAGATGTTCGACGACGCACGGCATCCGCGCGTCGCGCTCGATCGCGAGACCGTCGCCACCGCGCTGCGCGCGCTGCAACGCGCGAGCACGTTCGAATACACGGCGCCCGACGCGCGCGGCGCGTCGTTCGGCTCATCGACTTTCTACGCACCCGTCACGCTCGAAGCGTTCGCATCACTGCGCGCGCAGCACCCGGACGCGCGCATCGTCGCGGGCAGCACCGACGTCGGCCTGTGGGTCACCAAGCAGTTCCGCGATCTCGGCGACGTGCTGTATGTCGGCAACGTCGCGGAACTGAAAGCGATCGCGCGCGACGCGCAGACGCTGACGATCGGCGCGGCCGCCACGCTCGAGGACGCGTTCGCCGCGCTTGCCGCCGACTATCCGGAACTCGCCGAACTGTGGACGCGCTTCGCGTCGCTGCCGATCCGCAATGCCGGCACGCTCGGCGGCAATGTCGCGAACGGCTCGCCGATCGGCGATTCGATGCCCGCGCTGCTCGCGCTCGGCGCCGAGGTCGTATTGCGCAATGACCGCACGACCCGCACGTTGCCGCTCGATGCGTTCTACACCGGCTATCAGAAGACCGCGCTCGCGGCCGGCGAATTCGTCAGTGCGCTGCGGGTGCCGCGCCCGGCCGGCGATCTGCGTTGGCGCACCTACAAGGTGGCCAAGCGCTACGATCAGGACATCTCGGCGGTGTGCGCGGCGTTCGCGCTGCACGTCGCGCCGGACCGCACAATTCGCACGGCTCGTGTCGCGTTCGGCGGCATGGCGGCCACGCCGAAACGCGCCGCGCAAACCGAAGCGGCGCTAACCGGCGCGACGTGGGGCGAAGCAACAGTCCGTCGCGCGATGGAATCTCTTGGCGCCGATTACCAGCCGCTTACCGACATGCGCGCATCGAGCGCATACCGGCTGAAAGTCGCACGCAATCTGCTGTGGCGCTTCTACCTCGAAACGCGCGACGATGCGCCTCTCGCGTTGTGCGACGTGAACGCGTTCGCATTCGAAGGCGACGCGAGCGTCGCCAAGGAGGCGCCGTGATGAACCGCACCGAGGCCTTCGTCGAAAACGCGGGCGGCCAGGCCGGCCCGCATCCGGCAACGCTCGACGACGCGTCGATCGGCGTATCGCTGCCTCACGAATCAGCCGCGCTGCACGTGAGCGGCGAAGCGATCTATACCGACGACATCGCCGAACTGCACGGCACGCTGCATGCCGCGCTCGGTCTGTCGCGCCATGCGCGTGCGCGGATCGTGTCGATGGATCTCGACGCGGTCAGAACCGCGCCCGGCGTGATCGCGGTACTGACCGCCGACGACATCCCCGGTGAAAACAATTGCGGCCCGGTATTGCACGACGATCCGATTCTGGCCGACCGCGAAGTGTTCTATCTGGGCCAGCCGGTGTTCACGGTGATCGCCGAGACACATGAACTCGCGCGCCGCGCCGCCGCGCTCGCCAAAAGCGACGATGTGATCCGCTACGAACCGCTCGACGCGATCCTCACCGCCGCCGAGGCAAAAGCCGCGCAGCAGTTCGTGCTGCCGCCGCTGCATCTGCGGCGCGGCGACCCCGACGCGAAGATCGCCGCCGCTCGCCACCGGATCAAAGGCACGTTCGAAGTCGGCGGGCAGGAACAGTTTTATCTGGAAGGCCAGGTCGCGTACGCGCTGCCAAAGGAAATGGACGGCATGCTGGTCTATAGCTCGACGCAGCATCCAAGCGAAATGCAGCAGGTCGTCGCGCACATGCTCGACTGGCCCGCGCATAGCGTCGTGTGCGAATGCCGGCGTATGGGCGGCGGCTTCGGCGGCAAGGAATCGCAGTCGGCGCTGTTCGCGTGCGTGGCCGCGCTCGCCGCGCAACGCCTGCGCCGGCCGGTCAAGCTGCGCGCCGATCGCGACGACGACTTCATGATCACCGGCAAGCGCCACGACGCGATCTACGAATACGAAGCCGGCTTCGACGAGCGCGGCCGTCTAGCCGGCGTGCGCGTCGAAATCGCGTTGCGCGCGGGCTATTCGGCGGATCTGTCCGGCGCGGTCGCGACCCGCGCGGTGTGCCACTTCGACAACGCGTATTACCTCGCCGACGTCGATATCGTCGCGCTGTGCTGCAAGACCAACACGCAGTCGAACACTGCGTTTCGCGGTTTCGGCGGTCCGCAGGGCGCGCTCGTGATGGAGGTGCTGCTCGACAGCATCGCGCGCGCGTTGCGGCTCGATCCGCTCGACGTGCGGCTCGCGAATTACTACGGCGTCGGCGAACGCGATACGACGCCGTACGGTCAGCGCGTCGAGGACAACGTCATCGCGCCGCTCACCGACACGCTGCTCGATTCGAGCGGCTATCGCCAACGCCGCGCGGCGCTCGCGGAATTCAACGCGCGCAGTCCCGTGCTCAAACGCGGGCTGGCGTTTTCGCCGGTCAAGTTCGGTATCTCGTTTAACGTGCCGTTCCTGAATCAGGCCGGTGCGCTCGTGCACGTGTACAAGGACGGCTCGGTGCTGGTCAATCACGGCGGCACCGAGATGGGCCAGGGGCTCAACACCAAGGTCGCGCAAGTGGTCGCGAACCAGTTCGGCTTGCCTTTGGCACGCGTGCGGGTGACGGCCGCCGACACCTCGAAGGTCGCCAACACGTCGGCGACCGCGGCGTCGACGGGCAGCGATCTGAACGGCATGGCCGCCGAGGACGCCGCGCGCACGATCCGCGCGCGACTCGCCGAACTCGCGGCCCGCCAGCTCGGCGGCGATGCCGCGAACGTCCAGTTCGCGCATGGCATCGTATCGTCGAACGGTGGCGCGATGCCGTTCGAGCAGCTCGTCAACGCCGCGTATCTGGCGCGCGTGCAGTTGTGGTCGGACGGTTTTTACGCGACCCCGAAAGTGCATTGGGATGCGCAAACGCTGACCGGTCATCCGTTCTATTACTTTGCATATGGCGCGGCGGTGTCGGAGGTCGTCGTCGATACGCTGACCGGCGAATGGAAACTCGTGCGCGTCGACGCGCTGCACGACGCCGGTCAATCGATCAATCCGGCGATCGATCTCGGCCAGGTCGAAGGGGGCTTCATTCAGGGGATGGGCTGGCTCACCAGTGAAGAGCTGTGGTGGAACCGCGAAGGGCGGCTGATGACACACGCGCCATCGACATACAAGATTCCGGCGGTCAGCGATACGCCCGCCGCGTTTCATGTGCGGCTGTACGAAAACAGCAACGCGGAGCCGACCGTGTTCCGTTCCAAAGCGGTCGGCGAACCGCCGTTGCTGCTACCGTTCTCGGTGTTTCTCGCGATTCGCGACGCGATCGCCGCCGCGGTGCCGGGTGCGCAACATGCTCCGCCATTGCGCGCGCCGGCCACACCCGAGGCGATACTGGATGCGCTGGATGCGTTGCAGTCGGCGAACGAGTGACGGAAACCGCACGTATCGGCACGTATCGGCACGAATCGAAACCGCTCAACGGCGCCGCGTAACGCGACCGCCGAGCGCGCAACCCCACCCGCCGCGCGGACATCCCGTGCGGCCCCGTATGGAGAAACGCCGGATGCAAGCCTGGCTCACTGACCTGCAACATCTGCTCGCGCATGGCGATGCCGCCGTGCTGGTGACGGTCGCGCGCGTCGAAGGTTCAGCGCCGCGCGAGGCCGGCACGAAGATGATCGTCACCCGCGAGGCGGCGAAACACACGATCGGCGGCGGCCATCTCGAATGGAAAGCGATCGAAACCGCGCGCCAGGTGCTGCGCGACGGGATGCGCGCGCCGCATATGCGGCGGCTCGAGCGTTTCGCGCTGGGGCCGAGCCTCGGCCAGTGCTGCGGCGGCGCGGTGGTTCTCGCGTTCGAACGGCTCGACGTCGGCGATCTCGGCTGGGTCACGTCGCTCGCGAAGCGGCTCGCGGCCGGTCAATCGACGGTGCGTAGCGTATCCTTCGGCCCCTCGCCGGATGCGGTGATGCTGTCGGAACCCGAGCGCGGCGTCGATGCGGGCGACTGCCTGCTATGGGACGGCGCGGGCTTCGACGACAGCAGCGCGCTGTTGACCGAGACGATCGCGCCGGGCGAATTCCGGCTCGTGCTGTTCGGTGCGGGTCACGTGGGCGCGGCGCTGGTGCGGGTGCTCGCGACACTGCCTTGCACGGTGCGCTGGGTCGACGAGCGCGACGCGCAGTTCCCGCCGCTCGACGCGTTGCACGCGCCGAACGTCGCAATCGATCCGAACGACGCACCCGACCAAGCGATCGATCAGGCCGCGCCGAACACGTACTTCGTCGTGATGACGCACAACCATGCGCGCGATCTCGAACTGGCCGAGCGCATCCTGCGGCGCGGCGACTTCGCGTTCTTCGGCATGATCGGCTCGCATACCAAGCGCAAGCAGTTCGAGCACCGGCTCGCGGCGCGCGGCATCGATCCATCGCAGATTGCGCGGATGAAGTGCCCGCTCGGCGTCGACGGCATCGTCGACAAAGCGCCCGAGGTGATTGCGATCTCGGCTGCCGCGCAGGTGCTGCAGGCCGTCGAGGCGAACGCGGGCGGGCGCCACGCGACGCAGCCGGCGTGATACGCGGGACACACCGCGATTAACCTCAACACACAATTCCAAACCACGATGAATACCACCACCGCCACCCCCCTATCGCTCGCCGAACGGACCGCGCGCGCGCCGAAGGCCGAGCTGCATATCCATATCGAAGGGTCGCTCGAACCGGAACTGATTTTCGCGCTCGCGCAACGCAACGGCGTAGAACTCGCGTACAACTCGGTCGATGCGCTGCGTGACGCGTATGCGTTCACCGATCTGCAATCGTTCCTCGACATCTACTACGCGGGCGCGAGCGTGCTGTTGCACGAGCAGGACTTCTACGACATGACGATGGCGTACGTCGAACGCTGCGTTGCCGACAACGTGATCCACAGCGAAATCTTCTTCGACCCGCAGACGCACACCGAACGTGGCGTGCCGATCGCGACGGTGGTGGCCGGCATCGAACGCGCGCTCGCGGACGCGGAAAAGCGCGGCATGTCGAGCAAGCTGATTCTGTGCTTTCTGCGCCATCTGTCCGAAGACGATGCGCTCGCCACCTTCGACGAAGCGCTGCCGCTCTTCGAGCAATACCAACATCGGCTGATCGGCGTCGGCCTCGATTCGTCCGAGCGCGGCCATCCGCCGTCGAAGTTCGAGCGCGTGTTCGCGAAGGCGCGCGCGCTCGGCCTGAAACTCGTCGCGCATGCGGGCGAGGAAGGGCCGCCGTCGTATATCTACGAAGCACTCGATGTGCTGAAAGTCGACCGCGTCGACCACGGCGTGCGCAGCATCGAGGACCCGGCACTCGTCACTCGGCTCGCCGACACGCGCGTCGCGCTGACCGTCTGCCCGCTGTCGAACCTGAAGCTCTGCGTGTTCGACGACATGACCAAACACACGCTGAAGGACCTGCTCGATCGCGGCGTCGCCGTCACGGTGAACTCTGACGATCCGGCTTACTTCGGCGGCTATGTGAACGCGAACTATCTGGCCACGATCGATGCACTGAAGCTCGACGACGCCGAGGTGTACACGATCATCCGCAACGGCTTCGAGGCATCGTTCGTGACGCCGGAGGAACGCGCGATGCTGATCGAAAAGCTCGACGCGCACTGGCAGCAGGACGGTCCGCACTGACGGGCTTCAACAGACAGGCGGCGGGCGGTTTCGCTTCGCGCGGGCATCTGGCTGGAATCTCGCCGGAATTGCGCGGGCGTCTGGACGTGACCCACCTGGGCCCTACGCCGCCGTCCGGCTTCTAACATTCGGAGACAGTTTTTCCATGACTCAAACGGCTAACACCGCGCCACCGGCGCAAACCGCCGGCGAAGCGCAAACCGCGTTCCGCGCGCAACTGCTGACCTTCAACGGCGACCCCGCGCACGCACCCAATGCGGTGGTATTCCATGAAGACGGTCTGCTGCTCATCGAAGGCGGCCGCGTGGTCGCGGCCGACGCGTATGCGGCGCTCGCGCCGCGGCTCGCACCAGGCGCGCGCGTCGAGGACCGGCGCGACAAGCTGATCGTGCCCGGCTTCATCGATACGCACATCCACTATCCGCAGACCGACATGATTGCGTCGCCGGCGCCGGGTCTGCTGCCGTGGCTCGACACCTATACGTTTCCGACCGAACGCCGCTTCGCCGATGCCGGGCATGCCCGTGACACCGCGCGCTTTTTCATCGACGAACTGCTCGCGTGCGGCACCACGACCGCGCTCGTCTACTGCACGGTGCACAAGGAATCGGCCGACGCGCTCTTCACCGAGAGCGATGCGCGCAATCTGCGCATGGTCGCGGGCAAGGTGCTGATGGATCGCCATTGCCCCGAATTCCTGCGCGACACCGCGCAATCGGGCTACGACGACAGCGCCGAGCTGATCGGCCGCTGGCACAACCGTGGCCGGCAGATGTACGCGCTCACGCCGCGCTTCGCGCCGACCTCGACCGAAGCGCAGCTCGAAGCGTGCGGCGTGCTCGCGCGGCAGCATCCGGATGTGTTCATCCAGAGCCACGTCGCGGAAAACACCGACGAGGTGAAATGGGTCGCCGGCTTATTCCCCGGCCACCGCAGCTATCTCGACATCTACGATCACTATGGGTTGCTGCGACGCCGCGCGGTGTACGGCCATTGCATCCATCTCGACGACGAAGACCGCAAACGCATGGCGCTGACCGGCGCGCTTGCGTCGCACTGCCCGACATCGAACCTGTTCCTCGGCAGCGGCCTGTTCGACTTCGAGAAGGCCGACGCGGCCGGCATGGCGATCGCGCTGGCGACCGACGTCGGCGGCGGCACGTCGTTCTCGATGCTGCAGACGATGAACGAAGCGCACAAGGTCGCGCGGCTCGGCGGCCATCATCTGACGGCGACGCGCATGTTCTGGCTGGCGACCGCGGGCGCGGCCCAGGCGCTCGATCTCGCCGATCAGGTCGGCACGCTGAAAACGGGCTCGGAAGCGGACTTCGTCGTGCTCGATCCGCAGGCGACGCCGCTGCTCGCGCGCCGCACCGCGCGGCACGAATCGCTGGAGGAACTGCTGTTCGCGTTCGCGCTGCTCGGCGACGATCGCGCGGTGTACGAGACCTATGCGGCCGGCGAATGCGTGCATCGCCGCGACGATGCGCGGCGGTCGGTGCCGGGGCGCGAGAACGTCGCGGCCTGACGGCACGCCAACTGTGCGCTGGCCTGTATCACGGCCAACGCTATGTGACGCCCGGACGCACGCATCTGAACGCCTCCTGGCGCCAGGCGACGCCG
>NZ_DASXHN010000219.1:0-8489 GCF_036488505.1 Paraburkholderia sp. | reverse complement strand
GCCGTCGGTACAGCCGGCCGAGTTGTGGCAGGAATCGGGCCGCTGGGAGAAGTACGGTCCCGAGCTGCTGCGCTTCAAGGACCGCAAGCAGGCCGACTTCGTGATGGGCCCGACGCACGAGGAAGTCGTCACCGACATCGCACGCAACCAGATCAAAAGCTACCGTCAGCTGCCGGTGAACTTCTACCAGGTGCAGACGAAGTTCCGCGACGAAATCCGTCCGCGCTTCGGCGTGATGCGCGGTCGCGAGTTCATCATGAAAGATGCTTACTCGTTCGACAAGGACATTGAAGGTCTGCGCGAGTCGTATCGCAAGATGTACGACGCGTACGTGCGGATCTTCACCCGTCTCGGTCTGGACTTCCGCGCGGTCGCGGCCGACAACGGCTCGATCGGCGGCAGCGGCTCGCATGAGTTTCATGTGATCGCCGAGACCGGGGAAGACGACATCGCATATTGCCCCACCTCGGATTTCGCCGCCAACGTCGAAGCCGCCCAAGCGCTGCCGCTGATTGCACAGCGCGCGGCGCCCGCAGAACAGATGAAGAAGACCGCGACGCCCGGCAAGGCGAAGTGTGAGGCGGTCGCCGAACTGCTGGGGATCCCGCTCGAACGCACGATCAAGTCGGTCGTGCTTGCCACGGAGAACGAAGGCGCGCCGGCGACCATCTGGCTGCTGATGCTGCGCGGCGATCATGATCTGAACGAGATCAAGGCGGCCAAGCTTGCGGGCCTCGGTAATTTCCGCATGGCGACCGAGGCCGAGATCATCGAAACCTTCGGCACGCCGCCTGGCTACCTTGGACCGATCAACACAAAGAAGCCGGTCAACGTGATTGCGGACAGCACGGTCGCGAACATGAGCGACTTCGTGGTCGGCGCGAATGAAGTCGACTATCACATCACCGGTGTGAACTGGGGGCGCGACCTGCCGGAGCCCGTCGTCGCCGACATCCGCAACGTCAGGAAGGGCGATCCGTCGCCCGACGGCAAGGGCGTAATCGATATCTGCCGTGGCATCGAAGTGGGCCACGTGTTCCAGCTCGGCACGAAGTACTCCGAGGCGATGAACGCAACCTGCCTCGACGAAACCGGCAAGCCGCGCCCGATGGAAATGGGTTGTTACGGCATTGGCATCACGCGGATTCTCGGCGCCGCGATCGAACAGAACTTCGACGACAGGGGCATCATCTGGCCGGAGTCGATCGCGCCGTTCGAGGTCGTGCTGTGCCCGATGGGCTATGACCGCAGCGATGCGGTTCGCGAGCAGGCCGACAAGCTGTACGCGCAGCTCGTCGCGGCGGGCATCGATGTGATCCTCGACGATCGCGGCGAGCGTCCCGGCGTGATGTTCGCCGACTGGGAGCTGATTGGCGTGCCGCATCGTCTGGTGATCGGTGATCGCGGTCTGAAGGAAGGCAAGCTCGAATACCAGGGCCGCCGCGATGCCGAAGCGACGCTGCTGCCGGTAGAGGACGCCGCCACGACCGTGATCGGCAAAGTGCGCGCGGCGCTCGCGCGCTAAACGGGGCGGGCGTGGAGTACACCTTCCTGTCCGCGACCGTGCTGCTGGTTCTGATTACCGATCCGCTCGGCAACATACCGCTTTTCATCAGCTGCCTGCGCGGCGTGGCGCCCGAGCGTCGCACGGTCGTCATCCTGCGCGAGGTTGCCATCGCGTTTGCGATCCTGCTGGTGTTCATGGTGCTTGGTCAGGGCTTTCTGCGCATCATGAGCCTGTCGGACCAGTCGCTGCGGATCGGTGGCGGGATCGTGCTGTTTCTGATCGCGTTGCGGATGGTCTTTCCGCATCCGGACGGTCCGTTCGGCGGCGACGCGCGTGGCGGCGAGCCACTGATCGTACCGCTCGCAATTCCCGCGCTCGCGGGCCCGTCGGCGCTCGCGACGGTGATGCTGCTGAGCTCGCAGGCGCCCGGCAAGACCTTCGAGTGGATCGGCGCGCTGACCGTCACGATGATCGTCTGCGCCATCGTGCTGATGTTGGCCGAGCGTATTCAGGCGTGGCTCGGCGAGCGCACGATGGCGGCCTTCGAGCGGCTGATGGGCCTCGTGCTCGTGGCGATTTCAGTCGAGATGATCCTCGGCGGCATCCGTTCTTTCGTGCATAAGCTTTGATCGGGCAACCGGCGGCCAGCACCAGCGTGTCGCCGACGCAGCCATGAAAAAAGCGGCCACGCAGGCCGCTTTTTTTACGCCGGTACAGAGATGGACAAGAAGGCAAGGAGAACCGGGAACCGGCACGGCACGCCGCAGCGGCATTCAGCACCGTGCATGCGCTGCGCCGCTTACAAGCTGGTCATGCTCCGCCTACGCCGTCCATGCCCATCACGCCCCGTCAGTCAACGCGCGAATAGTCGGCAGGTTACGCCAATACCCTTTCGCATCCATCCCGCAGCCGAACACATAACGGTCAGGCACTTCGAAGCCGCAGTAATCGGGCCGCAGCGGCTTCACTTGCGCAATGCTCTTCTCGCACAGCACCGCGGACAGGAAACGCTTCGCGCCCATCGCCAGGATGCGGTCGCGGATCGCGGCCATCGTTTCACCCTCGTCGAGGATGTCGTCGAGCACGAGCACGACGCGATCCTTGACCGACTCGGCCGGCGCGACGCGCCACTGCATCTCTTTGCTGCCTTGCGTGGTATTGCGGTAGCGCGTCAGATGGATGTAGTCGAATTCGAGCGGGAAATCGAGGTGCGGCAGCAACATGCCGGTGAATACCGCGGCGCCGCCCATCACCGACAGCACGAGCGGGAAGTCCTCGCTCATCTCGTCGCGGATGGCGACCGCCATGCGGGCTATCGACGCATTGACGTCCAGCGCCGATACGATCTCTTCGGAATGTTGAAAAATGTGGAGGGCTTCTTCGCGGTTCATGACGTCTGACGGGCGATAACTGTATACGTAGTGTGAGTGGGCGCGTCCCGAAGGACCTTGCTGTAACAGGCGGCACGCGGTACAGAATAAACCCGCGCGAGTCGGAAGTCAGCCGCGCCGCAGAGCGCCGGCCGCGCGCGCCGTCCCGTCAAGCTTAGCGCATGCCGGGCATCATGCCCTTCATGCCGCGCATCATCTTCTGCAGATTGCCGCCCTTGAGCTTTTTCATCATCGTGCGCATCTGCTCGTACTGGTTCAGCATCCGGTTGACCTCCTGCACCTGCACGCCCGCACCCGCGGCGATGCGGCGCTTGCGGGTCGCCTTGATGAGTTCGGGCTTGGCCCGCTCGGTCGGCGTCATCGAATTGATGATGCCTTCCATGCGGCGCATCTGCTTTTCGGCCTGGCTCATGTCGGCACCGGCCGCGGCCTGCTGGAACTGCGCTGGCAGCTTGTCCATCAGCGACGACAGGCCGCCCATGCCCTTCATTTGTGTCAGTTGCGCGCGGAAATCGTTGAGATCGAAGTCGCCGCCTTTCTTGACCTTGTCGGCGAGCTTCTGCGCGGCCTGTACGTCGACGCCGCGCTGTGCTTCCTCGACGAGCGCGAGGATGTCGCCCATGCCGAGGATCCGGCTCGCCATGCGGTCCGGGTGGAACACCTCGAGACCATCGAGCTTTTCGGCGACACCGACGAACTTGACCGGCTTGCCCGTCACGTGACGCACCGACAGCGCCGCCCCACCGCGTGAATCGCCATCGAGCTTGGTGAGCACGACGCCGGTGAGCGGCAACGCGTCGCTGAACGCCTTCGCGGTGTTGACCGCGTCCTGGCCGAGCATCGCATCGACGACGAAGAGCGTTTCCGCCGGCTTCAGCTCGGCGTGCAGCGCGGCGATTTCCTGCATCATCGCTTCGTCGATACCGAGGCGGCCGGCGGTGTCGACGAGCAGCACATCGTGGTAGTGGCGCTTGGCCCAGTCGAGCGCGGCGCGCGCGATGTCGACCGGCTTCTGGTTCGGCTCGGAGGGGAAGAAGTCCGCGCCGACCTGCTCGGTCACCGTTTTGAGCTGTGCGATAGCGGCAGGACGATAGACGTCGCACGAAACCGTCAGCACCTTCTTCTTGTATTTCTCGCGCAGGAGCTTCGCGAGCTTGCCGACCGTGGTCGTTTTACCAGCGCCCTGCAGGCCGGCCATCAGGATGACCGCGGGCGGCGTGACCGCGAGATTGAGTTCGGATGCCTTGCCTTCATAATCGCCGCCGATCACGGCCGTCAGCTCGCGCTGCACGACGCCGACGAGCGCCTGACCCGGCGACAGGCTGCTGATCACTTCCTCGCCGAGCGCCTTCTCCTTGACCTTCGCGATGAACTCGCGCACGACGGGCAGCGCCACGTCGGCCTCGAGCAGTGCGAGACGCACTTCGCGCAGCATTTCCTGGGTGTTGGCCTCGGTGAGCCGGGCTTCGCCGCGCAGCGTCTTGACGACGCGCGCCATCCGTTGAGTCAGATTGTCGAGCATGGGAGCGATGAGCGGTGCGGCCCGGGCAGCGCGCGAAGTACCGAAGTACAAGACGTCGCGGGGTAAGGGCCTAGTGTAAACTTCGAACATGGATATTGTACTGTATGCCCTCACCGCGCTTCTCTACGGCGGCCTTGCCGTGGCCGGCTGGCGCTCCCACCGGCACGCTGCCGTGCGTCCGATGCTCGAGAGCGTGCCGCCAATGCCGGCCACCGGCGCGCCGGGCGCTGGCCTTTCCGCGGCATCCGGCATGAGCGCGCCGGGACGCGCGCTGCTGTTCGTGACGCTGCTCGCGCATGGCGTGCTGCTGCACGCCACGATCTTCCCTCAGAACGCGATGGTGTTCGGCTTCGCGTTCGCGCTGTCGGCCATGTTCTGGCTTGGCGCCGGCATCTACTGGATAGAGAGTTTTTTCTTCCCGCTCGACGGCTTGCGGCTGCTGGTGTTGCCGCTCGCGTGCGTCGCGTCGCTGCTGCCGCTCGCGTTCAACGGCGTGCGGGTGCTGCCGTACGCGGCGGCGCCGATGTTCAAGCTGCACTTCCTGATTGCGAATATCGCGTACGGTCTGTTCGCGATCGCGGCGCTGCACGCGGTGCTGATGCTGGCGGTCGAGCGGCGTTTGCATTCGATGCGCGGCGGCCTCGCGCAACGCCATGCGGCGGCGGCCGGCAATGGCTGGTGGTCGAGCTGGCTCGATACGCTGCCGCCGCTGCTCACGCTGGAGAAACTGCTGTTCCGCCTGATCGGCGCCGGCTTCGTGCTGCTCACGCTGACGCTCGTCTCCGGCATCCTGTTTAGCGAGCAACTGATCGACCGTGCGTTGAGGCTCGATCACAAGACCGTGTTCGCGATTCTCTCGTGGGTGATGTTCGGCGCGTTGCTGACGGCGCGCAAGGTATCCGGCTGGCGCGGCCGTGCAGCATTGCGCTGGGTGCTGGCCTCGTTCGTCGCGCTATTGCTCGCGTACGTCGGCAGCCGTTTTGTTTTCGAGGTGCTGTTGCACCGGCCTGTGGTATGAGCGTGTCTCCATGCGACAAATCTTTTTGCTGATCCTGCTGTTTATCGTCGGCCAATGGCTGGTGAAGGCGCTGCGCCGCCACGATGCGCAAACCGCGCGGCGCACGGGTTCCGGCGCGGCGGACGCGCACGGTGCGAACGGCCGCGCGCATGGATCGAACGGACAGCCTCAGCTTGCGGAACCGATGATCCGCTGCGTCGAGTGCGGCGTGCATGCGCCGAAGAGCGACTCGGTCAGCTTGGCGGGCCAGGCGTTCTGCTGCGCCGCGCACGCGCAGCGCCACGGCGCCCGTCCGTCGGGCCGCGACGCCCGATGAGCGAAGCGTTCACCGTCGACCCCGCTGGCTGGGTTCCGGCCGCACGCAAGCTACCGTCGCCGAACTTCGAGGCACGACCGCCAGGCACGGTGCCGACGCTGATCGTCGTGCACAACATCAGCCTGCCGCCGAACCAGTTCGGCGGCACAGCGATTGCCGAGCTGTTCCAGAACACGCTCGACTGCGACACCCATCCGTACTACGACGCCCATCTGCGCGGCGTACGCGTGTCCGCGCATTTCGTGATTCTTCGCGACGGCGCGCTCGAACAGTTCGTATCGTGCAATCAGCGCGCGTGGCACGCGGGGCCGTCGAATTTTTTCGGCCGCGAGCGTTGCAATGATTTCTCGATCGGCATCGAGCTCGAAGGCAGCGACACCACTGCCTTCGAAGCCGCTCAATACCGCACGCTCGCCGCGCTCGTGCGTGCACTGAACGCACGCTATCCGATCGACGCGCTCGCCGGTCACGCCGACATCGCGCCTCTTCGCAAGACCGATCCCGGTCCATATTTCGAGTGGTCGAGGCTGCAACGCGAGACTTCGCTCGACGCTCGGTATTTCCCCTATCTCAAGTTTTCCGATACGCGGTAATCGCCGTTCGCGCGAGCTCGCGTGAAGTCGGCAGAACGAGGCGTGGCCTGGCTCTGCCGGGAGCGCGCATGCCCGCCGCGGCAGTCAAAAGTCAATACACCAACGGCAAATAAAAGCGTTTGACCTGTCTCGAATCTCCACTATACTTGGTGCCACAAACACGGTTTCGCACTACATCTTGTGTTGCCTGTGCATAACCGTGTGAATAACCGAGTGTATAAGTCCGCGGCGCCCCGCTCCCCGAGTACGGCGCCGCAAGCATTCCAGGCAACTGAAAAAATCTTGGAGCACGGCCGGTAGGGGATCTCCGGCGGCATCCAGAAGCGTTCAGGAAAGGACCAGCCAGTGATCGCGACGTACGTGATGAAGACCGACATCAAATCGAACGAGGCTTCGTCGCAGTCGCATCCCGCCAGCCGGCTCAGCCGGCCTTCCCACACCTTATCGCTCGCGCTCACGGCGGCGCGGCGTTCGATTTAATCCGCGGCACTCGCCGCCATTTCCAAAGACCAGGAGCTTTGCACATGCAAACCACCGACAACGTGACGACCCGGTACGAGGGCTCACCGACTGGCCACGCGTTCGGCCAGACCGAGGGCGCGCAGTCGCTCTCGCCGCAAGCGAACTACGCCGACTACAAGGTGATCCGCCGCAATGGCAGCGTGGTGTCGTTCGAGCCGTCGAAAATCGCGATCGCCGTGACCAAGGCGTTCCTCGCCGTCAACGGTGGTCAGGGCGCGGCGTCGGCGCGGGTGCGCGAACTGGTCGAGCAACTCACGCAGAGCGTAGTCCGCGCGCTGGTGCGCAGCCGCCCGAACGGCGGCACGTTCCATATCGAAGACATCCAGGATCAGGTCGAACTCGCGCTGATGCGCGGCGGTGAACACAACGTCGCGCGTGCGTACGTGCTGTACCGCGAGAAGCGCAACCAGGCGCGCGCGCACGACGAGCATGCGGAGGGCGCCAGCACGCCGGGCGTGAACGTGACCGACAACGGCATCAGTCGTCCGCTGGATATGGCGGCGCTGCGCGGCATCATCGAGTCCGCGTGCGCGAACCTCGGCGACGCGGTGAGCGCGGAACCGATCGTCGCCGAGACGGTGAAGAATCTGTACGACGGCGTGCCGATGAGCCAAGTGTACGACTCGGCCATTCTCGCGGCCCGCACGATGATCGAAAAAGACCCGGCTTACAGCCAGGCCACCGCGCGCATCCTGCTGCACACAATCCGCCGCGAGATCCTCGAAGAAGAAGTCACGCAAGCCGAAATGGGCGAGCGCTACGCCGAATACTTCCCGCAGTTCATCAAGCGCGGCGTGCAAGCGGAACTGCTCGACGACAAGCTGCTGCAGTTCGACCTCAAGCGTCTTGGCGCCGCGCTCGACGCGAACCGCGACCTGCAGTTCGGCTACCTCGGTCTGCAGACGCTGTACGACCGCTACTTCCTGCATCACGACAACGTCCGTATCGAAATGCCCCAGGCATTCTTTATGCGTGTCGCGATGGGCCTGTCGCTCAACGAGATCGACCGCGAAGCGCGCGCGATCGAGTTCTACAACGTGCTGTCCAGCTTCGACTTCATGAGCTCGACGCCGACGCTGTTCAACTCGGGCACGCGCCGCTCGCAGCTGTCGTCGTGCTACCTGACCACGGTCGACGACGATCTCGACGGCATCTACGAAGCGCTGAAGGAAAACGCGCTGCTGTCGAAGTTCGCCGGCGGCCTCGGCAACGACTGGACCCGCGTGCGCGCGCTCGGCTCGCACATCAAGGGCACCAACGGCAAGTCGCAGGGCGTGGTGCCGTTCCTGAAGGTCGTCAACGACACGGCGGTCGCCGTGAACCAGGGCGGCAAGCGCAAGGGCGCGGTGTGCGCGTACCTCGAATCGTGGCACCTCGACATCGAGGAGTTCCTCGAGTTGCGCAAGAACACCGGCGACGACCGCCGCCGCACGCACGACATGAACACCGCGAACTGGATTCCCGACCTGTTCATGAAGCGGGTGATGGAAGGCGGCGACTGGACGCTGTTCTCGCCGTCCACCTGTCCGGACCTGCACGACAAGTTCGGCGCCGAGTTCGAAGCGGCTTACACGGCTTACGAAGACAAGGTCGCGCGCGGCGAGATCAAGCTGTTCAAGA
>NZ_DASXHN010000164.1:0-8887 GCF_036488505.1 Paraburkholderia sp. | reverse complement strand
TTTCGCGCACGATCTTCACGCGTACGTTTGCGGGCCGGTCGAGCCGCCCCACGCGCCGGCGCGCGCGCAGCAGGCTTCGGCCCACGAGACGCACCGCTGATACGCCGCGCGTGCGCGCCGCACGCGGCTCGCGAAGCGCGGCCAGGCCCCGTGGAGCCCAGACGCAAGGAGAAAGCGACATGGCATTCGGCGGACTCGAAAAAAAGCAGACGGCCGCGCCGATGGCCGAGATCAACATGACGCCGTTGATCGACGTGATGCTGGTGCTGCTGGTCATTTTCATCATCACCGCGCCGTTGTTTTCGCACGCGATCCGGCTCGACCTGCCGAAGGTCGCGGCAGCGCCCGCGCGTCAGACCCCGCAGACCATCGCGCTATCGATCGACGCGACCGGTCGGCTGTACTGGAATAGTCAGCCCATCACGCTCGCGCAGATGCGTGAGCGCTTCGCCGAGGCCGGCAAACAGGCCGACCAGCCGGAGCTCCAGCTACGCGCGGAGCGCTCGACGCGCTACGAGGTGATCGCGCAGGTGATGGGCGCCGCGCAGCAGGCGGGGCTCGAACGGATCGGCTTCGTCACTGATCCGCCGCCGCCCGGCGCGCAGCACTGACAGGGCGCCAGGCCTCTGATCGCCGCCGCAACGCCGCGCGGCGCACCGATGCGCGAACGGTATAATCAGCGCTTTCCCCGCCATGGGGAAGCGACGCAATCACATTCTGCAGAGCACCAGGCCGGTGCGAAAGCACCGAACCTAGCGATCCCATCACACCATGCACGAAAAATACGTTCCCTCCGACGTCGAAGCCGCCGCGCAAGGACAGTGGCGCGCCGTCGACGCCTACAAGACGACGGAAGCCACCGACAAGCCCAAGTTCTATTGCGTTTCGATGCTGCCTTATCCGTCGGGCAAGCTGCACATGGGGCACGTGCGCAACTACACGATCAACGACGTGATGTACCGCTATCTGCGGATGAACGGCTACAACGTGCTGATGCCGATGGGCTGGGACGCGTTCGGGATGCCCGCGGAAAACGCGGCGATGGCCAATAACGTGCCGCCCGCGAAGTGGACCTACGACAACATCGCTTACATGAAGAAGCAGATGCAGTCGATGGGGCTCGCGATCGACTGGTCGCGCGAAGTCGCGACCTGCAGCCCCGACTACTACAAGTGGAACCAGTGGCTGTTCCTGAAGATGCTCGAAAAGGGCATCGCGTACAAGAAGACCGGCACCGTCAACTGGGACCCGGTCGACCAGACCGTGCTGGCGAACGAGCAGGTGATCGACGGGCGCGGCTGGCGCTCGGGCGCGCTGGTCGAAAAGCGCGAAATCCCGATGTACTACATGCGCATCACGCAGTACGCGGACGAACTGCTCCACGATCTCGAAGGCCTCGGCTGGCCCGAGCGCGTGAAGATCATGCAGCAGAACTGGATCGGCAAGAGCTTCGGCGTGAACTTCGGCTTTCCGTACGAAATCGACGGCGAACAGAAGCTGCTGCGGGTGTTCACGACGCGCGCCGACACGATCATGGGCGTGACGTTCTGCGCGGTCGCCGCCGAGCATCCGCTCGCCACGCGTCTTGCGCAAGATAAGCCCGAGCTGCAAGCCTTCATCGACGAATGCAAGCGTGGCGGCGTCGCCGAGGCCGATGTCGCGACGATGGAAAAGAAGGGCATGGCCACCGGCTTCTACGTCACGCATCCGCTGACGCAGGAAAAAGTCCCGGTGTGGATCGGCAACTACGTGCTGATGAGCTACGGCGAAGGCGCGGTGATGGGCGTGCCGGCGCACGACGAGCGCGATTTCGCGTTCGTGAAGAAATACGGTCTGCCGCTCAAGCAGGTGGTCGCGGTCGAAGGCAAGCGGTTCTCGACCGACGCCTGGCAGGAGTGGTACGCCGAGAAGGCCGGCACGCTGATCAACAGCGGCAAGTACGATGGCCTCGCGTATGACGAAGCGGTCGATCGCATCGCCGCGGATCTGAAGGAACTGCGCCTCGGCGACAAGCAGATCACCTGGCGTCTGCGCGATTGGGGCGTCTCGCGCCAGCGCTACTGGGGCACGCCGATTCCGATCATCCACTGCCCCAAGTGCGGCGATGTGCCGGTGCCGGAACAAGACCTGCCGGTGGTACTGCCGGAAGACCTCGTGCCGGACGGCACCGGCAATCCGCTCGCGAAATCCGAGACGTTCGTGAACTGCACCTGCCCGACATGCGGCGGCGCGGCGAAGCGCGAAACCGACACGATGGACACCTTCGTCGATTCGTCGTGGTACTTCTACCGCTACGCATCGCCGAACGCGCAAACGATGGTCGATGAGCGCACCGACTACTGGGCGCCGATGGATCAGTACATCGGCGGCATCGAACACGCGATCCTGCACCTGCTGTACTCGCGCTTCTGGGCGAAGGTGATGCGCGACCTCGGCCTCGTCAAGTTCGGTGAGCCGGCGAAGAACCTGCTCACCCAGGGCATGGTGCTCAACGAAACGTACTACCGCGAAAACGAAGCGGGCAAGAAGACCTGGTACAACCCGGCGGACGTAACCGTATCGTTCGACGACAAGGGCCGCCCAGTCGGCGCGGTGCTGAACGCGGACGGCCAGCCGGTCGTGCTCGGTGGCGTCGAGAAGATGTCGAAGTCGAAGAACAACGGCGTCGACCCGCAGATGCTGATCGATCAGCACGGCGCGGACACCGCGCGTCTGTTCGTGATGTTCGCCGCCCCGCCGGAGCAGCAGCTCGAATGGTCGGGTTCGGGCGTCGAAGGCGCGAGCCGCTTCCTGCGCCGGGTCTGGAACTTCGGCTACACGAACGGCGACGCGCTGCGCAACGGTGGCCAGCCCGACGCTGCCCCCAGCGCGGAGGTCGACAAGGCGCTGCGCCGCGAAATCTATAGCGTGCTCAAGCAAGCCGATTTCGACTATCAGCGTCTGCAGTACAACACGGTGGTGTCGGCCGCGATGAAGATGCTCAACGCGCTCGACAGCGCGAAGGGCGCCCAGCCGGCCGTGCTGCGCGAAACCTATAGCGTGATGCTGCGCGTGCTGTATCCGGTCGTGCCGCACCTGACGTTCCAGCTGTGGCAGGAGCTCGGTTACGCGGACGAGTTCGGTCCGCTGCTCGACGCACCGTGGCCGAAGGTCGACGAGAAGGCGCTCGAACAGGCCGAGATCGAACTCGTGCTGCAGGTGAACGGCAAGGTGCGCGGCGCGATCACGGTCGCGAAAGACGCGTCGCGCGAAGCGATCGAGCAACTCGCGGCCGCTCACGAAATGGTCGCGAAGTTCAGCGAAGGCAAGGCGCCCAAGAAGATCATCGTGGTGCCGGGCCGTCTCGTGAACGTGGTCGTTTGACCTTCCAGGGCATCATCCGGCAGACGGAGCGCCGCTGCACGCGGCGCTCGTCGGCACCGCGAATCCACTGCGAACCAGGAGCGAATGTGACTCGCAGATCGTTTTTGACGCTCGCTTGCAGCGTAATGATGTTATCGGCCTGCGGCTTCAAGCTCCGCGGTCAGCAGGACTACGCGTTCAAGCGTCTCTATGTGTCCGGCGGCTCTGCCGCCGCTGACGCGCGTCTCACGCGCATTGTGCAGGGCGGCAGCGACACGGTGGTCGTCAACTCGATCGCGAATGCCGACGCGATCCTGCGGATCGCGCAGAACCGCACCATCAACACGCTGACGCTGAACTCGCTTGGCGTGGTCGCCGAGTACCAGCTGAATCTGCAGATGAGCTACACGCTGACCGGCAAGGACGGCACGGTGCTGATCCCGCCGAGCGCGATCGCTTTGAATCGCGCGATGACCTATAGCGATCAGTTCTCGCAAGCGAAGGCCGCCGAGTCCGACATCCTGTTCGCCGACATGGAAAACGACGCGATCGACCAGCTGATCCGCCGTCTGGGCGTGGTGCGCTCGCTGCATCCGACTCCGGCCGAGGCCGTGCCAGGGGTGGCGCCACGCGCGCCGCTGCCGCCGCCGCCGCTGTGAGCGGTGAGCTGTTCGTCGCTGTTATCCGTGACCACTCCGTCTGATTTGCCGCATTTGACCCATCCTGCCAACCGTTAGCCATGCAACTGCGACCTGACGCGCTCGAAGCGCATCTCGCCAAGGGTCTCGCCGGACTCTACGTCGTATTCGGCGATGAGCATCTGCTCGCGCAGGAAGCGTGCGATCGCATCCGTGCGGCCGCGCGCGCGGCGGGCTTCACCGACCGCTCGGTATTCACGGTCGAGCGCGGCTTCGACTGGAGTTCGCTGTTGGGCGCGAGCCAGTCGATGTCGTTGTTCGGCGACCGCCAGCTGGTCGAGTTGCGCATTCCGTCGGGCAAGCCGGGCAAGGAAGGCGCGGACGCGCTGAAGGCACTCGCAGCCGCCGTCAACGACGACGTGCTGACGATGATCACGTTGCCGCGCCTCGACGCGGCAACACAGAAATCCGCATGGTTCAGCGCGCTCGCCGACGCGGGCGTCGCGCTGAAGATCGATCCGGTCGAGCGCGCGCAATTGCCGAACTGGGTCGGCCAACGGCTTTCAGCGCAAGGCCAGCGCGTGGCGGCCGGCGACGAAGGGCGGCGCGCGCTCGCGCTTATCGCCGAGCGCGTCGAAGGCAATCTGCTTGCCGCGCATCAGGAAATCCAGAAGCTGGGGCTGCTGTACCCATCTGGCTCATTGAGCTTCGATCAGGTTCAGGACGCGGTGCTGAACGTCGCGCGCTACGACGTGTTCAAGCTCAACGAGGCGATGCTCGCCGGCGACGTCGGCCGTTTGGCGCGCATGCTCGACGGGCTGCGTGGCGAAGGCGAGGCCGCGGTGCTGGTGCTGTGGGCGGTGGTCGAGGAAGTGCGCACGCTGCTGCGGATCAAGCGCGGCGTTGCGGCCGGCAAGCCGCTCGCGATGCTCACGCGCGAGAACCGCGTGTGGGGGCCGCGTGAGCGGCTGATCGGGCCGGCGCTGTCGCGCGTCAGCGAAGCCGCGCTGGAGAAGGCGCTCGCATTGGCCGCGCGCGTCGATCGGCAAGTGAAGGGCTTGTCGGGCGGCACGCCCGGCAATCATCGCCACGATCCGCCACCCGATCCGTGGGATGGTCTGTTCGAACTCGCGATGACGGTGGCCGCGCCCAATCCATCGGCAACGGCGCCCGTGCCGCCGCCAGCACGACCTCGGGCTTCCACTATCGCGCCGACGCGCAGGCCAGCCTGAAGCGCGAAGCGGGGCAACGCGGGCCGCTTTGTCGCGCACGAGCTTGCATGCAAAGTGCACGGGTGACGGGCGCTGTCATGCGAGGCTCAAGCGCCCAGCGAGCCTGCGACGCCGCCGCGGCGCACATCCACCGGCTACGCATCAGCAAAGCCCCTGCACCCGACTTACAATCGCTTGATCTTTCGCTAATTCCGCCCGACTGCCGCACGTCAGCGTGCGGGGCACCACGAGAATGACCATGGATATCGACCAGTACATGACCGACCTCGGCCGGCGCGCGCGCCAGGCTTCGCGCGCGATGGCGCGGGCGTCGACCGCCGCGAAGAACGCCGCGCTGGCGGCGGTCGCCGAGGCCATCGAGCGAGATGCCGGGCTGCTGAAGGCCGCCAACGCGCGCGATCTCGAGCGCGCCCGCGACAAAGGCCACGACGCCGCGTTCATCGACCGTCTGACGCTGTCGGACAAGGCGCTGAAAACGATGGTCGAAGGTCTGCGCCAGGTCGCCGCGCTAGCCGATCCGATCGGCGAGATCAGCAATCTGAAGTATCGGCCGAGCGGTATCCAGGTCGGCCAGATGCGCGTACCGCTCGGCGTGATCGGCATCATCTACGAATCGCGCCCGAACGTGACGATCGACGCGGCCGCGCTGTGTCTGAAGTCCGGCAACGCAACCATCCTGCGCGGCGGCTCTGAGGCGCTCGAATGCAATACCGCGCTCGCGAAGCTGATCGGCGAAGGGCTCGCGGCGGCGGGTCTGCCGCAGGACGCGGTGCAGGTGGTCGCGACGGCCGACCGCGCGGCGGTCGGCAAGCTGATCACGATGACCGAATGCGTCGACGTGATCGTGCCGCGCGGGGGCAAGAGCCTGATCGAGCGGCTGATGAAGGAAGCGCGCGTGCCGATGATCAAGCATCTCGACGGCATCTGCCATGTGTATGTCGACGATCGCGCGGATCTGGCCAAGGCGCAGAACGTCTGCGACAACGCGAAGACGCACCGCTACGGCACCTGCAACACGATGGAAACGCTGCTGGTCGCGCGCGGCATCGCAGCGCGCGTGCTGCCGCCGCTCGGCAAACTGTATCGAGCCAAGGACGTCGAGCTGCGCGTTGACGCGGCGGCGCGCGCGGTCCTCGCCGATGCGGGCGTCGGCCCGCTGGTCGACGCGACCGAGCAAGACTGGCGCACCGAATATCTCGCGCCGGTGCTCGCGATCAAGGTCGTCGACGATCTGGACGCGGCGATCGAGCACATCAACACGTACAGTTCGCAACACACCGACGCGATCGTCACGGAAGACCACGACCGCGCGATGCGCTTCCTGCGCGAAGTCGATTCGGCGAGCGTGATGGTCAACGCGTCCACGCGTTTCGCGGACGGCTTCGAGTTCGGGCTGGGCGCGGAGATCGGCATTTCGAACGACAAGCTGCACGCGCGCGGCCCGGTCGGCCTCGACGGGCTGACGTCGCTGAAGTACGTCGTGCTCGGCCACGGCGAGGGCCGGCAGTAAGCGCTGCACCACACGACAACAAGGAACCGCCGATGCTCTGGGTAAAGACGTTTCACATCGTATTGATTGCCTCCTGGTTTGCCGGCCTGTTCTATTTGCCTCGCATCTTCGTCAATCTGGCGATGGAAACCGAGCCCGCGGCTACCGCGCGTCTGCTGCTGATGGCGCGCAAGCTGTTTCGCTTCATGAGCTTCATCGCGGTGCCGGCGATTGCGTGCGGATTGTGGCTATGGCTCGTGATCGGCATCGGCAGCGGTGAGGGGTGGATTCACGCGAAAGTCGGCGTGGTCGTGCTGCTGGTCGTCTATCACATCTATTGCGGTGTGCTGCTGCGGCGCTTCGAGCGCGGCGAGAACCGCCGCACGGACAAGTGGTACCGCATGTTCAACGAATTGCCGGTGCTCGGGATGCTGGCGGCGGTCGCGCTGGTGGTGATCAAGCCGTTCTGAGCGTCTGACGGCGCCTGGCGCTGTCGAGCGGGAAAAACGAAAGGGCGGTGTGCCGGCTAACCGGTACACCGCCCTTTTTGCATCTGGCGCGCGTCAGCCGTTACGGGTGCGCGTCTTTGGAGCGCGTCATCCGTGCGAATCCACCCGCCGTCGATGAATGACCTCCTTGGTCTGCGCGAGCTTCTCCAGCAATTCCGGCCCACGGCTCAGCGCGACGCCCACCGCGAGAATGTCGCCGATGGCCAGATGGGACACACGTGAGGTCATCGGCGAAAAAATATCGGTGTCTTCGTCGACGTTCGCAAACAGACCCACCGTCGCGAGCCGCGCGAGCGGCGAATTGCCGTGGGTGATCGCGATCACTTTGGCCCCGGCGTGGAGCGCCGCCTTCGCGGCATCGATGATGTCGCGCGTGCGGCCGGTATTCGAGATCGCGACGACCACGTCGCCCGCGCCCAGCAGCGCCGCCGACATCAGGAACGTATGCGGATCCGAATACGCGACGCTGGGCATGCCGAGGCGAAAGAACTTGTGCTGTACGTCGAGCGCGGCGATGCCCGAGCCGCCCGCGCCGTAGAACTCGATGCGTCGCGCCTGCGCGAGGATGGCGATCGCGGCGGCGACGCTATCCGACGACAGGTTATTGCGCACCTGGATCAGCGCGCCGATGGTGCGGTCCAGCACCTTCGCAGCGACGCCCGGCGTCGGCTCGTCAGGGCGCACGTCGCGGTAGACGGCGGGCACTTCCGCGGCGATACCTTGCGCGAGGCGGATCTTGAATTCGCGAAACCCCGAGAAGCCGAGCGCGTGACAGAAACGCGCGATCGTCGGCTGACTGACGCCGGCGCGCGCGGCGACCTCAGTCATCGACAGATCGAGCACCTCGCGCGGCGCCTCGATCACGTAATCGGCGAGCTTGCGCTCGGACGGGCGCAACTGGTCGCGCATCTCTTGCAGCTGGGACAGCATCATCGGGAAACTCGCACTATGCTGAAGAACGTGTGGACTATATCCGATTGGCTGGGAGCGCACAAAATGATGTACAAAAACTACATACTGGCTTCTAAGTGTAATCCCTTAGATTTGCGATTCGGCGGCGATGCGCTGCCAGTAAAGCAAGTGCGGGCATCCCCGGCTGCGGCAATGCAACAGAAATCGTCGTTGTGACCATGTAGTTTTTCTACTAAAATTGCCTCGTTCGACGCCAGAACATCCTGACAATCCGCGCCCCCCGATACCGCCTGGCGTCATGCGTGTGTCAGCCGCCACCGACGAAGGAGCTCCGATGGTTTCCCCGCATCCGCAATTATTGAAGGTCACGCAACGCGTGATCGAGCGCAGCAAGCCCACCCGTGATGCGTATCTGGCACGCATCCGTCACGCGCAAGGGCGGTTCCCGGCGCGCGGCGCGTTGTCGTGCGCGAACCTTGCCCACGGCTTCGCGGGTCTCGAGGGCAACGACAAGCTCGCGATCAAGCAGATCCGTCAGCCGAACATCGGCATCGTGTCTTCGTACAACGAGATGCTGTCGGCCCATGCGCCGTACGTCAGCTACCCGGACATCATCAAGCAGGCCGCGCGCGAGAACGGCGGCGTCGCCCAATTCGCGGGCGGCGTGCCGGCGATGTGCGACGGCATCACCCAGGGCAACGCGGGCATGGAGCTGTCGCTGTTCTCGCGCGAAGTGATCGCGATGAGCACGGCGGTCGCGCTCAC
>NZ_DASXHN010000147.1:0-8543 GCF_036488505.1 Paraburkholderia sp. | reverse complement strand
CAGCGCGACGACCACCCACAGCAACGAGTGATCGTAGTCGAGCATCCGCGAGCGCAGTGGACGAACGCCGTTCACGGCACTCGCGAGACCACTGCCGCCCGAGCGGCCTGAGGCGCGGCCCGTGCTACCCGTATCGCCATTGCCGGCACGGGAGCCGGCCAGGCGCGAACCGAAGCGTTCTGACCAGCTCATATCATCGTCCCCCGTTCTGCCGCGATGTCTTCCACCGTGCTGCGGAACACCTGCGCGCGATGGGCGTAACCTTTGAACATGTCAAAGCTCGCGCACGCCGGCGACAGCAACACGGCGTCGCCAGGTTGCGCCAATGCGGTGGCGGCCCGCGTCGCTTCTTCGAGCGTCGCGTGGTCGGTCATCGCGATGCCGCTATGGTCGAGCGCGGCGCGGATCCGGGGCGCGTCGCGGCCAATCAGCATCACCGCGCGGCACCAGCGCATCACGGGCGCGGCGAGCGGCTCGAAGTCCTGGCCCTTGCCGTCGCCGCCGGCGATCAGCACGACGCGCTGCGCGAGACCGTCGAGCGCGGCGACCGTCGCGCCGACGTTGGTGCCCTTGCTGTCGTCCACGTAGTCGACGCCGTCGATCGACGCGATCAGTTCGACCCGATGCGGCTCGCCGTGATATTCGCGCAGCCCATGCAGCAACGGCGCGCCGGGCAAACCAATCGCGCGCGCGAGCGCATAGGCGGCGAGCGCGTTGGCGGCGTTGTGCAAGCCGCGAATCCGCAGTGCGTCGGCGGGCATCAGGCGCTTGAAGCCGATGTCCGGCGTCGCGGCCTCTTCGTTCTTGCGACGGCGCCTGGTTACCGGTTCGTCGATCGCGTCGCGATCGTGTGCCTGCACGAGCCACAGCATGCCGTTCTCGCGCAGCAGCCCGTAGTCGCCGTCGTTCTTCGGCTCGGTGACGCCGAACGTGACGATCTCGGCGTCAGCGCTCGCGGGGGCCAGCGCCATCACGCGCGCGTCGTCGCGATTCAGCACGCGCACGGTCTGTGTACCGAAGATGCGGCCCTTCGCCGCCGCGTACGCATCGAGTCCGCCGTGCCAATCGAGGTGATCCTGGGTGATGTTCAGCACGGCCGCCGCATCCGGTGCGAACGTGTGGGCCGTCTCCAGCTGGAAGCTCGACAGTTCGAGCACCCATATGTCAGGCAGTGCGGTGTTGTCGATGGCTTCGCTTAGCTTGTCGAGCAACGACGGGCTGATGTTGCCCGCCACCGCGACCTTCTTGCCCGCGCGCTCGCACAGCAGCCCCGTCAGACTCGTCGTCGTGGTCTTGCCGTTGGTGCCGGTAATCGCGACCACCTTCGGCGCATAGCCGGATTCACCGAGCGCGCGCAACGCGTGCGAGAACAGTTCGAGCTCGCCCCACACGGCGATGCCCCGCTCGCGCGCGGCGGAGATCAGCGGCAGCAGTTCGGCGGCAAACGGCGACAGGCCCGGACTGATCGCGACCAGCTCCACGCCTTCGAGCAGCACCGGCGAAAACGGGCCGCCGACGAAATCGGCATCGACGCCGTGCGCTTCGAGCGCGGACAGGTTCGGCGGCACCTCGCGGGTATCGGCCACACGCAGCCGACAGCCGTGCCGCGCGCACCAGCGCGCCATCGCGAGACCGGATTCACCCAGTCCCAGCACGAGCACCATCGGCTTTTGCCGATCCCGAAACTTCTCGCCGAACATCGCCTGCTTCCTTTAATACCTGCCGCTTAACGCAGTTTGAGCGTGGACAAACCGAACAGACACAACATCAACGTGATGATCCAGAAACGCACGACCACCTGCGTTTCCTTCCAGCCTGACAATTCGAAATGGTGATGCAGCGGCGCCATCTTGAAAAAGCGCCGCCCTTCGCCGTAGCGGCGCTTGGTGTATTTGAACCACGTGACCTGCAGCATCACCGACAGCGTTTCGGCGACGAAAATGCCGCCCATGATGAAGAGCACGATTTCCTGACGGACGATCACCGCGACCGTGCCGAGCGCGCCGCCGAGCGCGAGCGCGCCGACGTCGCCCATGAACATCTGCGCCGGGTGAGTGTTGAACCACAGGAACGCGAGGCCCGCGCCGCCCATCGCCGAACAGAAGATCAGCAGTTCGCCAGCGCCCGGAATGTGCGGAAACAGCAGGTATTTCGAATACACCGAACTGCCCATCACGTATGCGAACACGCCGAGCGATGCGCCGACCAGCACGACCGGCATGATCACGAGGCCGTCGAGGCCGTCGGTCAGATTCACCGCATTGCTCGCGCCGACGATCACCAGATAGGTGAGCACGATGAAGCCCCACACGCCGAGCGGATAGGTGATCGACTTGAAGAACGGCAGCAGCAGGTCCGCGCGCGCGGGCAGCCCCATCGACAGGCCGCTGCGCACCCACGCCATGAACAGGTCGAGCACCCGCACGTTGTTCGCCTCGGACACGCTGAACGCGAGATAGACCGCCGCG
Source organism: Paraburkholderia sp. (assembly GCF_036488505.1). Classification (GTDB taxonomy): domain Bacteria; phylum Pseudomonadota; class Gammaproteobacteria; order Burkholderiales; family Burkholderiaceae; genus Paraburkholderia. The sequence continues at coordinate 6,075 of NZ_DASXHN010000147.1, read as the reverse complement.
AACAGGCCGATCACCGACTGCCAGAAGTACTTCTCGCGCGACGACATGCCGCGCGGGTCCTTGTAGACGACCTTGCGGTAGTCGTCGACCCAGCCGATCACGCCGAACCCGAACGTGACCAGCATCACGATCCAGATGAAGCGGTTGGTCAGGTCGGCCCACAGCAGCGTGGCCACTGCGATGCCGAGCAGAATCAGCACGCCGCCCATCGTCGGCGTGCCGGATTTGACGAGGTGGGTTTGCGGACCGTCGGTACGGACGGCCTGGCCTACCTTCATCGCGGTCAGCTTGCGAATCACAGCCGGGCCGCAGACGAGCCCGATCAACAGCGCGGTGATGGTGGCCATCACCGCGCGGAACGTCAGATAACTGAACACGCGCAAAAAGGTTGCGTCATTCTGCAGCCATTGCGCCAGCGCCAGTAGCATGCTTGGTCCTTCTTATTTCAATGTGCGGCGGGCGTCGTGCCCGCAGCGTTGGGTTGTGGACTCGTCACGGCGTCCACCACGCGCTCCATTTGCATGAAGCGCGAGCCTTTCACGAGAAACGTTGCGGCAGCGCCGAAGCCGGCCTGCTGCAGTTGCGCGACCAGCGTGCCCACATCGGCGACGTGGTGCGCGCGGACGCCGTATGCGGTGCAGGCGTCGCGCGACGCGTCGCCCATCGCATACAGCGCGTCGATACCGCGCTCTTTCGCATACGCGCCGATTTCGCGGTGAAACGCGGGGCCGTGGTCGCCGACCTCGCCCATGTCGCCCATCACGAGCACACGCGGCGACGGGCGCGACGCAAGCACGTCGATCGCCGCACGCATCGAATCGGGATTCGCGTTGTAGGTGTCATCGATCACGGTCGCGCCGGCGAGTGTGCCGAGCGCGGCCTGTTTGACCTGCAAACGGCCTTTGACCGGGCTGAACGACTCGAGACCGCGCTTGATCGCGTCGAGCGATACGCCCGCCGCGAGCGCCGCCGCCGTCGCAGCGAGCGCGTTGTGCGCGTTATGGTCGCCGAGCACTTGCAACATGACGTCGAACTGGCCTTGCGGCGTATCGATGCTCAGGTGTTTGCCGTCGAACGCGCCTTTCACCGCGGCTTCGGTCGTGCGCTGTGCGTTGTTCAGCGCGAAATCGACGATGCGATTGCCGGTTGCGGCCACCCGCCAGATGCTCGCGTACGCGTCGTCGGCGGGGAACACCGCGGTGCCGTCGGGCGGCAGCGCGTGAATCACGCTCGCGTGTTCGAGCGCGACGGCTTCGACGGTCGCCATGAATTCCTGATGCTCGCGCTGCGCGTTGTTCACGACCGCAACGGTCGGTTCGGCGAGCTTCGCGAGCAGTTCGGTTTCGCCCGGATGGTTCATGCCGAGTTCGACCACGGCCAGCCGATGCGCGGCGTGCAGGCGGAACAGCGTGAGCGGCAAGCCGATGTCGTTGTTGAAGTTGCCCGCGGTCGCCAGACGCGCATCCGCGCCCACCGCGGCGGCGAAGATTGACGCGATCATTTCCTTGACCGTGGTCTTGCCGTTGCTGCCCGTCACCGCGACGAGCGGCATGTCGAACTGGCGGCGCCAGCCGCGTGCGAGCGCGCCCAGCGCATCGCGCGTATCGGCGACGCGGATCGCCGGCACGTTCCAGCGGTCCGGCGTGCGCGCGACCAGCACGGCCGTCACGTTGCGCGTCGCCACGTCCGCGAGGAAGTCGTGCGCGTCGAAGCGCTCGCCCTTGATCGCGATGAACAGATCGCCAGGGCCGGCGCTGCGGCTATCGGTCGAGACCCGCTCGAAGCGCACGCTGTCGTCGCCGGTCACCGTCGCGCCGGGGATCTGCGCGGCGGCCGCGCGTAGCGAGAACATGCTCATTCGCCACCTCCGCGTGCTTGCGTCGCCCGCGCGGCGAGCGCCAGGCGAGCGTGGTCCTGATCGGAGAAAACGCGCTTCTTGCCCATGATTTCCTGTGTCGCTTCGTGCCCCTTGCCGGCCAGCACGATCACGTCTTCGCGGGCGGCGCCACGGATCGCCTGCAGGATCGCGCTCGCGCGGTCCTCGATGCGGCGCGCGGTCGATGCATCCTTCATGCCGGCTGCGATCTGCTCGATAATCGCGAGCGGATCTTCGCTGCGCGGGTTGTCGCTGGTAATGACGAGGCCGTCCGCGAGCCGCTCGGCGATCGCTCCCATCAGCGGACGCTTGGTCGCGTCGCGATCGCCGCCGCAGCCGAACATGCAGATCAGTTCGCCGCCGCGTGCGGTCGCGATCGGGCGCAGCGCTTCAAGGGTTTTTTCGAGCGCGTCGGGGGTATGCGCGTAGTCGATCACAACCAGCGGCTCGTCGTTCTGCAGCCGCCCGCCGAGGCGCTGCATCCGGCCGTTCACCGGCTCGAGTTTCGCCAGTTCGGCAAGCGCCGCGTCGAATCGCACATCGGCGGCGAGCAGCGTGCCGAGCACGGCGAGCAGATTGCTGACGTTGAAGAGACCGAGCGTTTGCACTTCGACGTCGGCGCTGCCCCAGTCGGACGTGGTCAGATGAAACGCGGTGCCGGTGGCCGTCGCGCGCACGTTCGAGGCGAGCAGCCACGCGTCGGCCGCCGGCATGTCCTGCGGCATTGCCTGCGTCAGGCCGGCCGGCTGCGGCTCGATACCATACGCGATCGTGCGCGCGTGGCCCTGCGTGCTGGCGAGCAACCGGCGCCCGGCGGCATCGTCGCGATTGATCACCGCCGCGCCCAGTTCCGGCCACGCGAACAGGCGCGCTTTGGCCGCTTCGTAGGCTTCGAACGTGCGGTGATAGTCGAGATGGTCCTGCGTAAGATTCGTGAACACCGCGATGTCGAACGACGTGCCGTTCACGCGCCCCTGATGCAGCGCGTGCGACGACACTTCCATTGCGATCGCCTGCGCGCCCGCGTCGCGCAATTGCGCGAGGCTGCGTTGCAGTTGCGGCGCATCGGGCGTCGTGAAGCCGGTGTGCGCGAGCTGGCCGGGAAAGCCGGTGCCGAGCGTGCCGACCACAGCGCACCGCGAGCCGAGCGCGGACAGCGCGGAAGCGATCCACTGGCTGCATGAGGTCTTGCCGTTCGTGCCGGTGATGCCGACTGCGAGCATCACGTCGCTCGGGTCGCTGTACCACGCGCTCGCGATCGCGCCCGCAAGTTCGTTCAGCGCGGGCACCGCGTGCGCGATCGACGGATCCAGCGTGCCGCTGAAACCTTCGGGCTGCACCAGCACCGCGGCCGCACCGCGCTCGATCGCGTTGGCGATGAACGGCCGGTTGTCGGCGCCGTCAACCGCGTACGCGAAGAATGCGTCGCCGGCCGCGAGCGAGCGCGTGTCGGCGTGCAGATGCGCGCCTGGCTGCACGCGCTGGTGCAGCCAGGCGAGGGCGTCGGCGATCTGCCGGTGCGCTGGATGTTGCTCGCGCAGCGCGCTCATCGCTCGACTCCCGGGTGAGTCTTCGAGTTGGCGGAAATGGTCATCTTTTTCACGCCAGCGTTGGTGGACAATTTCTTCGCCTGCACCGGCGTGGCCGGCGCGCCCGGCGCGGGCGGCGCCGAATCGTCGGACACCACCATCTGCTTGACTGGCATGTCGGGCGGCACGTTCAGCGCGCGCAACGTGTCGCCGACGATGCCGGAGAACACCGGGCCCGACACCTGGCCGCCGAAGTGGCTACCTGCGGTCGGTTCGTCGACCGATACGGCTACGACGATGCGCGGGTTAGGCATCGGCGCCATGCCGACGAACGACGCGCGATATTTGGAGTGGTCGTAGCCGTGCGGACCGTGCTTGTACGCGGTACCGCTCTTGCCGCCGACGCGATAGCCGGGCACCGCCGCATCCGGCGACGTGCCTTGCGCCGACACGACGGATTCGAGCATCGTGCGCACTTCGCGCGCGGTGGTCGGCGAGAAGATCTGCGGACCGGTGGCCGGTGCGTCGGTCGGCGTGTGGAAAATCGTCACCGGCACGATCTGGCCGTCGTGTGCGATGGCGGTATACGCGCGGCCGAGCTGGAACAGCGACACCGACAAACCGTAGCCGTACGACATGGTCGCCTGTTCGATGCGGCGCCAGCTCTTCCACGGACGCAGACGGCCCGCCGCCGCGCCGGGGAAACCGACCTTCGGCGCCTGACCGAGACCGATGCTGGTGTACATGTTCCACATCTCTTCGGGCCGCAGCTGCATCGCGATTTTGGTCGCGCCGATGTTGCTCGACTTCTGGATCACGCCGCCGACCGTGAGCACGCCGAAGGCGCTATCGTCGGTGATCGGCGCGCCGTCGAGAACGAAGTGCCCATTGCCCGTATCCACCAGTGTAGTCGGCGTCACGCGGTGCAGATCGAGCGCGAGCGAGATCGTGAACGGCTTCATGATCGAGCCGGGCTCGAACGTATCGGTCAGGATGCGGTTTCGCAGCTGCTCGCCCGTGAGGCGCGAGCGGTCGTTCGGGTTGTAGGTCGGGTAATTGACGAGCGCGAGCACTTCACCGGTGCGCACGTCGATCACCATCGCCGCGCCGGCCTTCGCCTTGAACTTCTCAACCGCGGCTTTCAGGTTCGTATAGGCGATGTACTGGATCTTGCTGTCGATCGACAGATCGACGTCCCGGCCGTTGTGCGGCACGACCTGCTCGTCCACATCCTCGATGATGTGGCCCATCCGGTCCTTGATCACGCGGCGGCTGCCCGACATGCCCGCGAGCAGCTTCTGGTCGCCCAGCTCGACGCCTTCCTGGCCCTCGTCCTCGACGTTCGTGAAGCCGATCAAGTGAGCGGTGATCTCGCCCTCCGGATAGAAACGCTTGTATTCCTCGCGTGAATAGATGCCGGGGATGTCGAGCGCGGCGACTTTCGCGGCGACGTCGAGCGGCACCTGGCGCTTCACGTAGACGAAGGTCTTGTCTTCCGACAGCTTCGTGCGCAGCTCTTTGGTGGTCATGCCGAGCAGCTTGCCGAGCGAGTCGAGCTTGTCCGCGCCGAGGTCGTCCGGCACCGACTCGGGAATCGCCCAGATCGCGCGCACCGGCAGACTCGTCGCGAGCACGAGGCCGTTGCGATCGAGAATCTTGCCGCGTGTGGCCGGCAGTTCGATGCGGCGCTGATAGCGGATTTCGCCCTGCTTCAGATAGAACGCGTTGCCCGGTCCCTGAATCCAGAACGCGCGCGCGGCCAGCGCAAAGAACGCCATGAACAGCATGAACACGACGAGCTTCGAGCGCCACATCGGCAGACGCACCGACAGGATCGGGTTGGCCGAAAACGCGACGCTCTTGTGCGCCGACGACGATTTTTTCATCGCGTGCCTCCGCGACGGGTCGCCGCCGGCGCCGAGGCCGGAGCGGAAGTCGGAATGGGCGCGTCCAGCGCCGTCGCGGCGCCGGGGGCGAGCGTCAGGTACTGAGTGCGGCCGGTCGTGACCGATTGCATTTTCAGCGAGGAGGTTGCGATCTGCTCGATGCGCGAGGTTTTCGACAGCGCGCTCTGCTGATACTGAAGTTGCGAATAGTCCTGCTGCAGCTGACGCTCCTGCGATTGCGCGCGCTGCAACTGGATAAAAATTTGACGCTGCTGATTGGTCGCGTTGACGACCGACAACGCACAGCCCATCACGATCATCAGCAGGAAGATGTTGAGACGGTTCATGGTGCGATCCGCTCCGCCACGCGCATCACGGCAGAACGGGCGCGCGGGTTGGCGGCGACTTCAGCGTCGCTCGCGAATACACGGCCGATGATCTTGAGCGGAGGGCTGGGCAGGTCGACCGCACGGATCGGCAGCCGGCGGTCAACCGCCGGCGTGCTCGCGTGCGCCTGCATGAATCGCTTGACGATCCTGTCCTCGAGCGAATGAAAGCTGATGACCACCAGCCGCCCCCCTTGTTCCAACAACGACAATGCTGCTTCTAGAACGACTTGCAGCTCCGCAAGCTCTTGATTGACGTGAATCCGTATAGCCTGAAAGGTGCGGGTTGCCGGATCCTTGCCCTTCTCACGGGTTTTGACGACGTTAGCCACGATTTGGGCAAGCTCGCCCGTGCTGACGAGAGGCCCAAGACGGTCGGACTCTGCCCGGCGAGCAAC
>NZ_DASXHN010000142.1:0-19959 GCF_036488505.1 Paraburkholderia sp. | reverse complement strand
CGTTACTGCGACGGCGTGCGCGTCACATCGCCTTAACGCGCGCATGTACCCGATAGGCCGTTCAAAACGAGAAAGGCAAAAACGAAACGCAAAATAAAACGCCGCCCGCGGGCGGCGTCACTTCACGCACTTACCATTCGGCGACGCTGCCATCCTCATGGCGCCACACCGGATTGCGCCAGCGGTGGCCGACTTTCGCCATCTCCCGCACTTTCTCCTCGTTGACCTCGATACCGAGCCCCGGGCCTTGCGGAATCGACACGAAGCCGTCTTCGTATTTGAAGACCTCGGGATTCTTGATGTAGTCGAGCAGGTCGTTGCCCTGGTTGTAGTGGATGCCCAGGCTCTGTTCCTGGATGAACGCGTTATAGCTGACCGCGTCGATCTGCAGGCAGGTGGCGAGCGCGATCGGGCCGAGCGGGCAATGCAGCGCGAGCGCGACGTCGTAGGCCTCGGCCATCGACGCGATCTTGCGGCACTCGGTGATGCCGCCCGCGTGCGACGCGTCCGGCTGGATGATGTCGACGTAGCCGCCCGACAGAATATGCTTGAAGTCCCAGCGCGAATACAGCCGCTCGCCGAGCGCGATCGGCGTGTTGGTCTGATTGACGATGTCGCGCAGCGCTTCCGCGTTCTCCGACAGCACCGGTTCCTCGATGAACAGCAGCTTGTACGGATCGAGTTCCTTTGCGAGCACCTTCGCCATCGGCTTATGCACGCGGCCATGAAAGTCCACGCCGATGCCGATGTTGGGCCCGACCGCCTCGCGCACCGCCGCCACGTTGTTGATCACGCCTTGCACCTTGTCGAACGTGTCGATGATCTGCAGTTCTTCCGAGCCGTTCATCTTCACGGCCTTGAAGCCGCGCTCGACCACCGCGCGCGCGTTGTTGGCGACATCGCTCGGCCGGTCGCCGCCGATCCACGAGTAGACCTTGATGCGGTCGCGCACCTGGCCGCCGAGCAGCGCGTGCACCGGCACGCCGTGGTGCTTGCCCTTGATGTCCCATAGCGCCTGGTCGACGCCGGCGATCGCGCTCATCGTAATCGGCCCGCCGCGGTAGAAGCCCGAACGGTACATGACCTGCCAGTGGTCTTCGATCAGCAGCGGGTCCTTGCCGACCAGATAGTCCGCCAGTTCGTCGACTGCCGCGGCGACCGTATGCGCGCGGCCTTCCACCACCGGTTCGCCCCAGCCGACGATGCCTTCGTCGGTCTCGATCTTCAAGAAGCACCAGCGCGGCGGCACGATGAAGGTTTCGAGTCGGGTGATTTTCATGGTGTGCGTCTCCTTGCGGCTCGGCGCCTGCAAAAATTTCGGGGATTCTCATGCTACCGCAAAAGCCCTTTTAGATACTATTAATAGTACTATTCGCCAAATAGTGGCGACAGGGCGGGGTCATCCGCCGCGTTGCAAACGCATCGGCAGCCAGGAGAGAACCATTCAGTACGATCTGCACGGGCGCGTTGCCCAGTTGCTCGCGACCGCGATTCTGCGCGGCGACTACACGCCCGAGACGATCCTGCCGCGCGAGGCCGAGTTGATGGAGCGCTTCGGCGTGAGCCGCACGGTGCTGCGCGAGGCGCTGCGCACGCTGACCTCGAAAGGGCTGATCGAATCGCGCCCGCGCGTCGGCACGCGGGTGCGGCCCAAATCCGCGTGGAATCTGCTCGACGCCAATCTGCTCGACTGGTATTCGCGCGTTGCCGAGCCGGTCGCGTTCGCGTTGAAGTTGCAGGAGATGCGCGAAATGATCGAGCCGTATGCGGCCGCTCTCGCGGCCGCGTCGCACACCGACGACACGTTGCGCGCGCTCGCCACCGCGCACGCGGCGATGGCGGCGGCGCGCAATGTCGATGAATGGGTGCGCGCCGACCTGCAGTTTCATCTGAGCGTGCTGAGCGCGTGCAGCAACGAGCTTCTGATTCCGCTCGGCGCGCTGATCGAGCGCACGCTCGAGGCGCAGTTGCGGCTCAACGCGAAACGCGCCGACGTATTCAATGCGTCGCTCGCCGAGCACACGGCGGTGTTCGACGGCATTAGCGCGCGCGATGCCGCCGCGGCCCATGCGGCGATGGCATCGTTGCTCGGCGTGACCCGCGAGCGGATCGAGAGTTGACGCGCAACGCGCTAGCCGCGCTTCAATCCATCGCCGCGTGCGCCGCCGACGCGTCCGGCGCCTTGTGCGTCGGCCGGATCAGCAGCAGCAACGGAATCACCAGCAGCGTCGCCATGAACATTAGTTTGAAGTCGTTCAGATACGCGATCATCGACGCCTGCTGCGTGATCGACGCGTTCAGCGCCGCCATGTCGTAATTCGAGCCGCTCTCGAGCAGCGGCTGGATCGCCGGATTGAACGCGGTCACATTCGCCGCGAGGTCAGCGTGCGAGATCTGCGTGTTGCGCGTCATCAGCGTCTGCACGATCGAAATGCCGATACTGCTACCGATATTGCGCATCAGGCTGTAGGTCGCGGTGCCGTCGGCGCGCAACCCCGGCGACAGCGTCGAGAACGTCAATGCGGACAGCGGCACGAACACGAGGCCGAGTCCGAAGCCCTGGACCACGCCGGGCCACACGATATCCGACGGCGATAGCACGATCGTGTAATGCATCATCTGCCATAACGCGAAGGCGGAAATCAGAAAGCCGGACAGCAGTAAAAGCCGCGCGTCGACACGCCTGAGCAGCCGCCCGGCGATCAGCATCGCGACCATCGTGCCGGCGCCGCTCGGCGCGGTGACGAGCCCGGTGGTCGCGACCGGATAGTCCATCAGATTCTGCAGCATCGGCGGCAGCAGCGCGCGTGTCGCATACATGACTGCGCCGATCACGAAAATGAAGAAGGTGCCGGTCGCGAAGTTCGGGTCTTTCAGCAGCTTGTACTTGAAAAAGGAACGCTCGCCGACCGTCGCCGTGTGCACGAGGAAAAACGCGAAGCTGATCGCCGCGACCAGCGCTTCGATCACGATCTCGGTCGACGAAAACCAGTCGAGCTGTTCGCCGCGATCGAGCAGCGCCTGCAATGCGCCGATCGCGAGACCGAGCGTGACGAAGCCGAACGCGTCGAACTTCGCGTCGTGATTCGGCTCGCGCGTCGGCAGAAAAGTCGCGACGCCGAACAGCGCGATCGCACCGATCGGCACGTTGATGAAAAACACCCAGCGCCAGTTGTAGCTGTCGGTCAGCCAGCCCCCGAGCGTCGGTCCGAGAATGGGCCCGACCATCACGCCCATGCCCCACACCGCCATCGCCTGGCCTTGCTTCTCGCGCGGGTTGATATCGAGCAGGATCGATTGCGACAGCGGCACCAGCGATGCACCGAAGATCCCTTGCAATAGACGCGACAGCACGATTTGCGTCAGCGTCTCGGACAGCCCGCACAGCGCCGATGACACCGTGAAGCCGCCGATCGCGATCAGCAGTAGCCGCTTCACGCTCAGGCGGTCCGACAGCCAGCCGGTCAGCGGCGTGGCGATCGCGGCGGCGACGATATAGGAGGTCAGCACCCAGGTGATCTCGTCCTGCGACGCGGACAGCGTGCCTTGCATATGCGGCAGCGCCACGTTGGCGATCGTGCTGTCGAGCGTCTGGATCAGCGTGGCGAGCATGATCGAGATCGTGATCATCGGCCGGTTGAGCGGCGTGGCGGCGCTGGCCGGTGAGGAGGGGGAGGACATGAAGGGCGGGGTCGTCGATATCGTAAGCATGCTTAGTATATCGGCTGCGCGCGAATCTGCCATCGGGAGTTGTGCTGACGCGAAAGCGCATGCGTGGCCGTGCTGCAAGCTGAAACGCTTCCGTATAATCCGCGCATGACAACCCAATTCGAAGAGCGCTTCGGCTTTCTGATTTCCGACGTCGGCCGCCTGACAGGCAAGCGATTCGACGATCTGGCGAAATCATCGGTCGATCTGACGCGCGCGCAATGCCGTGTGTTGGCGTATCTCGGCCATTACGGCGACATCAACCAGGCGCGCCTCGCGGACCTGCTCGAGGTCGCGCCGATCTCGGCGGGCCGGCTGCTCGACCGGATGGAGGAGGGCGGCTGGATCGAGCGGACCGCGAATCCACAGGACCGCCGCGAGCGCCAGGTGCGCATGACCCAGAAAGCCGAACGCACGCTCGGCAAGGCGCGCAAGGTCGGCGATGAAGTCGCGCTCGAAGCGCTCAATGGTTTTAGCGATGAAGAAGCGGCGCAGCTGATCGCGCTGTTGCAGCGGGTGCGCGGCAATCTGAGCCGGCTGGTGGATCGCTAAGGCTCGGAAGTCATCGCTCGACGGTCACGCTGCTCGCGCGCAAGCGCAGTACCGGACTGTCGCGTCGAATTCAAACACGCTATTTCGATTCCGAGGCCGGCGCGCCGCCGCTCGGCGGCACCAGCTCGTAACAGGCCGGTGCCGTGGCCGCTTTGGTGTTCGCATCCGCTTGCTGCGGGTCGATGCATTTATAGGCACTCTGATCGCGCTGCACGAAGATCGTGTCGGCTGGCCCCGCGTTGCCGCGTACGCCATTGACGACCGCGACGATCCGGTAGCCGTCCTGCAGCAGCGTCGCGAGCGTGGTCGGGCTGGCGCGCCACTGGCTATCGGACGAAGCCGGGGTTTGCGGCTGGGCCGCAAGTGTCGCGGTGGCGCCCGGCAGCGCGAGACAAACCAGTACGGCGGCGGTTGCGGCGGGGCGAAAGGACATCAGTGAACCTCCTCGAAGTGGCGCTTGCCGGTTGCCGATCCCGAAGCGGAATCCGAAGCGTCTGTCAGGCGGTTAGAGACCGGGCTGCCGATCGAGTTCAGCCGCGCAACCGGCCCGTGCGGGCGAAGTCCCGCAGGCGCCGCGCAACGGTTGCCTACCGCTTGCGCCTGCGCTCACGCGCCGCGACGCCTATCGCCCGGTTTCGCGCTGACCTTCCTGCACTTGCAGCGGATGATCGCGCGACGGCTGCGCGAGCGACGGCGCGCCCCGGATACGATTTCTGCCGGCGGCCTTCGCGTCGTACAGCGCGGCATCGGCCGTTTTCACCAGCGCGAACGGGTTTTCACCCTGCGTAGCGCGGCGCGTTGCGACGCCGATGCTGACGGTCACGCGCAGCCATGGCGACTGTCTATGCGCAATGTTCAGGTCATGGATCGCGCGCCGCACCGTTTCGGCGACGACTCGCGCGCCATCGGCGTCGGTGCCCGGCAGGATCGCGACGAACTCCTCGCCGCCGTAGCGCGCGATTTCGTCGAGAGGGCGGCCGACACAGGACCTCATCGTGTCGGCGACGCGCTTGAGCGTTTCGTCGCCGGCTGCATGGCCGTAGGTGTCGTTGTACTTCTTGAAGCAGTCGACGTCGACGAACAGCAGCGAAACCGGTCTGCCGTCGCGCGTCGATTGCCGCCACTTCCGCCGCAGCATCGCGTCGAACACGCCGCGATTGGAAAGACCGGTCAGCGCATCGGTGGCCGCCGCGATGCGCAAACGGCTCTCGGCGCGCTCGCGCCGTTTCAGCTCGTTGGCAAGCACGCTCGCGCACAGGGCCATCGACAGGGTGAAGACCAGCGTCAGCAGACCGACCCGGATCGCGCGCTGCCTCCAGCCCGCGTAGACGTCGTCGAGTGACGGCGCGACCACCAGCAGCAGCGGCGCCTCGCTCAGCCGCTTGAACACATACAGGCGCCGCGTGCCGGATGATTCGTCGAGCGCCGTGAACGCGCCATCGCTCTTGCCGAGCGTGCGCAGAAACACCGGATCGTGGCTCATGTCCCGGCCCACCGAGCCGGGCGTATCGGGCTGCTGCGACACCAGCGCTCCGCTGCTGTGAATCACCGCGGCGTAACCGTCCTTGCCGAGTGCGACACCGCCCAGCAGCGAGCGGAAGTAGTCGATGCTGAGCGTGCCGGCCACGATGCCGTCGAACGCGCCGTTCGGCGTGCTCAAGCAACGGCTGAAGCCGATCACATAGGCGTCGTAGGTCAGCGAAGAGCGATAGGGGGTGCCGATGAACAGATCGCTGCCGCAACTTCCTCCCTGTGCGAGGAAGTAGTGACGATCCTCGTCGCGCGTCGGGCGCGCGGGAATGGCCGTCGAGTCCAGAAGCAGCGTGCCGTCGGCGTCGGTCACGAACACCGCGCCGAAATAACTTTCCGGCGTTGCGCCAGCAAATAGCAGCTGATTGCGCTGCTGCGCGGGCAACTGCATCACCGCGGGGTCGCCGACGTTGTCGACCACCGCCTGCAGCGATCTGTCGAACAGATCGACGTTTTCATCGATATCGTGCGCGATGAAAAACATCAGATTCTGCGCGTCCTTGATGGCGCGTGAGTAAGCTTCCCGGCGCATGCCCGCCAGATCGCGCGCGCAGATGCCCCACATGAAGAACGTCAACATCGCGCAGGCCACGACCACACCGGCGGGCGACAACGCGCGGCTCGCCAGCTTCGCGGGAATGTGCGCGGCATGCGAGAACCAGTTCATCCAACTTCTTTCCATCGTTACGCTCATTGACGCGGTGTTCGTCGCGCAAGTCGCGGTGCTCGGAACCTTTACCAATCGCCGCTGGCTTGCGCTACGGCCGGCGCCGCTGCCGCAGGCGCTTCTTTGCGAACTTCGCTTTCCGGCTCCACGCGCGCCTTTGTCGACGCGCGTTTGCTGGCCTGCACGGCCGTTCGCTTAACGGCAGCGCGCACAAAAACGGGCGCGCACGCACGAGCGCCGCCGAGGCTGAACGTGGCGATCGCAGTCCTCAGTTTCGCGGCGTGGCCGTATCTGTTAACGACAGCACGGCGCCGTAGTTGAGGTATCGGATGTCCGAAAGTTCGGCTCCGCATCAAGTGGAAACGAATGGTTGTGATGGTTCGCGAACTAGGGAATTGCTATGCACGCCCGAATGGGAGGATGCAGTTTCTCTTCAGATGATTAGCTCCGCGCGATTCGCTCACGACGTTCAATGACGTTCGATGACCGCCACCCGCTGGCCGGCGCGCACCGGTGAGCCCGGCGCCACGTGGATCTGGCCGACGGTTCCCGCGCACGGCGCGCACACGGAGATTTCCATCTTCATCGATTCGATGATGAACAGTACGTCGCCGGCATCGACCGGCTCACCGGTCTTCACCTTGACTTGCCACAGGCTGCCGGCAATTTCGCTGTCCACCGCGATTTCTCCGTCTTCCAGCGGCGCCAGTTGAGCGTCTTGCGCGACCGGCGGCTCGAATGTGTCTTCGGCTGCGCCCGCTGCACGCCACCGCTCGCGCTCGGCCTGGAAGGCCGTGCGTTGCCGCGACCGGAACGCGTCGATGCTGGCCGATTCGCTGGCGAGGAACGCCTGATAGTCCGGCAGCGATAGTTCGGCTTCGTCGATTCGCAACGGATAGCGTCCGAGCGGAAAGTCGGCGCGGATACGCAACAGTTCGTCAGCCGGGACTTCGTAGAAGCGGATCTGGTCGAAGAAGCGCAGCAGATAATGCTGCCCGTCGAAGTCCGCGGTTTTGCGGTAGCGATTCCACATCTGCAGCGTGCGGCCGACGAATTGATAGCCTCCGGGGCCTTCCATCCCATACACGCACAGATACGCACCGCCGATGCCGACCGAGTTCTCGGCGGTCCAGGTGCGCGCCGGGTTGTATTTCGTCGTCACCAGCCGATGCCGTGGATCGAGCGGCGTCGCGACGGGCGCGCCGAGGTACACGTCGCCGAGGCCCATCACCAGATAGCTCGCGTCGAACACGATCTTGCGGACCGCGTCGATGCTATCGAGATCGTTGATGCGGCGAATGAATTCGAGGTTGCTCGGGCACCACGGCGCATCCTTGCGCACCGTGGTCATATATTTTTCGATCGCAAGCTGGCATGCCGGGTCGTCCCACGACAGCGGTAAATGAACGATCCGCGACGGCACGCGCAGGTCTTTTTGCACCAGTACCCGATCCCACGCGCGCGCGACGATGTCGAGCAGGCGGGCGAGCGGCAAGGCCTCGGGCCGGTAGTGAATCTGTAGCGAGCGAATGCCGGGCGTGAGGTCGATCACGCCGGCAAGCGCCAGCGCTTCGAGTGACTGCATCAGCGCATGCCCGCGGAAGCGCGACACGAGGTCGAGTTCCGCCGGTCCGATTTCGAGCAGCAGATGCGTGTCGCCGGACATGCGCGCGACCAGCCTTTCGCCATCGGAGCCGGTATCGAGAACCACCGGCGAGCACAGCGCGCGTCGTCGGCCGGCCGGTGCACTCGGCCCGATCGCGAGCGTCTCCAGTTCCGTCAGACGCTGGCGCGCCGCTTCGCGCGCTTCGTCGACTTCGACGGGGACGAAGCGAATCCTGTCGCCTGCTTTCAACTGGCCGATCTGCCACAGGTCTGCTTCGATGATCGTCACTGGACACACGAAGCCGCCGAGGCTCGGGCCGTCGGGCCCGAGAATCACCGGCATGTCACCGGTGAAGTCGACTGCGCCGATCGCGTACGGGTTGTCGTGGATGTTCGACGGGTGCAGCCCCGCCTCGCCGCCGTCCTCGCGCGCCCATTCGGGCTTCGGTCCGATCAGGCGCACGCCGGTGCGGCTGGAGTTGAAGTGGATCTCCCACTCGGTGTCGAGAAGTTCTTCGATATAGCGCGCGCTGAAGTACTCGGGCGCGCCGTGCGGGCCGTAAATCACGCGAAGAGTGCGTACGTTGTCGAGCTTCGGCACGTTCGCGAGCACCGCGCCGGCTCGTACATCGGCGAGCGGATACAGATGGAGCACGTCGCCCGCGCGGAGCGCGCGGCCGCCGTGCCCGCCGAACTGGCCGAGCGTGAACGTGCTGCGGCTGCCGAGATATTCGGCGACGTCGAAGCCGCCGCGCACACACAGATAAGCGCGCGCGCCCGCGCCACGGATCGTGCCGAGGGCGAGCGTCGAACCGGCGGCGACATGGATCGTCGTATTCAACGGCTGCTCTACGTCATCGAGCAACACGGGAATCTGCGCGCCGGTAATCGCGATCACCGCGCCGGTGTTGAAGCGCAGAGTCGGCCCGCTCATCGTGATTTCCAGCGCGGCGGCGCCGGCCGGGTTGCCGAGCAGGCGATTGCCGAGCCGCATTGCGCGATCGTCCATCGGGCCCGAAGGCGGAATGCCGACCGCCCAGTAGCCGAGCCGGCCGGGATAGTCCTGCACCGTGGTTTGGGTGCCTCCGCTGACGACCTCGACTGTCGTGGCCCGATACCTGAGACCTTCGAGGCAGCGGGTCCACGGCTCGCCCGATGCGAATGGCTCGTCGTTCAGGATCTGGCGCAGATAGTCGCGATTCGTCTCGACGCCGTAAAGCCGCGTGTCGAGCAACGCATCGTCGAGCGCAGCGCGTGCCTCGTCGCGAGTCGGCGACCACGCGATCACCTTCGCGAGCATCGGGTCAAAGTAGGGCGGCACCTCGCAGCCGGCCTCGATCCAGGTATCGATGCGCAGCGCGCGGCCGTCCGCCGCAGGGAACGCGACATCGGTCAGCAGGCCGGGACTCGGTTTGAAATCGCGTCCCGGGTCTTCCGCGTAGAGTCGAGCCTGGATCGCATGCCCGCGCGGCGTCAGATTCGCCGCGAGTTCCTGCAGCGGCGCAAGCGTGCCAGCCGCCAGTTCGATCATCCAGCGCACGAGGTCGACGCCCCACACCTGCTCGGTGACGCCGTGCTCGACCTGCAAACGCGTGTTGACTTCCAGGAAGTAGAACTGTTGCGCGGCGCTGTCGTACACGAATTCGACGGTGCCCGCCGAGCGATAGTCGACGGCTTTCGCGAGCTTGACCGCGGCCTCGCACAAGGCGGCGGCGATGCCGTCCGGCAGGCACGGTGCGGGGGTTTCCTCGAGCACTTTCTGATTGCGCCGTTGCACCGAGCAGTCGCGCACGCCGAGTGCGATCGCGTCGCCTTTGCCGTCGCCGAATACCTGCACTTCCAGATGCCGTGCTCGTTCGATGTACTTCTCGAGAAACACACCGGCATCGCTGAAGTTGTTCTCGCCGAGGCGCTTGACGGCGTCGAAATGGTTGCTGAGCTCGCCGGCATTCCAGCACACCCGCATGCCGATTCCGCCGCCGCCCGCGGTGCTTTTCAGCATCACCGGGTAGCCGATGGTTTGCGCGGCGTCGAGTGCCGCCGGCAGACCGTCGAGGAGCCCCGTGCCCGTTAGCATCGGCACGCCTTCGTTGGCGGCGATTTCGCGGGCCGTGTGCTTGAGGCCGAACGCGCGAAGCTGCGCAGGCGTCGGTCCAATGAATGCGATACCGGCCGCTTCGCATGCGTCGCCGAAGGCCGCGTTCTCCGATAGAAACCCGTAGCCGGGATGGATCGCCTGCACGCCTTCGCGACGCGCAATCTCGAGAATCTTCGCGGTGTCGAGATACGTCGTCGCCGCCGGGCCATCGCCCAGGCCGTGGGCGATCGGCGCCTCGCTCACGTGACGGCTCGCGCGGTCGGCTTCCGCATAGATCGCGACGCCAGTGACATCGAGCTTACGCAACGTGCCAAGAATGCGGCATGCGATAGCGCCGCGATTGGCGATCAGAATCTTCTCGAACATGGAAGGTGTCTTGATTCAGAGGCGGGCCGTCCCGCCGTGGAATGTGCCGGCCGTGGTCGTCCACAGCCGAAGTCGCGCTAGCGATGTACTCGGGTCAGTTGTTCGCGCGTAACGGCGACGCATCGTCCGGCGCGAACCAGCATGACGACAAACAGCCAGTCGCGGAGACGCGTTAATTCCATATCAGCAGCTCCGCGGGCGTGGGGTTGTACGCGTTGCACGGATTGTTCAACTGCGGGCAGTTGGAAATCAGCACGATCACGTCCATCTCGGCACGCAACTCGACGTACTTGCCCGGCGCGGATATGCCGTCTTCGAACGTGAGCGCGCCTTCGGCCGTCACCGGGACGTTCATGAAGAAGTTGATGTTCGCGCCGATGTCCTGCTTCGACAGACGCCCGTCATGCGCGCACGCACGCAGGAAGTTGTCGCGGCAGCTGTGCATGTAGCGCTTCTCCAGCGCATAGCGCACGGTGTTGCTCTCCTGCGCGCAGGCGCCGCCGAGCGTGTCGTGACGGCCGCAGGTATCGGCGACGATCGTCAGCATCGGATTGCCGAGGTTCGAATACAACACCGAGCCCGCGCTCAGATAGAGGCTTTTTTGCCGGCGCAGCGTGCGCTGCGGGTCGAAGCGCTCGCGTGGATCGGCGAGGCTGTAGAACAGCGTATCGACGGCCTGATTGCCTTCCAGATCGACGATGCGTAGCGTTTGCCCGGCTTTCACTTCGTGAAGCCACGGCTCTCCCGCCGCGAGCGTCTCGCGATAGGCTGCGGTTTCAGCGCGTTTTTCGCTGGCGGTCAGCGTGCTGGTCATGGGTCGTTCTCCGCTCAAAGAAAGAAGCGCTCGGTGTTGATAAAACCGCGTACGTTCTCTTCGCAGGCGGTACGGCAGATTTCGGCGATGTCGGGTTGCGCGTCGCTCAGTTCGAGTTTTACGGGCCTCGGCGCGTACTCGGGATTGGGGTCGAGCGGATGCTGAATGGCGGTGAGCACGACGAGCGTGTTCATCGGCGCGTACAGATCGACGTAGTCGCCGGCCTTCGCGTTGTCGGGCACGAACTTCAAGGCGCCGTCGTCGGCGACGTCGATGCGGCTGAACAGATTGAGTGTCATCAGCAGATCGGACCTGCTGAGGCCCCACTTGCCCATTTCGACGAGCAGGTTGTCGGTGCCGTTGCGATAGAACCCGTTGCGCAGTTCCTGATAGCGGCCCGCGCCGTATCGTTCGAGCACTTCGCCGGCATTCGAAACGCCGCCGATACTGTCGTGCCAGCCGCAGGTATCCGCGACGATCGCGGCGAGCACGCGGCCCATGTCGGAGTACAGGCAGTGCCCGGCGGTAAGCTTCGCCGTGTGCTGGCACTTCAGCGAATCCGGCAGATTGAGCCGTTCGCTTTTCTCGGCGGCGTTGACCATCATCACGCTGACGTTGGCGCCGCCGCGCAGGTCCGTCACACGCAACGACTGGCCGCGTTTGACGATCAGCGACGTATGGCCGCCTCCTGGAACGGTTTCTTCAAGCAGCAATTTCATATCCGGGTTCCCTTTAGTCGGAGATCGTTTCGACACTGGCCGCGCCTTGCACCGCCGCCTGAGCGAGATGAACGGCGGACACGGATTCGCGGCTGCGGTCGAGCGGGATGTTGTAGGTGATGCGCGCGCCATACGCGCCCGGCGCGTGCGGGTCGACGCGCACTTTGTCGAACACCAGCACGCGGCTTCCCAGGCTGAAGCCCTCTTTCAGATCATGCGTGACCATGAAGATGGTGAGCTTCGCTTCGCGCCACAGGTCCGAGAGCAGCACGTGCATGTCCTTACGGATGCCGGGGTCGAGCGCGCCGAACGGCTCGTCGAGCAGCAACACGCGTGGCTTCATCGTCAGCGCCTGGGCGATCGCGAGGCGTTGCTGCATGCCGCCCGAGAGCTGCTGCGGAAATTTGTGCAAGGCCGTGCCCAGGCCCACGCGTTCGAGCATTGCGACCGCTTCGTCGGCGGCCGCGCGGCGCCGGGCGCCGAATAGCCGGCCCGTGAACTTCGCGTGCGGCAACTCCAGTCCCAGCATCACGTTGCGCAATACGCTCAGGTGGTCGAACACCGAGTAGCGTTGAAACACGACGCCGCGATGCCGGTCCGGCTCGCTTGGCAACGGCTCGCCGTCCAGCAGGATGTCGCCGCGCGTGGCCCGCTCCTGACCGAGCAGCAGCCGCAGAAAGGTCGACTTGCCGCAGCCCGATGCGCCGACCATCGAACAGAACTCGCCTTCCTTCACGGTGAGATTCAGGCGTTCGAGCACGACCTGGTCGCCGTATTCTTTCCATACGTTGCGCACTTCGATCATCACGCGCCTCCTGTGTACCAGGGGAAGGACCACCGCGTGATCCGGCGCAGGAGTTCGTCGATTAGCCACGCGAGCAGCGTGATCCACGCGACGTACGGCAGGATCAGGTCCATCGACAGATAGCGGCGCACGAGGAAGATGCGGTAGCCGAGACCATCGGTCGACGCGATCGCCTCGGCGGCGATCAGAAAGAGCCATGCCGAGCCGAGTGACAGACGCATTGCGACCAGCAGGCGCGGCAGCAGTTGCGGCAGCACCAGACGCACAATCAGCGTCCAGCTGGTGGCCCCGAGCGTCTGCGCCTTGACCCACAGCTCGACCGGAATCTCTTTCGCGCGTGCATGCAGGTCGCGAATCATCATCGGCGTGATACCGATGACGATCAGCACGACCTTCGACAACTCGTCGAGCCCGAACACGATGAACAGGATCGGCAGCACCGCGAGCGGCGGCACCATCGAGACGACGGTGATGAACGGCGACAGCGTCGCGCTGACGAGCGGAAGCGAACCGGTCGCAATCGCGGCGACGAGCGCAATCAGCGCGCTCACGGCGAGGCCGATGCCGAGGCGCCGCAAGCTGGACACGGTGTCGGCCCACAACAGGTATTCGCCGGTGCGCCGGTCCTCGGTGAAAGCGACCGACTTGATCGCATCACTCATTTGCGTCGCGCTCGGCAGCAGCTTGTCATCGGGATTGAGCGAAAGCCGCATCGAAGACCCGGTGAAGTAGACCGCGCAAAGCACGATGAACGGCAGCAGGAGCAGCATCAGGCCGCCGACCCGGCTCGGCTGTCGATTGATGAGTCGCATGGTGGGCGCCTTGTTGAAAGCCTGTAATGCCGGTCTCAGAGCTTGCCTGCGGCGGCCATTGCGACGTAGGTCGGATCGAAGCGCAGCTTGACGTTGTTCTTGTTGCCGACCACGAGGCCCTTGTCGAACGCCATGCCCACTGCGTCCGCGCTCTTCGCGTCCTGGCCGAGCAGGCCGTGATCGAACGAGAACTTCGCGACGCGCGTCATGATCTTCGGCATGTCGGCGCTGGTGACGAAATCGAGCGCGGCTTGCGGCGAATAGAAGAGGGCGGTCGTCGACAGTTGACCTTTGAAGTTCGCGAGGTCGGTGCCCGACGCTTTGGCCATCGCGGTCAGCGCGGACGTGCTTTGTGCCGAGTCCGTATGCATCAGCGCGACCATTTCGAACCATGCGCCGGTCAGCGCCTTGCCGAGCGCCGGGTTCTGCTGCAGCGTCTTCGTGTTGACGACCATCATGTCCATGATTTCGCCGGGGATCTTGCTCGAATCGAAGACTTCCGTGACGTTCGGCTGCGCCTTCAGATCGGCGAGCATCGGATTCCAGGTGACCGCGTTGTGAACCGTCGGGGTCGCGAAGGCACCCGAGATGTCGGCATCCGATGTGTTCACCACCTTGAGATCGCGCTCGCTCATGTGCGCGCTTTCGAGCGCGCGTGCGAGCAGGTAGTGCGACACGGAGAATTGCACGAGGTTGATCTGCTGGCCTTTCAGGTCGGCGATCTGCTTGCCTTTGCCCTTCATCAGCACGCCATCGTTGCCGTT
The DNA here is from genome assembly GCF_036488505.1 of Paraburkholderia sp. GTDB lineage: Bacteria > Pseudomonadota > Gammaproteobacteria > Burkholderiales > Burkholderiaceae > Paraburkholderia. The sequence goes on along the minus strand of NZ_DASXHN010000142.1, from coordinate 5,519 downwards.
CGAGTAGTCGCTGACGATCAGGGCGGTCGAATCCACGCCACCGGACGCGGGGATCGTGAGCGCATCCATGTTGGTCATCGCGCAGCCGTCGAACTTGCCCGCCGTATATTGATTGATGGATTCGACGTAGTCGTTCAACTGCACGACATCGACGTTGATGCCGTATTTCTTCGCCCATTTGGAGACGATGCCCTGGGTCTTCGCCTCGCCCCACGGCATCCAGCCGGCGTAGATGGTCCAGCAGACCTTGAAGTCATTGCGGCCCGCGGCGAAGGCGGGACCCGAGGCGAGTGTGGCGAGGGAGACGGCGGCAATGCCAAGACAGCGAACGAGCTTGAACATGGGTTGACCTCGGGAGGGACGGTTAGCGACGGCAGGGAGCAGCGCAAACATCGCGTTCTCTCCCGGGCTTTTATCCCGCCGTGTAACCTCGCCAGAGGTCGACGGCTCTCGGACCAGCGCCTGCGCGATGCAGGCCGGAACCCTAGCCGTCCATTTCCAGATTGTCTGTTGAACCGGGTGTTGCGCCGGCTCCTTGCACGTTCCTTAAAGCGGGAAGTGTGCCAGCAGGGAAGTCATGCTGTGGTGGGGGCGAGACGGAGGTTTTGCCCTGCGGCGGGGAGGCTGTGCACTGAGATGTGTCGACGGGCGCACCTGATTCGGGCGTGGGAGTGATGGCGACCGGGGCTGCTGATGGGAGGGAAGGGTAGGGTAGGGAAGAGACGGGTTGGACTGGGGTTCGCCGCCGGAAGACGTCGACGACAAAAAAGCCGCTGTCCTTGCGGAACAGCGGCTTTTTCTTGAAGCTGGTGGCGAATCAGGGACTCGAACCCCGGACCTGCGGATTATGATTCCGTCGCTCTAACCGACTGAGCTAATTCGCCGAAAGAAGCGAGATTATGCTGATGGCACCGGAGGATGTCAACCCCCGGCCCATCTTTTCCCGCCTCTAGAAGCTCGCCCGAACCTTAGTCCTTCGCGTAGATGTCCGAGTCCTTGGTCTCCCGCACGAACAGCATGCCGATCACGAACGTAATCAGCGCGATCACGATCGGATACCACAGCCCCGAGTAGATGTTGCCCTTCGCCGCGACGATCGCGAACGCGGTGGCCGGCAGGAAGCCGCCGAACCAGCCATTGCCGATGTGATACGGCAGCGACATCGACGTATAGCGGATCCGCGTCGGGAACATCTCCACCAGCATCGCGGCGATCGGCCCGTAGACCATCGTCACGTAGATCACCAGGATCGTCAGGATCACCACGCTCATCGGCCAGTTGATCTGCGATGGATCGGCCTTCGGCGGATAACCGGCCGCCTTCAGTGTCGACGCGAGCGTCTTGTCGAACAGCTTGCCTTGTTCCTTCGCATCGGCGGCGCGGCCGTCGAACGTGTTGACGACCGTATCGCCCACCCGGATCTGCGCCATCGTGCCGGCCGGCGCGGCGACGTTGTCATAGTTCAGACCAGCCCGCGACAGCGCACCCTTTGCGACATCGCACGAGGTCGTAAACTTCGCGGTGCCCACCGGGTTGAACTGGAACGAACATTCCGACGGGTCCGCGATCACGACGATCGGCGACTTCGCAGTCGCCGCTTCGAGCGCCGGGTTCGTGTAGTGCGTCAGGGCCTTGAAGAGCGGAAAGTACGTTGCCGCGGCGATCAGCAGGCCGGCCATGATGATCGGCTTGCGGCCGATACGGTCCGACAGCGAGCCGAAGAACAGGAAGAACGGCGTGCCGATCAGGAGCGCGAGCGCGATCATGATGTTGGCGCTGGTGCCGTCGACCTTCAGCGTCTGCGTGAGGAAGAACAGCGTGTAGAACTGGCCCGTGTACCACACCACGGCCTGGCCGGCGGTCAGGCCGACCAGCGCGAGAATCACGACCTTCAGGTTCTTCCACTGGCCAAACGCTTCGGAGAGAGGTGCTTTCGAGGTCTTGCCCTCGGCCTTGATGCGTTCGAACACCGGCGACTCATGCAGTTGCAGGCGAATCCACACCGACACCGCGAGAAGCAGAATCGACGCGATGAACGGAATGCGCCAGCCCCAGGCGCCGAACGCGTCTTCGCCCATCAGCGTGCGCACGCCGAGAATCACGAGCAGCGACAGAAACAGGCCGAGCGTCGCGGTGGTCTGGATCCACGCGGTGTAGAAGCCGCGGCGTCCGGGCGGCGCGTGTTCGGCCACGTAGGTCGCGGCGCCGCCATACTCGCCGCCGAGCGCGAGGCCCTGCAACAGGCGCATCGCGATGAAGATCACCGGCGACGCGATGCCGATGGCCGCGTAGCCCGGCAGGAAGCCGACGAGAAACGTCGACAGGCCCATGATGATGATCGTCACGAGGAACGTGTACTTGCGCCCGACCATGTCGCCGAGCCGCCCGAACACGATCGCGCCGAATGGCCGCACCGCGAAGCCGGCCGCGAAGCTGAGCAGCGTGAAGATGAAGCCGGCGGTCGGATTGACGCCGGAAAAAAAGCTCTTGCTGATGAAGGCCGCCAGCGAGCCGGCCAGATAAAAGTCGTACCACTCGAAAACCGTACCCAGCGACGATGCGAAGATCACCCGCTTCTCACCGCGCGTCATCGGCACGGGCGAGATGTGCCCGCCAACGGTAGCCATATGTCGTCTCCAAATATTTGATATGCACGCGGAATCGCCGGCCCGGGCGTTTCCGTGCAACCGATTATTGGAGTGGAAACTTACGTCGTTCTGACGTGTTAGGCGACGTGGGGGAAGCCCAGTAATCCGCGAATCGCCATTCAATTTCCGGAAACGCGCGGCGAACCTGGCGCAACTGGCGGCAAATATCTCAAAATGAAGCAATCGACGTTGCTGACATTCGGCGCTCGTTAGGGTAAGTCCCGTCCCCGTTCCGACGCGTGCAAGCTGACCCGCACGAGCGTCCCCGCGAGCCGCGGCGAGTCCTGATAGACGTGGTCGTCGATCACCAGCTCGCCGCCGTGCATCGCCGCGATCTCGCGGACGATCGCGAGCCCGAGGCCGCTGCCGTCGCCTTCGCGCCCGAGGATCCGGTAAAAGCGCTCGACCACGCGCGAGCGCTCGGCGGCCGGAATGCCGAGTCCGGTGTCCTCGACTTCCAGATGCGCGAGCCGCGCGGCCGCGTCGTGCCGCAGCCGCACGGTGATGCGGCCGCCCGCTGGCGTATAGCGGATCGCGTTGTCGATCAGGTTCGACAGCATTTCGCGCAGCATCACCGGATTGCCGGCGACTTCGACCGGCTCGTCGGGCGCTTCATAGCCGAGGTCCATCTGCTTCGCGAGCGCCGGCTGCACCCACTCGCGCACCGCGCTGCGCGCGAGCTCGCCCAGTTCCACCGGCGTGAAGATCTGTCCGGAGCGGCGGTTTTCGGCGCGCGCGAGCGCGAGCAGTTGCGTGACGAGCCGTGCCGCCTGCTCGGAACTGGTCGCGATCTGTTCGAGCGAGCGATGCACCTCCGCCGACGCGTCCTGACGCAACGCGAGCTCCGCCTGAGTGCGCAGGCCGGCGAGCGGCGTTTTCATCTGATGCGCGGCATCGGCGATAAAGCGCTTCTGCAGTTCCATGTTCTGTTCGAGGCGCGTGAGCAGGTCGTTGAACGACGTCACGAGCGGCTCGATCTCGGGCGGTGCGCGCTGCGCTTCGAGTGGCGACAGATCGTCGGGACGGCGCGCACGGATATGCGCCTGCAACGCATGCAGTGGCGCGAGCCCGCGCGACAGCCCGAACCACACGAGCAGGATCGCGAGCGGCAGGATCACGAACTGCGGCAGGATCACGCCCTTGATGATGTCGTTGGCGAGCTCGCTGCGTTTGTCGAGCGTTTCGGCGACCTGCACGAGCACCGGCTGCGCGCCCGGCGTCTGCGGAAACTCGACGGTGGTGTAGGCGACACGAATGTCGTTGCCGCGCAGCAGATCGTCGCGAAATTCGACGATGCCCGGCTGCGGCCGGTCTTCTTCGTGCGGCAGCGGCATGTCGCGCTCGCCGGCGACGAGCTCGCCGCGCGTGCCGAGCACCTGGAAGAACACGCTGTCGACGTTGTCGGCGCGCAGGAAGTCGCGAGTGGATTCAGGCAGCGACAGCTCCGCGACGCCATTGATCGGGTGGATCTGGCGCGCGAGCACGTACGCATCGGTTTCGAGCGCGCGATCGAACGGGCTGTTGGCGATCGACTTCGCGACCAGATAAGTGACCGCGAGGCTCATTGGCCACAGCAGCAGCAGCGGCGCGAGCATCCAGTCGAGAATCTCGCCGAACAGCGAGCGCGGGCGCGCTTCGGCGGCGGCTTCGGTCTCGTCGGGTGGGGCGAACGGATTGGCGTAGCGCGCGTCGCGCGCCTCGTCGAGGTCCGCCGGGTGCGCTGCGGCGCGGTCAGCGCGTGCGGACATCACTGCCCTCTATTTGTAGTGATGGCTCGCCGGCATTGCGCTGGAGGACGGCGCAGCGGACGGAGGGGCCGGTTCGACTGGCTGGCGCGGCTCGGCGCCGGACGAAGGCGCGTGGGTGTTCGCCGCGGAGTTTGCATGCGCCGGCGGCGCGGCTTTTTCGAGGCAGTAGCCAAGGCCGCGCACCGTGATGATGCGCACGCCGCTCGGCTCGATCTTCTTACGCAGCCGATGCACGTAAACCTCGATCGCGTTGTTGCTGACTTCCTCGCCCCATTCGCACAGGTGATCGACGAGCTGTTCCTTCGACACCAGCCGGCCGATTCGCTGCAGCAGCACTTCTAGCAGACCGAGCTCGCGCGCGGACAGATCGATCACCTGGTCGTTCACGTAGGCGATCCGGCCGATCTGATCGAACGACAGCGAACCGTGCCGCACGACCGTCGGACCGCCGCCCGCGCCGCGTCGGGTCAGCGCGCGCACGCGCGCCTCCAGTTCGTTGAGCGCGAACGGTTTGGCCATGTAATCGTCGGCGCCGAGGTCGAGGCCCTTGACGCGTTCGTCGACGCTGTCGGCGGCGGTCAGAATCAGCACGGGCAGGTTCGAATTGCGCGCGCGCAGGCGGCGCAGCACCTCGAGCCCGGACATGCGCGGCAGGCCCAGATCGAGGATCAATAGGTCGAACGTCTGCATTGACAAAGCGGTATCGGCTTCCACGCCGCTTTTCACGTGATCGACGGCATAGGCCGATTGGCGGAGTGATCGAACCAGACCGTCCGCGAGTATGCTGTCGTCTTCGGCTATCAGAATTCGCATGATGCGTCAGCCTGGCTTTGCCGGCACCATGGGGGCTCGCCCGGGCGCACAGCGGTCTCCGAAGATTATTGTGGGTAGTTGGGCCGCGCGACAGTAAAAATGCGCGTTCGCATCACGATCGTGCTTGCCAAAACTACTGTTTTTTTATACAGTGTCTGCGTTTCGTGTGCTGTCCGTTCGAACAGCCTCTGGAACATCCCATATCCGGCTGAAACCCGGGCGCACACCTGCCTCAGACGCCGTTCATCATAGCAAAGGACGATTCATGGAAGAAAGCAAGAAAGGCTCGGCTGGACTGACTGCTGAAAAG
>NZ_DASXHN010000113.1:0-12254 GCF_036488505.1 Paraburkholderia sp. | reverse complement strand
GCGTGGTCTCGCTGTTGCCGCCGCACAGGAGCGTTGCGCCCTTGGCGAGCGCATCGTCGATCAGCGCATTGCAGCGCTCGACGGTGCTCATATCGACCACCGAGCCGAGCACGACCGGGCCATTGCGCGGATCGCCGAGCGGCAATGCGCGCGCCCGCGGAGTGAGTTGATCGACGAACGCATCGGCGATGCTTTCGTCGACGATGATGCGTTCGGTCGACATGCAGATCTGCCCGGAATTCGCAAACGCGCCGAACACGGCCGCGTTCACGGCAGCGCCGATGTCGGCGTCGTCGAGCACGACGAGCGGCGCCTTGCCGCCCAGTTCGAGCACTGCGGGCTTCAGATTGCGCGCGCAGCTTTCGGCGATGATGCGGCCCACGCGCGTCGAGCCCGTGAAGTTCACGCGACGCACGGCCGGGTGTTCGATCATCGCGTCGACGATGCGCGCCGCGTCGGCGGGCGCGTTCGTCACGAAATTGACAGTGCCGCGCGGCAAGCCCGCCTCCTGCATCGCCTCGACGATCAGGCCGTGCGTCGCCGGGCAGATCTCCGAGCCTTTGAGCACGACCGTGTTGCCGCAGGCGAGCGGCAGCGCAATGGCGCGGACCGCGAGGATCACCGGCGCGTTCCACGGCGCCATCCCGAGCACGACACCCGCAGGCTGGCGCACGCCCATCGCGAGGCTGCCGGGCACATCGGACGGAATCAGTTCGCCGGCCACTTGTGTCGTGAGCGCGGCCGCTTCGATCAAACCCGCCGCCGCAAGATGCACATTGAAGCCGGCCCAGATGCCGGATGCGCCGGTCTCGGCGGCCATCGTGGCGGCGAATGCGTCGGCCTTCGCTTCGAGCGCGTGCGCGGCCTTCGTCAGCAACGCGCGGCGCTCGCTCGGGCCCAGTGCCGACCACACGGGAAACGCGGCGGCCGCGGCGTCGACCGCGGCCACTGCATCTTCGACCGTCGCGGCCGGCGCGCGCGTCGCCACCTCGCCATCGAGCGGGTTGCGGCGCTCGAAACTCGCGCCGTTTCGTGCCTGTACCTGTTCACCGCCGATCAGCATGGATACGGTTTTCATCGTTTGTCTCCGGTTTCGAATGGAAATGCGTGACGCGTTACGCGATGATCACTTCGACGAGCGTCGGACCACCTTGCGCGCTACCCGTCGAATCAACCGACAGCGCCTCGCGCAAGCTGTCGCCAAGCTGCACTGCGTCGCTCACCCGTACACCGGGGCAGCCCATGCCCGCCGCAAGGGTGACGAAGTCGAGCCCCGTCAGTTCGGTGCCCTGCACCGTCTCATGCGGGCCGAAGCCGAACACCGGCGCGAAATCCTGTAACGCCGCATAGCGCGCGTTGTTCAGAATCACGAACGTAATCGGCAGCCGCAGCTGCACCGCGCTCCAGATCGCCTGAATCGAGTACATGCTAGAACCGTCGCCGATTAGCGCGATCACGCGCTCGCCCGGCCGCGCCAGCGCGACGCCGATCGACGCGGGCATCCCATAGCCGAGGCCGCCGCTTTCCATCGTCAGGAACGCACCGGGGCGTGTGACCGGCAGATAGGTCTGCATCACGGGCCGCGAACTCGGCGCTTCCTCGACGACGATGCCGTCGGGGTCGCGCACTTCGGCAAGCGTCTGCAACGCGAACGCGACCGACATCCGCTCGCCTGCGGCCGGCGGCAGCGCGCGCGGCGGCACGGCGCGCGGCGCGGGCATCTCGCGCGCTTTCGGCGCGGCACGCGCGAGCAGTTCCTGCACGCCGAGCCGCACGTTGCCGGCCGCGGCGATGCCTTGCGGCGTCCAGGCGGCGACGCCCGGATCGTCGATCAACTGACACAGCTGCGCGCCCGGCGGCACATGCGGACCGCTGCCTTCGACGTGATACGTGAATGCGGGCGCACCGATCACGAAGATCGCGTCGTGCTGCTCGAGCTGTTCGACGATGCGCTCGCGCATCGCCGGCAGAAAGCCCGCGAACAGCCGATGATTTTCCGGGAAGCTGCAACGCGCGGTCATTGGCGCGACATAGACGCGCGCACGATGGCGCTCCGCGAGCTGCACCACATCCGCCGCCGCGCCCGCGCGATCCACTGCGCTGCCGACCACGAACGCGGGCCGTTCGCACGCGTCGAGCACCGCGCCGATGCGCGCGAGCATCGCGGGATCGGCGCGCATCACGTGCGCGACCTCACGCTCGGCCACGCGCTCGGCCGGCCGGTCCCAGTCGTCGGCGGGAATCGATACGAACACCGGGCCGCGCGGCTCCTGCATCGCAATCGCGTAAGCGCGTGCGATCGCGAGCGGCACATCCTGCGCGCGCGCCGGCTCGATGCTCCATTTCACATAGGGCTTCGGCAGTTCGGTGGCCTGCGTTGCGGCGAGAAACGGGTCGAATGGCAGAATCGAGCGGGCCTGCTGACCCGCGGTAACGACCAGCGGCGTGCGGTTGCGAAACGCGGTGAAGATGTTGCCCATCGCGTTGCCGACGCCCGCCGCCGAATGCAGGTTGATGAACGCTGCGTTGCCGGTGGCCTGCGCGTAGCCGTCGGCCATGCCGACCACGACCGCTTCCTGCAAGCCGAGGACGTAGCGAAAATCGGCGGGGAAATCGCGGAACATCGGCAGCTCGGTGGAGCCGGGGTTCGCGAAGATCGACGTCATGCCGACGCGGCGCGCGAAGTCGATCACCGCGTCGCGGACGGTCCATTGGCGGGCGCCTGAACCTTCAGCGCGCTCTGCGCTGCGTACGTCTGCCTGCCCGTGATTGTGTTGCTGCGCGCTGCCTGTCATGCGAAGTCTCCTGTCTGGTGAGCGCGAAAGATATGACGACCATTATCCAGGCCGCCTCGCCAACCCGAAATTGCCTAATTTGCAAAAAGGCATTACCTTTTGGCATGACTTATAACCTTCAGCAATTGCAGGCGTTCGCGACGATCGTCGAAAGCGGCAGCCTCGGCCGCGCCGCGGAAGCGCTGCACATCACGCAGCCGGCGCTGAGCCGCACTATCCGGCGTCTCGAGGAGCAGGTCGGCGCGCCGTTATTCGAGCGCCACTCGCGCGGCATGCATCTGACGGCGGTCGGCGAGGCGCTGCTGCCGCATGCCATCCTGCTGCAACGCGAATCCGAACAGGCACGCGAGGAAATCGACGCGCTGCGCGGGCTCGCGCGCGGCACGATCCGCGTCGGCGCGGTGGGCAGCATCGCGAGCCTCGTACTGCCGCTGGCAGTCAGCGGCGTGCTCGGCAAGTGGCCGAATCTGCGCGTGCAGATCATCGAAGGCGTCTGGGACCGGCTTGCCGATGCACTCGTCAAACGCGACATCGATCTCGCGCTGAGCATGGCGGTTCCCGATACCGACGAGATCATGGCGATCGCCGATTGCCGCTGGGAAGATACGAGCTATGTGGTCGCGGCAATCGATCATCCGTTGCGGCGCAAACCGGATCTCACGCTGGCCGATACGCTGAATGAACGCTGGGCGATTCCGCCGCGAGGCACCGCGCCGTTCGAGCACATGCAAAGCGTGTTCGCCGGGCAAGGCCTGGGGCTGCCGAATGTGGTGGTGGAAACGCGCTCGATCACGGCGTTGAAGAGTCTGGTCGCGCGGTCGGGCTTCCTGAGCTGGATGGCGTCGACGATGTATCTGACCGAGAGCAAGGCTCGTGTGTTCGATACGCTGGCGATGCCGGGGGTCGTCGGGCGGCGTACGCTGACCGCGTTTAGAAGGCGGCAGGGGATCTTGCCGAGTCCGGCGGTCAAGCTGCTGGAGCAGTTGCGGCAGTTGACCGCTCAGGGCGACGGCTCGGGGGGTGACGCGCGGTGATGCACGGGCCGCGACTGAAAGACCGGGACGGCGTGATCGACGCATCATGGCCGGCCGCTTTACTACTGCCGATCTTCGACACCATACTGTCGTACCCGTTCGTATTCCGCTTTTGAGGAGCTGCCGATGACCGTCCAACTCACCCGCGAATTCGCATCGAAATTCGCCAACCTCGCGCTCGCGCATCTGACGCGCGAATATCCGAACAAGCTCACGCACTCGCTCGCAGGACCGCAGGACGTGCAGGGCCCGCGCGCGCTGCATCCGATCTTCTACGGCAGCTACGACTGGCATTCGTGCGTGCACGGCTACTGGCTGATCCTGCATCTGCTGGAGCGCTTTCCCGACCTGCCCGAAGCCGCGCGCATCGTCGCGGTGGTCGACGAGCATTTCACCGACGCAAACGTCGCCGGTGAACTCGCCTATCTGGAGCTGCCGCACAATCGCGGTTTCGAGCGTCCGTACGGTTGGGCGTGGCTGCTCGCGCTGAGCGCGCAACTGGCGTCGCTGAAGATTTCGCAAGCGGCGCGCTGGAGCAAGACGTTCGCGCCGCTCACGGCGGCGTTCGTCAACCGCTTCGAGGAGTTTTTGCCGAAGGCGACCTATCCGCTGCGCGTCGGCACGCACTTCAACATGGCGTTCGCGCTCGCGCTGACGCTCGATTTCGCGCGGCAGACGTCGCGCGAATCGCTGGAAGCGCTGATCGTCAGCACCGCCGAGCGCTGGTTTCTGAACGACGTCGGATGCCAGGCATGGGAGCCGGCCGGCGACGAATTCTTGTCGCCGTCGCTGATGGAAGCGGAGTTGATGCGCCGCGTGCTGCCGCCCGCACAATTCACCGAGTGGTTCGGCCGCTTTCTGCCCGAGCTGGGCGCGAAAAAGCCCGCGACGCTGTTCGAACCGGTCACCGTCACGGATCGCAGCGACGGCAAGATCGCGCATCTCGACGGCCTCAATCTGAGCCGCGCATGGTGCCAGCGCTCGCTCGCGCGTGCGCTGCCCGCAGGCGACGTGCGCCGCGCGGTGCTGTTCGAAACCGCCGAACATCACCTGCAAAGCGCGCTCGCGCATGTGGCCGGCGATTACATGGGCGAGCACTGGCTCGGCACCTTCGCGACGCTCGCGCTCGAAGCCTGAACGGGCTTTCCGGCGAACTGGTGTGGTGAGGCGCTTCGATACGAAGCGCCTTTTTATTCGCAGTACACCGCCCTGCTCCATCCGTCTGTCGAACTTCAGAGTGCCGCATGTCAGCGCTACCGCCCGCGGCGGTAAAATCGCGCGAGGCGATGACGCCCGATAAAAGGTGGAAGTTTGACTGAGTTTGCGCAGGGTTTTATTTTGACGCGACACTGGCGGGATGCCCCCGCCGGCACGGAGATCGAATTCTGGCTGGCCACGGACAGCGGGCCGCGCCACCTCCGCTTGCGCGCTCAGCCGTCTGTCGCTTTCCTTCCCGCCGAACAGCGCGAGCGCGCCGAAACGATCCTACGCCGCGAAACGCAAATCGAGCTGCGTGCGCTCAAGCTTCGCGACTTCCAGCATCGGCCGGTTATCGGGCTTTACTGCCCGCAATACCGTCAATTGAAAGGCCTCGAAAAGCGCCTGAGAGAAGGCGGCGTCGACGTATACGAAGCGGACATCCAGCCTCCCGAGCGCTATATGATGGAGCGCTTCATCACCGCGCCGGTGTGGTTCACCGGCGAGCCGCAACAAGCGGGTTACGCGAGTCCAGCGGCAGCTTCGTTAGTGAATGGCGAACTGAAACCCGCCAACGGTTACCGTCCGCCGCTGAAACTCGTTTCGCTCGATATCGAAACCAGTGCGCACGCAGAGCTGTATTCGATCGCGCTCGAAGGCTGCGGTGAACGCCAGGTCTATATGCTGGGGCCGCCGAATGCCGAAGCAGGCCAGCTCGACTTCAAGCTCGACTACTGCGAAACCCGCGCGCAATTGCTCGAAAAGCTGATCGAATGGATGGAACGGCACGATCCCGACGCGATCATCGGCTGGAATCTCGTGCAGTTCGATTTGAAGGTGCTGCAACAGCATTCGGAGCAATATCGTGTGCCGTTGCGTATCGGCCGCGGCGGCGCGGTGATGGAGTGGCGCGAGCATGGGGTCACGCGCAATCACTTCTTTGCGGACGCGGCGGGCCGTTTGATTATCGACGGCATCGAAGCACTGCGTTCGGCGACGTGGAGCTTCCCGTCGTTCAGCCTCGAATATGTGTCGCGTTCGGTGCTCGGAGAAGGCAAGGCGATCGACAACCCGTATCAGCGCATGGACGAAATCCAGCGCCGCTTCGACGAGGACAAGCCCGCACTCGCGCGCTACAACCTGAAGGATTGCGAGCTGGTCACACGCATCTTCGCGAAGACGGAGCTGTTGCCGTTCCTGCTCGAACGCGCGAGCGTGACCGGGCTGCCCGCCGATCGCAGCGGCGGCTCGGTCGCCGCCTTCACGCATCTGTATATGCCGCGCATGCACCGCCAAGGCTATGTCGCGCCGAACCTCGGCGACGTGCCCGGTGCCGCGAGCCCCGGCGGCTTCGTGATGGATTCGCGGCCCGGTCTCTACGATTCGGTGCTCGTGCTCGACTACAAGAGCCTCTATCCATCGATCATCCGTACGTTCCTGATCGACCCGCTGGGTCTGATCGAAGGCATGCTGCATCCCGACGACGAACACTCGGTGCCCGGCTTTCTCGGTGCGCGCTTCTCGCGCACGCGCCACTGTCTGCCTTCGGTGGTCGCGCAGGTGTGGGAGGCTCGCGAAGCGGCCAAGCGCGAGCACAACAAGCCGTTGTCGCAAGCGTTGAAGATCATCATGAACGCGTTCTATGGCGTGCTCGGTTCGACCGGCTGCCGCTTTTTCGATCCGCGTCTGGCGTCGTCGATCACGATGCGCGGTCACGAGATCATGCACACGACGCGCGAGTTGATTCAGGCGCAAGGCTACGAGGTGATCTACGGCGACACCGATTCGACCTTCGTATGGCTGAAGCACGCGCATCGCGAAGACGACGCCGCGCGCATCGGGCGCGCGCTGGTCGACCATATCAATGCCGCGTGGCGCGACACACTGCACGCGCGCTTCGGACTCGACAGCGCGCTCGAATTGCAGTTCGAGCGGCACTACCGGCGCTTCTTCATGCCGACGATACGCGGCACCGAGGAAGGCAGCAAGAAACGCTACGCGGGTCTCACCGTACTGCCCGATGGCAGCGAGGACATCGTCTACAAAGGGCTCGAAACGGTGCGCACCGACTGGACGCCGCTCGCGCAGCAATTCCAGCAGGAGCTGTATGGGCGCATCTTCAGGCAGCAGCCGTATCAGGATTACGTGCGCGACTATGTGCGCGATACGCTCGCGGGCCGCTTCGACGATCGACTCATCTATCGCAAACGGTTGCGCCGGCCGCTGGACGCTTACGAGCGCAACGTGCCGCCGCATGTACGCGCCGCTCGTGTCGCCGATGAATTCAACCGCCAGCAGGGACGCCCGCTTCAATATCAGAACGGCGGCTGGATCAGCTACCTGATCACGGTAGCCGGCCCCGAGCCGCTTGAAACGCTGCGCTCGCCGATCGACTACGAGCACTATGTGACGCGGCAACTGGAGCCGGTGGCCGACGCGATTCTGCCCTTGCTGCGCGACGACTTCGCGACGCTGATGTCCGGGCAAACGCAGTTGTTCTGAGCGTGCGTTACTCCGAAATCTTCTCGAGTTCGAGCCCGTTGGTGCGCGGCCCCATCAGACCGATCGCCAGCATCACGATCAGCATCGCGCCGGCGATGAACACGAACACGCCGGTCGTGCCGAAGTTGCGCAGCACGGCCGCGATCATGAATGCGGTGAAAATGGCCGAAAAACGGCTCCACGAATAGACGAAACCGACCGCGCGAGCCCGGATGCTGGTGGGGAACAACTCGGTCTGATACGCGTGATAGCTGTACGAAATGATGTTGCCCGCGAGCGTCAGGCATACGCCGAGGCTCACCAGCAGCACGGCGCCGGATGCCTGGCTGAACCACAGTCCGCACACGATATTGACAGCGGCCATCACGACGATCACGGTTTTGCGCTCGAAACGATCGCCGATAAAGAGGCCGATCACGGGACCAATCGGCGCGGCCAGCGCGATCACGCTCGAGTACATCAGGCTCGTCGTGATGGTGATGCCCTGCTTGATCAGCAGCGTCGGCACCCAGTTCGCGAAGCCGTAGAAGCCGACTGTCTGGAAGATGTTGAAGATCGTCATCATCAGCGTGCGGCTGCGGTACGGCGGCACCCACATGTCGCGGAAGCTGCCGCGCGGCGCGACCGGCACCGGCGGCGCGGGGGGCGGCAACTCGCGGCCGTATTCGTTGCGCACTTTCGCTTCGAGCGCGCGCATCACCTGATCGGCTTCGGCAAGACGTCCGCGTTGCGCGAGCCAGCGCGGGCTTTCCGGCAGCGCGCGGCGAATCCACCAGACGAACAGCGCGCCGTGCGCGCCGATCAGCACGACCCAGCGCCAGCCGTCGACCCCGAACGGCGTGCGCGGTACCAGAAACCACGACAAAAACGCGACGACCGGCACCGCCGTGAAGCCGACCGCCTGCTCGCACGCGAATGCGCGCCCGCGAATCTGCTTCGGTACGAGCTCCGAGATGTACGTGCCGATCGTGACCAGTTCGACGCCGATGCCGACGCCTGCGACGAAGCGCCAGAAATTCAGGCCGGTCGCGGTTTCCTGAAAGGCCATCACGACGTTGGCCGCGGTGTACCAGAGCAGCGAATACGTGAACACCGCACGGCGCCCGAAGCGATCCGCGAGAAAACCACACGCGATCGTGCCGATAAACAGGCCGCTGAACAGCGCGGCGATAAAGCTCGCGATGCCGGTCGAGCCGAACAGCCCGTGGGTGGTCGCGGTGAGGATGCCGCTCTTGACGAGACCCGGCGCGACGTAGCCGGAATAAAGCAGATCGTAGAGTTCGAAGAAGAAGCCGAGGCTCAGCAGCACCACGAACTTCCAGATGGAACGCGTGGCGGGCAGCCGGTCGAGGCGTGCCGAAATGCTGCCGGCGTCGAGCGACGCGCTGAGGTGGATCGTGTCGGCTGCGTGACTCGCCGCGCCTGGGGGATACGCCGCATTGTCGCCGCTGCTTGCGACGGACTCCGCGTGGTCGGGGGATGCCATGTTTTGTCTCCTTTGTCGACGGGAGTTGGCGCTTTTAGCGCTTACTCCGGTCCCATGCAAAGCTCTTACTCCGGTCCCATGCCACTGGCTTGGCGACAAACAACATCGCTCGCCACAGCCGGTTCAACGCCGGCCTTGCGTATTGTCGTGTGCCGCACGCGCCACGATGCTTTGAGGCCGGATTCCGGCCAGCATTCTAGCCGTGCTCGCGCTTCAATTGTTCAAAGCTCGTGATTTTTCCGGCCAACGCGCTCGCTGCAACGGTATGAGGACCCGCAAGCCACACACCGCCGGGCCCCGAGCGGCCCGGGAAATTCCGGTTGATCGCGCTGATCGTCACGTCCTTTGCATTGGCCGACTGCCCAGGCCCGCAGTTCGCGCACGACCCGCAGCCCGGCATCACCAGCGTCACCCCCGCGCGTTCGAACACCGGCAGATAGCCCTGTTCCTCGCAATACGCGCGCACCGCCATTGTGCCGAACTGCAGATACAGACGCGTGCGGTCCGCCACGCGAATGCCATGCTCGATGCCCCAGCGCAATACCTCGTGATAGAAATCGAAGTCTTCGCGCTTGCCCGCGGTACAGGAGCCGCCGTACGCGATATCGATTGCGACGTCCTTGTCGAGTTGCTGCGCCGGCACGCCGTTGCCGGGGTCGCCCGGACGCGCGAGCATCGGCTCGATCGCGTTGGCGTCGATGCGGATGGTGTCGCTATAGACCGCGCCGACGTCGCTTTTCATCCAGATTTCAAGCGCGAAATCGATCCCGCGCCGTTCTTTCAGAAACGCGACGGTGCGTTCATCCGGCTCGACGATGCCGGTAAAGCCGCCGAGTTCGGCGACCATGTTCGTCAGCGTCGCGCGTTCATCGATCGACATCGCGCGCACCGCGTCGCCGCCGTATTCGAACACGAGTCCTACCGCACCGCCGGAGCGGATCGCGTCGAGATGCAGCAGGTGCAGCACAATGTCTTTCGCGCTCACACCATCGCGCAGGCGGCCGTCGATCTCGATGCGCAACGTCTGCGGCACCTTGCAGCGCACGTAGCCCGTCACCCAGCTATTGGCGATCTCGGTGGCACCCGCACCGAACGCGAGGCAGCCGAGCGCGCCCGAATGCGGCGTGTGCGAATCGGTGCCGCACGCGACCTGGCCCGGCAACACGTATTGCTCGGCCATCAGTGCATGACAGATGCCTTCGGAACCCGGCACGCCGTCGAGCGCGCCGTGCGCGCGCACCGGATAGTCGCGCGCGAACGTCGTATGCCCTTGCATCAGATTCGCGACGCCCGGCAGCAAACCGTCGCGCACGTGCGGAATACTCTGCGGCGCGAGCACCAGATGGTCCTGGAACGCGATGATGTGATCCGGCGCATACAGCGGCGCCGGCTTGCCGAACGCCCGATGCATCAGATGCGCGCACATGCCGGTGAAATAGTCGTGGCTAAAGCGCCAGTCGGCGGCGATAAACACGCCGTCGCCACGCCGCGCGCTCGCGGAGCCGGGATGCAGATGGCGCTCGATGATCTTCTCGACCAGTGTTTTCGGTTCGGCGGGCGCCGCATCGGTCGCAACGGCGCCATCGCGCTCGACCGGCGCCGGCCAGTCCGCGAATTTGCTGTACGCCAGCAGCCCGCCACTACGGATGATCTGCTGCGTAAGCGCGTCGCGGCCTTTGAGGAATTCGTCGATCGGCACGGCTTCGCCGGCGATCAAGCGATCGAGCACGGAAAAATCGGTGGTGGTCAGAATGCCGATGTTGTCGCAGTTCTGCTGATAGATCCGCTCGAAGCTCTCGGCGACGATCAGCCGGATACCGGCGGACAACTCCGCGAGCGGACTCGACTCGCGCGACGAGCCCTTGCCGTAGCGCTTGCCCGCCACCGTCACCTGGAAGCCGCCGTCCTTAATCGCGTTGCTGCCGATCGGCAGACGCTCGCCCGCCTTGAAACCAACGTACGGATACTGGCCGAGGCGCTCGTCGTATGTAAGCATCACGGTCACTGGCGTGATCTCGTCGGTGGAAACGTTGTCGCGCAGCGGGCCCGCGGCCGCGCGCGTGAAATTTTTGCCGGCCAGTTGCGCGTCCATCACAGCCGGGTCCTGCGACAGATACAGCACACGGCCGTCCAGACGAATCGTATCGCTCATCGAGGCATTCTCCTTGCACCCACTATACGGCGCGCGAGGTCGATGCCGAAGTGTTGGTCTGGCAAGGCTGCCGTCTCGTTTCGCGAATGCTCGATGTTGCAGCGCGGTGCGGGGCCGAGTCGCCGTTCGCTTATTCGGCTCTTTAGTTTACGCGGCTCTTTATCTCGTGTTTTTTCCCGGCTTTCTACCGCTGAGCGCCGAGAAACGTGACCAATGCCGCCGCGCTCGCGCTCAACTGCTCGCGTGAGTGGAAGATCATGATCAGCTGCCGCTCGGCCCATGCATCGCCGAGCGGCAGCAAGCGCACGTCGAGCGTATTCACATACAGCAGCCCGACCTGCTCGGGCACGATCGCGATGCCGAGCCCCACATGGACCATCCGGCATAGCGCGTCGAGACTGCTCACGCGAATCCGCACGTCGAGCGGCCGGCCGGCGCTCGCGGCCTGCTGCGCGAGCAGACGCGTCAACGCGCTTTCGCTGCGCAGGCCGACAAAGCTGTCGTCGAGCAGTTCGTCGAATGCGACGCGCGTTGCCCCCGCGAGCCGATGACCGCCAGGCACGAGCACCGCTAGCCGGTCCTGGCGATACGGCACCTGCGCGAAAGCGTCGCTACCGACCACCCGATTGCAGATGCCGAAATCCGCGCCGTGTTCGTCGACGATACGCAGCACGTCTGCGCTGTTTTCTTCTTCGAGTTCGATCGATACGTCTGGGAACGCGCGGCCGAACGCGGCCACGTCTTCAGGCAGAAACTGCACGATCGACGACAGATTCGCGACCACCCGCACGCGCCCTTTCACGCCCGACGAAAAGCGCGACAGCTCCGCGCTCATCTGCTCGATATTGCCGATGATCGCGAGCGCGTAACGCAGCACGGTCTCGCCGACCGGCGTCACGGTAATGCCGCGCGACTGGCGCTGAATCACCGGTAGACCAATCATCGTCTCGATCTCGGCGATGCGCCGGCTCACCGCCGACGACGCGATGAACTCGCGCTCGGCCGCGCGCGCGATGTTGCCCTCCTGGCAGACGGCGACGAACAGGCGCAGCGAAGTGAGGTCGAGTTTCTTGAGCAGGTTTTCCATC
>NZ_DASXHN010000078.1:0-13145 GCF_036488505.1 Paraburkholderia sp. | reverse complement strand
GCCATAGCTGAAGACGTCGATCTCGCCGTGAACGCCCGGGTTCAGGTATTGATACGCATTGCCCCACGGATCGTTAGGCAGGCGTTCGAGATAGCCGCCGTCCTTCCAGTTGTTCGGCACCGGGTCGGTGCTCGGCTTTTCGATCAGCGCGCGCAGGCCCTGTTCCTGGGTCGGATAGCGGCCGTTGTCGAGACGATAGAGCTTCAGCGCCTGCATCACGGTGCCGATGTCCTGCTTCGCGGCGACGCGCCGCGCTTCATCCGGACGGCTCATGATCTTCGGCACGATCAGCGCGGCGAGAATGCCGAGAATCGCGATCACGACCATGATTTCGATCAGCGTGAAACCGCGCTGGCGACGGCTACGCGGAGCCGCGTTGTCAGTGCGGCGAATGGTCGACAGTTGCATAGCTTGCTTACCTCTTTTCAGATGAAATTACCCGGCTTCGGCTGTCATTGAACACGCCGGGTCGGTCATTTTAATGTCATGCAGTTGAAGGGTTTCGACCCACCGCAAATTTCACAATAGTCCGTACAATGTGCGCATGAACGCTATCCAAATCCGCCTCTTGTCGCTCGCGCTGTTCGCCGTCTTCTGCGCGACGCTGACCTATTGGGTCATCACGCTCACCACGATGTCCGGCGCGCCGCTGCCGGCCGCCGCCGCGCATCCGCAGCCTTCTACCGAAGAGGCCGCGACGCTGTTCGGCGGGCAGCTCACGCGCAACGTCAATCAGGACATCCATCTGTTCGGCATCCTCGCGTTGAGCGAAGGCGCCGCGGCGATCGTCAGCGTCGGCGGCGAACCGCCTCACGCGGTATCGCTCGGCAGCGCGCTGATGCAAGGCACCAAGCTCTCCGAAGTTCGTGCCCGCTCGATCATCATCGACCGCAACGGCGCACACTCCGAAATCTTCCTGCCCCCGAACCCGAGCGGCCCCACCATCTACGTGCGCTGAAGCGGGGCGAACCGGGCGTTCGTCCGGCGTTCGCTGGCTCGCCTCGGCAGCCGCTGTTGCGGGCTCGCTGCAGCGGCTTCGCCTGGCTCGGCTTGGCTGCCGATACTTGGGTGCAAAGCCAGCTTCAGCGCCTTCACCTGATCATGCGGCGCGGCCAGTTCGCCGCGCAATCGCCTGTGCCTTTCTGCGTCTTACCCGCGCTTACTGCACGAGGTTGTTCAACTCGATGATCGGCAGCATCACCGCGAGCACGATCACGAGCACCACGCCCCCCATCGCCAGAATCAGCAACGGTTCGAGCAGGCTCGTCAGGAACATCGTGCGGCGTTCGAGTTCGCGCGCTTCGCCGTCGGCGGCGCGATCGAGCATCGTCGTCACGTCACCGGTTGCCTCGCCGGAACGGATCAGGTGCACGAGCACCGGCGGGAACGTCTTCGTATTGCCGAGCGCGCGCGACAGCGACGTGCCTTCGCGCACGCGCACGATCGCATCGTCGATGTTCTCGCGCATCGCGTTGTTACTGAGCGTTTCGGCGGCGGCCTGCAGCGCGCGCAAAATCGGCACCCCGGCGGCGGTCAGAATGCCGAGCGTGCTCGCGAAGCGCACGGTGTTATAGCCGCGCACGAGCTTGCCCAGCAGCGGCGCGGTCAGCAGCCAGCGGTCGAACGCGAGACGCGGACCCGCTTGCTTCAAGGTGGAGCGCACCAGATACGAGAGCACGACGACGCCGATCAGCATCGCCCACCACCAGTGCCGCACAAAGCCCGACAACGCCATCATCAGAATCGTCAGAAACGGCAGTTGCTGCTTCGTGCTCGCGAACACGTTGACGACCTGCGGCACCACATAGCTCAGCAGGAACGTGACGATCCCGAATGCGATCAGCGTGACGATCGCCGGATACGTGAACGCAAGCACGATCTTCTGCTTCAGCGCATTGCGTTGCTCGATATAGTCGGCGAGGCGCGACAGCACCAGGCCGAGCTTGCCGGTGTGCTCACCGGCCGCGACCAGCGCGCGGTAAATCTCGGGGAAATCCTTCGGGTGCTGGTTCAGCGCGTTCGCGAGCGAATGACCGCCGAGCACTTCCGCGCGGATCGAAGCCATCAGCTCGCGGATGTAGTCGCGCTCCGATTGCTCGGTGAGCACGGACAGCGCTTCGTCGAGTGGCAGACCCGCGATCAGCAGACTCGCGAGTTGGCGGGTCAGAATCGCCTGCTCGCGCTGCGACAGACGGCGCCCGAACGCGAGCCGCTGATTGCGCTCGCCACGCGTGCGCGCAGCCGCCGGTTCGACGACGAGCGGCGTCAGCCCTTGCGAGCGCAGATTCGTGCGTGCATTGCGCGCGCTGTCCGCGTCGAGCACGCCTTTTTGCGCCTTGCCCGCCGCATCGATTGCTTCGAAACGGAATGCCGGCATGCGCTTATGCTCCGCCCGTCACGCGAATCACTTCTTCGAGCGACGTCAGCCCCGAGTCGAGCCAGCGCTCCGAATCCTCGCGCAGTGTGCGCATGCCGTGCGCACGGCCGGCTTCGAGAATTTCCGCGTCGGCCGCGTTGCGATGGACCAGCGCGCGAATCGTTTCGTCGATCAACAGCAATTCATAGACGCCGCGCCGTCCCGCATAACCGGAATGACCGCAGCGGTCGCAACCGACCGGATGCCAGCGCTTGCGGCCGTCTTCCTCGGTGCGCTCTTCGCGGCACACCGGGCACAGCCGCCGCAACAGCCGCTGCGCGAGCACGCCGAGCAGCGACGACGCGAGCAGATACGGCTCGACGCCCATATCGGTCAGACGCGTCACGGCGGAGGCCGCATCATTGGTGTGCAGCGTCGCGAGCACCAGGTGACCGGTCAGCGATGCCTGCACCGCGATCTGCGCGGTTTCGAGGTCGCGGATTTCGCCGATCATGATGATGTCCGGATCCTGACGCAGAATCGAGCGCAATGCGCGCGCGAAGTTCATGCCGATCCGCTCATTGACCTGGGTCTGGCCGATGCCGGACAGGTCGTATTCGATCGGATCTTCCACCGTCATGATGTTGGTGGTCGCCGTCTCGAGCCGCGACATCGACGCGTACAGCGTGGTCGTTTTACCGGAGCCGGTCGGTCCGGTCACGAGCACGATCCCGTGCGGCTTGCCGATCAGCTTGTCGAACTTGACCAGCGTGTCGGGCGCCATGCCGAGCGCTTCGAGATTCAAACGGGCCGCGTCCTTTTCGAGCAGACGCAGCACCGCGCGCTCGCCGTGGCCGGTCGGCAGCGTCGACACCCGCACGTCGACCGGACGCCCGCCCACGCGCAGCGTAATGCGACCGTCCTGCGGCAGACGTTTTTCCGCGATATCGAGCTGCGCCATGATCTTGATCCGCGAGATCAGCGCGCCATGCAGCGCTTTTTTCGGCCGCACGACGTCGCGCAGCGTGCCGTCGACACGAAACCGCACCACCGACGCGTTCTCGAACGGCTCGATATGAATGTCCGATGCCTGTTCGCGCGCCGCCTGCGTGAGCAGCGCGTTGATCATGCGGATGATCGGCGCGTCGTCTTCCGATTCGAGCAGATCCTCGACCTCGGGAATGTCCTGCATCAGACGCGACAGATCGACTTCGCCTTCCACTTCACCGACCACCTGCGCGGCGCTGCCGTCGTGGCGCGCGTAGGCCTGGTTGATCGCCTGCGCGAGTTCGTCGGCGGGCACGCGCACGACCGATACCGCGCCGTAATTGCGCGCGACTTCGGCGAGCGCGGCGTCGCTGGTGCGTTCGCTGATCCAGACCTCGATGCTATCGGGGTGCTGATGCGCGACCAGGATCTGGCCGCCGCGCGCAAAGCCGTACGGCACCAGCCGGGCGGCGAGCGGCGAGGGTGCCACGCGCTCGCCGGGCGCGGCCGCCGCATCGGCGCCCTGGCTACGTTGCGATTGCGAGGTTTGCACGGGCGTCTGCGTCACGGACGCACTCCCGGCGAGACGGTGCTCGGCACTGCGCTGTTAGCTGGGCCGACCGTAACTGCCTGCGGCACGCCTGGCGGCGTGACCTGTTGCGCCGGTTGCACCGTTTGCGGCACCACCTGCTGGGCCGGCGCAACCGTTCGCGGCTCGGCTTGCTGCGGAACCTGCTGCGGTGCTGGCGGCGCCACCTGCTGACGACGCATCTGGTTCAGATCGAACAGATTCATCGCCGGCGCGCCGCCTTCGCTCGGGCCGAGCGGCATCGGCGGCACGACCGGATCGTCCCGATCCTTGATCAGGTTGTTATCCGACTTGTACGCACCCTGCACACCCTGGATGTAGTCGTAGCGGTTTGCCGTGACGGCCTGCGCGGTACCGCGGTCGCTGATGATGACCGGACGCAGGAACACCATCAGGTTGGTCTTCGCGCGCGTTTTCTGTTCCGAGCGGAACAGCTGGCCCAGCCATGGAATATCGCCAAGCAGCGGCACCTTGCTGTTGCTGACCTGGTAGTTGTCCTGCATCAGGCCACCCAGCACGATGATTTCGCCGTTATCGCACAGCACGGTCGACTGGATCGAACGGGTCGTGAACTCCGGGCCCGACGGGTTCGTCGTCGCGTTGTTCGTGCCGGTCACGATCGCCGAGTCTTCGGTGTAAAGCTGCAGCTTGAGGATGCCACCGTCGGTGATCTGCGGCTTCACGTGCAGCGTCAGACCGACGTCGACGCGGTCGAACGTGTTGAACGCCGCGCTCGTGTTGCCACTGGCCAGATTCGAGTACGAACCGGTCTGGATCGGCACGTTCGTACCGACGACGATCTTCGCCTCTTCGTTGTCCAGCGTAATCAGGTTAGGCGTGGACAGCACGTTCGCGTCGGAGGTTTGCGACAGCGCTTGCAACAGCGCGCCGAGTCCCTGCACGCCGAAAATGTTGTGAATCCAGCCGACGTTCAGCCCCTGCTGCAGGCCGCCCTGAGCCAGGGCCGCCGCGGGAAGGCCGCCGGTCGTGGCCGCGGCGGCAGCCGCTGTCAAGTTGAAGATACTGTTAGCGCTGCTGCCGGGCGCCTGCAGGTTGGTGCCGGCAAACAGCGCGTTGTTCGCGATTTGCCACTGGATACCGAGGTTCGCGTTCGTGTTCGAGTTCAACTCGACGACCAGCGCCTCGATATAAACCTGTGCGCGACGCGCGTCGAGCTGGTCGATCACCGCGCGCAGATTCCGATAGACCGGTTCGGCCGCCGTGATGATCAGCGAGTTGGTGGCCGGGTCGGCGGTAATCATGCCGCCGCCCTGGTCCTCGTTGCCCTTGTCCTTGTCGCTGTTGCCAAAGCCGCCGTTGTTATTGTTCGAGCCGGAGCCGCCGCCCATCGGCGAAGACATCGACGAGCCACCGCCGAGGCCGCCCGACGGCAGCGGTGGCGTGCCTGAGCTGCCCGTCGAGCTACTGTTCGACAGACCGCCACCGCCACCACCACCGCCGTTCTGATTGAACGAGTTCGCGTCGTTCGAGCTGGCCGACGAGCCGCTTTCGCCACCGGCGCCCTTGCCGAGCATGCTACGCAACGTGCGCGCGAGTTTGGTCGCATCCGCATTGCGCAGCGGCACAACGTGGATGTTGCCGGGCATCGTGGTCGGCATGTCGAGCTGCTTCGCGAGTTCCCGCGCAGCCGCGAGACGCGCGGGGTTCGACGCGCGGATCAACAGCGAATTGGTGCGCGGATCGGACGTGACCGTCACCTTCAGCGTCGCGTCCGTGTTGCCGATCGCGCCCGGGTCGAGCATTTTGCCCATCTGCTGCGCGATATCAATCGCGTTCGCATTCTTCAGCGGCACGACCGCGACCGATTGGCCCGCCGCGCTATCGACGCCCGCGATGATCTGCGCGATGCGCCGCACGTTATCGGCGTAATCGGTGACGACGATCGTGTTGTTGGCCGGGTAGGCCGCAACCGTATTGTTCGGAGAAATAAGCGGACGCAGTATCGGCAACAGGTTGTTGGCCGATTCGTTCCTCAATGTGAAGACCTGCGTGATCACCTGGTCGCCGCGCGCGGTCGGCGCATTGCCAACGTAGGTGGGCACGCCTTGCAGCTTGGCATCGGCCTCCGGCACGACCTTCAGCACGCCATGGTCCTGCACGAGCGCGAAGCCCTGCATGCGCAGCGCCGACTGCAGAGTCTTGAGAGCCTGATCTTCCGGGACGCTATTTTCGGAGACGAGGTTCAACTGCCCCTTCACCCGCGGGTCGACGATGATCGTCTTGCCGGTTGCAGCGCCGATCGCCTTGGCGACCTGGTCGATGTCGGCGTTCACGAAATTCAGTGTCACATCTGCCTGTGCTGTCTGCGCGGTGATCAGACCAGCCATCAGCAGCGCCGTTGCCACGCGACGCAAAGCCATACAGTTTCTTCTCATGGAATTTGATATCGATGCCGGTAGTTGCTGCTACCCGCGGTCATGCGGTGCGGATTCGGCGGCAAGCCACCGCCAGTCGGTCTATCGGTCATTCTTAGAACGCGAACTTCGCTTGGAATGCCAGCGCCCAGTGTCCGAAAAAAGCACGAACAGTAGCAGCTTTTCATGTCAGATTTGAAACAAACAAACGACGGCATGCGATTCTGGCCGAAGATCGCTTGGAAAGTTATTCGATTGAAAGCTGACTGCCATGGGGCGAGAACGACAGCCCCGAATTGTGCTGACTTATGTCGGTTAGCCAACTTGGACGCCAGTCGGACAGCCGGTATGATACGAGCCGTTGGCCTGGGCTGCAGCCAGTTCGCCGACGCAGGTTTCCGTGAAGCGCGAGAAAATCCCCGCCCAGCAAGGCGGGGGCGGTCGAAAATGCCGCCAAAAAATTTCCTTACCTATCCTTACTTCGAGGTTTGCGTAGTCTCCTGAGGCTTCCTGGTCCTTCCATCCGATGAAACGTCAATTCGTCACCGTTGGCTTCACTGTCGCACTGCTCGCCGCAGCTGGGTCCGCGCGCGCCGACTGTTTCGACGAAGCGGCTAAATATCAGAAGGTCAACCCGCTGATTCTGCGCGCGATTGCCTGGCAGGAATCGCACAATCGGCCGGATGCGCAGCACAAGAACGCGAACGGCTCGACCGACTACGGCGTGATGCAGATCAACTCGATCCATCTGCCGGTGCTCGCTCAATACGGGATCTCGCAAGGCACGCTGATGGAGCCATGCAAGAACGTCTACATCGCCGCGTGGCATCTGCGCCGGCAGATGAACAAATATGGCAATACGTGGCAGGCAGTCGGCGCGTACCACTCGGAAACGCCGGCGCTGCGCGACAAGTACGCGCAGCAGATCGTCGCCATCCTGCGCAACTGGAAACTGATGCCGGCGCGATAGGAGCGCGGCATTTTTTGGTTTCTGGTCCTGCCTTTCTGCCGTTTTCTTCGGTCGAGCCGTTTTCTCCGCCGCCTGCGTCCGACAGGCTCACACGAGCTGTTTCCGTTTTGATGCACAATGCGGCTTCATGCCGCCGCCCGGCCTCGTGCGCATTTTCGTAGCGTGACGCCCGCTCCGTTTCGCGCGCCCCGCGCCCGGCACACCTTCCAATCTTCCTGTTGTTCCGTACTGCGATGAACCAGCCGCTATTGCCCGTCACCGTGCTCTCCGGTTTTCTGGGCGCCGGCAAGACCACGCTCGTGAACCATGTCCTCGCGAATCGCGGCGGCTTGCGCGTCGCGGTGATCGTCAACGATCTCGCCGCCGTCAATATCGATGCGACGCTGGTGCGCAATACCGCCGTGCCGTCGCATGTCGATGAACAGCTCGTCGAGTTGTCGAACGGCTGCGTTTGCTGCACGCCGCGCGAGGACCTGCTCGGCGAGGTGCGCCGTCTCGCGAGTGAAAAGCGCTTCGACGCGCTGCTGATCGAATCCACGGGCGTCGCCGAGCCAATGCCGATCGCCGAAACCTTCGCTTCCGCCGATGACGACGGCGCTTCGCTGGCGGAGCTTGCGCGGCTCGACACGATGGTCACCGTCGTCGATGCGTTCAACTTCCTTCGCGATTACGGCTCGGCCGATGCGCTGGCCGAGCGCGGCATCGCGGCTACCGAACAGGACGACCGGACGATCGTCGAATTGCTGATCGAGCAGGTCGAATTTTGCAACGTGCTGGTGGTGAATAAGGCCGACCTTGTCAGCGCGGACGAACTCGCGCGTTTGCAGCGCATCCTCGCGCGAATCAACCCGCGCGCGGTGCAGCTCGTGAGCCGTTTCGGCGATGTGCCGCTCGAGCAGGTGCTCGGCACCGGCCGCTTCGATTTCGACGAAACGGCGGGCTCCCCGGGCTGGCTTGCGGCGCTCGAACACAAGCATGATGGTGAGCATGGCAGCGGTGACGGCCACGCGCATCACAGCGAAGCGGATGAATACGGGATCGGCAATTTCGTTTACCGCGCGCGCCGACCGTTTCATCCGCAGCGGCTATGGGAATTGCTGCATCAAGAATGGAAGGGCGTGCTGCGCAGTAAAGGCTTCTTCTGGCTCGCGACGCGCAATGACATCGGCGGTTCGCTATCGCAAGCGGGCGGCGTCTGCCGACATGGTCCAGCGGGTATGTGGTGGGCCGCGCAGCCGCGCAGCGAATGGCCCGAAGGCGATGACGAGCTGGCCGCCGAAATCGCCGCCGACTGGTACGGCGATCCGGACGATATGCGCATCGGCGACCGTCGCCAGGAACTGGTGCTAATTGGCGCCGATATCGATCCCGCACTGTGGCGCGCGAAATTCGACGCGTGCCTGCTTATCGACGACGAATACGCGCTCGGCCCGCAAGGCTGGCAACAGTTCGCCGATCCGTTCCCGGCGTGGGACTTCGACGAAGACGATCATGACCACGACCATGATCATCACCATCATCGTGAGCACGGTCACGATCACGGCGACGACTGCGCGCATTGTGGGCACGGGCATGGCGACACCGGGCATCGCCACGACTAGGCGCGGCGCTATCTATATAGAAAATAGAAGGAGCCGCAAGTGCCATTTCGGCTCCTCACCATCCCGTCCGCGATCGCACGTCACGCACAGACAAAAAAAAACCCGCCACTGGCGGGTTTCTCGCGTTGCCAACTGCCTTGCAGTAGTCTGCTTAGCGCTTGTTGACCGAGTCCTTGAACGCCTTGCCTGCCGTGAACTTGACGGTTTTGGCTGCCGGGATCTTGATAGTTTCGCCGGTCTTCGGATTGCGACCCGTACGCGCTGCGCGCTTGCCCGAACCGAAACTACCGAAGCCGATCAACTGGACAGCTTCACCCTTCGACACAGCCTTCTTGATCACTTCAAGCAACGTGTCCAGCGTTTCGCCGGTTTGAGCCTTGCTGGCGCCCGTCTGTCCTGCGACAGCGTCGATCAGTTCCTGTTTGTTCATTAAGGTTCCTTTCTGAGTTTAGGTTGATACGAACAGCGCGAACGCGCCGATTATACGTACGCGTACCGCGCCGTCGAGCAGCTGCGGCCCTGATCGCTGAGATCTGTCGCGCCGGACAATTCACTGTACGGCGGCCGTGCTGCCGCGCCCTTCGCGGCGCTTGCTATGATAGCGCAGCGCAAACCCAGGCAGGATAAGGGTTTCGAAGAATTGCGCGGTTCTCGGGCCATATGGAAAGGAAATCGTAATTTTCGTGCTTCAGAACCCCGATTTCGGCCTTCAAACCCAGTCCAGGCGGGGCTTGCCGTTGGTTTTTGCCAACGCAGCAAACATGCGCCG
This sequence comes from Paraburkholderia sp., assembly GCF_036488505.1. GTDB lineage: Bacteria > Pseudomonadota > Gammaproteobacteria > Burkholderiales > Burkholderiaceae > Paraburkholderia. The sequence continues at coordinate 3,498 of NZ_DASXHN010000078.1, read as the reverse complement.
CTGGCTTGCGCGCCGCGCAGCGACCTGCGAGCGCCGACGTCAACGACCCGAACCCGCAGTTTCAAGCGTCCTTTTTCGCCGCGCATGACCGATCCGCTAATCCCCGCTGTCGTCGCTTTCCGCGATAACGGCAGCCCGTTTTCCCCCCTCTACGACGATATCTATCACAGCGCTGTCGGCGCGCTTGCGCAGGCTCATCACGTTTTTCTGCGCGGCAATGGGCTACCCGAACGATGGCAGGGACGCCGCACGTTCACCGTGCTCGAGACCGGCTTCGGTATGGGCATCAACTTTCTCGCGACATGGGCCGCGTGGCGCGCCGACTCGTCGCGCGGCGAGCGGCTGCATTTCGTCTCGACCGAGAAGCATCCATTCAGCGCCGCCGATTTGCGCCGGGTCCACGCGGCAACACTCGCCGATGCGCTGATCGCGCCACTCGCCGATACGCTCGCGAACGCATGGCCGATGCTGGTGCCCGGCACGCACCGGCGCGAATTCGACGACGGCCGCGTCGTGCTCACGCTGATCTTCGGCGATGCGGCCCAGACCCTGCCGGTGCTGCGCCTGCGCGCCGACGCGTTCTATCTGGACGGCTTCTCGCCGGCAAAAAATCCGGCCTTGTGGAGCCCCGCTATTTTCAAGTCGCTCGCGCGGGTCGCGGGCGACGACGCGACGTTCGCGACCTACAGCAGCGCCGGCGACGTCAAGCGCGCGTTGACCCAATGTGGCTTCGAGTATCGCAAGGTCGACGGCTTCGGCTGGAAACGGGCGATGCTGGTCGGCCGCTTCGCGCCGCGTTGGCGCGTGCGCCGCTATGAACCGCCCGCGCCGTTCGCGCACGAAGACCGGCACGCCGTCGTCATCGGCGCGGGGCTCGCCGGTTGCGCGGTCATCGAACGGCTTGCGGCGCGCGGCTGGGAGGTGACGTCGCTCGAACGGCACGCGTCGGTGGCGCAGGACGCGTCGGGCAATCCAGCCGGCGTATTCCACCCGATGATTTCCCGCGACGACAGCGTCGCGTCGCGCGTCACGCGCGCAGGTTTCCTGTATGCGCTCGATCGCTGGGCCGCGCTCGAGCGGGCCGGCCATCGACTGACGCGCGGCGCGCACGGTTTGCTGCAGATCGCGGCGGACGACGAAGAAGCGCACGCCATCGGCGCGGCAATCGCCGCGTTGCGCTATCCATCCGAGTACGTGAGCCCCGTCACTTCCGCGCAAGCCGGACTGCGCGCCGGCATGCCGCTCGCGCATGGCGGCTGGTTTTTTCCACGCGGCGGCTGGATCGATCCGGCTTCGCTGTGCGCGGCGCAGTTCGCGGCCGCAGGTGACTTGCTCGAGCGGCGATTCGGCGTGGAAGTCGGGCGGCTCGAACGTTGCGGTAATCAGTGGACCGTCTTCGATGTCGCCGGCAATGCGGTCGTGCGCGCGCCGGTCGTGATCGTCGCGAGTGCGCATCAGGCTGCGCGCATCGCCGGCTTGCGCTACGCGCCCACGCGCAGTATTCGCGGCCAGTTGACTCTGCTGCCGCCCGGCATGGTCGAACCGCTCGCGCTACCGGTGATCGGCGACGGCTATGCGGTGCCGCTCGCCAACGGGATGACACTCACTGGCGCGACGTATGAACTGGATGACCTAGACGCGTCGCTGCGCGCGGACGGACATCGCGAAAATATCGAGCGCGTCGCGCGGATGTTACCGGCGTTCTGTCGCGCAATCGATACGACACGGCCGGACGCGCTCGCCGGGTTCGCAGGCCGCGTTGCGTTCCGCTGCGTGACGAGCGACCGCATACCGATGATCGGCCAGTTCGCCGACGAAACCGCGGCGGCTCGCGATGCCGCCCGCCTGCGCGGCGCGTGGCCGCTCGACCTGCCGCGTGCCGACGGTCTGTATGGCGCGTTCGCGTACGGATCGCGCGGGCTCGTCTGGGCCGCGCTCGGCGCGGAGCTGATCGCGTCGCAAATCGAGGGCGAGCCCTGGCCGCTCGAACGCGACCTCGCCGAGGACCTCGACCCCGCGCGTTTTCTGCTGCGTGCGTTGCGACAGCGCACCGTCGGCTAACCGGCCGCCGTTCGCACTCACCGCGCGGTAAATCGGCCGCTCACCGACGTGTCGGTTGTCCACCGTGACCTGTGGATAACCCCGTAGTTAACCAGCGCAAGTCGTGTGGAACCGTTGTGGACGTAAACGGGGTAACTTTGGGTCCGCGTAAAACTCGAAAAAGTTGCTCGCGAATACCGGCTCCTCCCGCACATGCTGTGCGTCCTGTTATGCCCTCCGCAAGCCACTGATCCATCTCGGTAAACTGCGGTTATCCACAGAAACGGGCGCACCTTGTTAACTGTTACTACGTATACATACGGTAAACCAGTAAACATCAAGAGCGGGGCTAACGCCCGCGCTATCGAACCGGCTGGATTGCCGTCAAGACTCTGCCGACTGTGTTCGCCAATGTGGGTCAACCCACACGAAAACGCAGACGCGCCATGCAAACTGCGGAACCCGATACGCTACGGCCTACCGCAAACCACGCACGAAAGGTCGGCTTTTCCGTTGACCAGAAAGGCAGCGAACCTTTTTACCGTTTGGCCACTGCGCGGCCTCTTTTCGGTCAAGGCAGAAAAAGCTATGGCACAATCGCCGTTCTTTCCCGCGTCGTGCCCCCGTGTTGGGCGGCACATGCAGCAACGGAACGGTGCCGGCCAAACAGAATCTGATTCAAAGTCGACGTCGTTCTTCCCCGTTTCGGTTGCTGTGGCCTGGCCGCATGGTGAATCCGTCGGCTCGTACGATTCTTGCGGCTGCGGCGCATTCCGATCATCCGATCATTGAAACTCGCAACGCTGACTGACTTCGCGAAGCGAATGCGATAGCGAACACGCTCCCGGTTCGCTCGTTCGCCGCCGCGCGTGTGCGCCGGTCCGTGTCGTCTGCCGTTGCTGCCAAGGAGAAACCATCACGATGAATTCGGCGTTTTCGTTTTTTCCAGCGTGGCCGCTTTCACCCGACGCCATCTTCTGGGCGGGTCTTGCGTTGCTTACCGCCGGTCTGTGCGGCGAGCTCTGTTATCGCGCGTGGCGTCTGCCGCGTATTTCCGGTTACGCGGTGATCGGCCTCGTGGCCGGCGCGGCCGGCTCCGGCGTCATCGATGCGGATTCCGCGAGCGCGGCGCGGCCGCTGCTCGATGTCGCGCTCGGTTTGTTGCTGTTCGAACTGGGCAGCAGGCTCGATCTGCGTTGGATTCGCCGCAATCCGTGGCTGATTCTGTCGAGCGTTGCCGAAGCGACGCTTACTTTCCTGTTCGTTCTGCCGGTTTTGCTGTTTTTGCACGTGCCACTGATGGTGGCGACGGTACTCGCGGCGATCGCAATGGCGACCTCGCCTGCGATGGTGATCCAGCTGAAAACCGAATTGCGCGCCGAAGGCCAGGTCACGCAGCGTCTGCTGACATTGACCGCCCTCAACAGCATGTATGCGGTGGTGATCGAAAAGCTCGTG
>NZ_DASXHN010000044.1:0-15602 GCF_036488505.1 Paraburkholderia sp. | reverse complement strand
GTACTTGCGCCGCAGCCAGCCGTCCTCGAGATACCAGTGCTGGAGCGGACCGGTGAGGCGCTCCTTGACCTCGTCGTCGGAATAGACCTGCTCTGTCTTTGCCATGACTGTTGCTCCTCGGATGCGGAAATCGTCCGTCGTGCCAGGCGTTGCGCGAGGCGGCGGACTCGTGGTGCGGCGCACGATTCGCAAAGGACACGTTTCGTATCACCGGAGTGACACAGTATGTGCCGCGTTCAGTGTTGCAACCAGTTCAAGGTTGCCACAGCGCGCGAGCGAACGTGCGGCGCGCAGCGGCTGCGATGCGACGTGCGCGCGGTGCAAGCGGGTTCGCGCAGCGAATGCGGCGTTCGCCGCCAGCTTCCGGCATGGAATATGCGTTTGCCCTCCATGCGCCGCGAAGCCCGACATCGAATCGGGATAGCGCGTTGAATCGTTACCTGTACTCGAGAAGGCGCGCACGATGCGACGAGGTAGCGTGGGTCATTCGTGAGTTGAACAGCAGGACAATTCTGGAGGAGACATGAACTTACGCACTGTGGTTCTTGGGCTCGCGATCCTCGCATCGGCAGCCTTTAGCTCTCTGGCTGCGCAGGCCGATTCGCAGCTCGACGGACTGATGAAAAACCCATCCAACTGGGCCGCCCAGGCGGGCGATTATGCGAATCATCGCTACAGCCCACTGAAGCAGATCAACGAGAACAACGTCGGCAAGCTGCAGGTCGCATGGACGATGTCGACGGGGGTGCTGCGCGGCCACGAGGGTTCGCCTCTCGTGATCGGCGACACGATGTATATCCACTCGCCGTTTCCTAACAAGGTGATTGCGATCAACCTGAAGGACCAGACGTTCATCTGGCAGTATCAGCCGAAGCAGGACGAGCAGGTGGTCTCCGTGATGTGTTGCGATACCGTGAACCGCGGCCTCGCTTACGGTGACGGCAAGATCTTCCTGCAACAGGCCGACACCAAGCTGGTGGCGTTGAACGCGAAAACCGGCGACGTGGTCTGGACCGCGCAGAACGGCAATCCGAAAGCGGGCGAAACCAACACCAACGCGCCGCACGTATTCGGCGACAAGGTGCTGACCGGCATCTCGGGCGGCGAGTTCGGCGTGCGCGGGCGTCTGATCGCTTACGACATCAAGACCGGCAAGCCGGCCTGGACCGCGTACAGCACGGGCCCGGACAACGAGATGCTGATCGACCCGCAAAAGACGATGACCTACACCAACGGCCAGATGGTGCCGGTGGGCGCGGATTCGTCGCTGAAGTCGTGGAAGGGCGATCAGTGGAAGCTCGGCGGCGGCACTACGTGGGGCTGGTATGCGTGGGATCCAAAGCTGAACCTTGTCTACTATGGCACTGGCAATCCGGGCACATGGAACCCGACGCAACGTCCGGGCGACAACAAATGGTCGATGTCGATCTTCGCGCGCGACCTCAATACCGGTACCGCCAGGTGGGTCTACCAGATGACGCCGCACGACGAATGGGACTATGACGGCGTCAACGAAATGATCCTGTCGGACCTGACGATCAACGGCAAGAAGGTGCCCTCGATCGTTCACTTCGACCGTAACGGCTTCGGCTATACGCTCAATCGCGAAACCGGACAACTGCTGGTCGCGCAGAAGTACGACCCGGCGGTGAACTGGGCCGATCGCGTGGACCTGCAAAGCGATCTGCCGATTCGCAACGCGGCGTATTCGACGCAAGCGGCCGGCTCCGATCACAATGTGAAGGGTATCTGCCCGGCGGCACTCGGCTCGAAGGACCAGCAACCGGCCGCGTTCGATCCGAACAGCAATATGTTCCTCGTGCCGACCAATCACGTCTGTATGGACTATGAGCCGTTCGATGTCGACTACGTGTCCGGTCAGCCGTATGTGGGCGCCACCTTGTCGATGTATCCGGGTCCGAACGACAACAACGCGATGGGCAACTTCATCGCTTGGGATGCGAGCAAGGGCAAGATCATCTACTCGAAGCCGGAGCGCTTCTCGGTGTGGTCGGGTGTGCTGGCGACGGGTGGCGGGATCGCGTTCTACGGCACGCTCGAAGGCTACCTGAAGGCGGTTCGCATCAAGGACGGCAAGGAATTGTGGCGCTTCAAGACGCCGTCGGGAATCATCGGCAACGTCTTCACTTACGAGTATCAGGGCAAGCAGTATGTCGGCGTGTACTCGGGCATCGGCGGCTGGGCCGGCATCGGCATGGCAGCCGGTCTGGAAAAGTCGACCGAAGGTCTGGGCGCGGTCGGCGGCTATCGTGAACTGGCGAAGTACACCGCGCTTGGCGGCACGCTGTTCGTGTTCGCGATCCCGAACGAGAAGAGCTGACCAGCGCGCTGAAATGCTGGCGGGCTGAATCGAATGGCCGGCGCGTTCGTCGTATCAGGACGCACCGGCGGCTCACCGGGCCGCTCATCGGGCCGTTCATCCGGCCCTGCCAGCCGCACCACTCGACACGCGGATTCACCCCGCGCAACGACCCACCCGTGCCCATTGACCGATGCGTTGAGGAAACGCTCCGGGGCGCGCGGTTCCCACTATGGAGACAGATGCATGAAAGGCCGATCAATCCTGATGCTCGCGGCGGTGCCCGCGGCGCTCGTTCTGCTGCCGGTCGTGTACGCGCAGAACAATCCCTCGATTGCGCAGGTCGCGTACAAGGTGGTCGACGGCAACAAGGTCGACAGCAGTACGCTATTGGGATGGAAGACCTGGCGTGCGCTCGCTTGCGAACGCTGCCACGGTGCGCAACAGCAGGGTATGGTCGGGCCGTCGCTGATCGACGCATTCAAGACGCTGGACAAGACTGAGTTTCATCGCACGGTGTTCGGCGGGCGGGTCGAGAAAGGCATGCCTGATTTCAGCAGCAGCCAGATGATGCAGAAGAACTGGGAAAACCTGTACGCCTATCTGAAAGGGCGTTCCGATGGACAGATCAAGCCGGGCGATCTGCAGGCCATCGACGCAAAATAAAAAAACCGGCAGGCCGTCATTTTTCGGAGGCTTACGATGCGCGATAAGAGAACCATGTCCATGCACGCCGGCGTGATCGCCGCCGCGCTGTGTTGCGCGGCATTCGCGAGTGCGGCGGTCAGGGCCGACGGCCCGGCGCTGCCCAACAACGATGGTGCGGACGGCGTGCTCCGAGTGTGCGCGGACCCGAACAACATGCCGTTGTCGAACGACAAGGGCGAAGGCTACGAAAACCGGATCGCCGCGCAAATGGCGAGCGATTTCGGCTACAAGCTCGAATACACATACTTCCCGCAGCGCATGGGCTTCGTGCGTCACACGTTGCGCGAGAAGGAAGACAACACCCAGCGCTACCGGTGCGATCTGATCATCGGCGTGCCCAAGGGTTATGACATGACGTCGACGACGCAGCCGTATCTGCGCTCGACCTATGCGATGGTGTTCCCGAACCGCCCCGAGTTCGCGAGTATCCAGACGCCCGACGATCTGCTCAAGCTGCCGCCCGAGCAACTGCACAAGCTGCGTTTCGGCATCTTTTCGCAGACACCCGCGGTGGACTGGCTGCTCGGGCACAACCTGATCGACCAGGCGGTGTCGTACCAGGTGCAAAGCGGCGACCCCGCCGAATACCCCGGCCAGATGGTCGAACACGACCTGCGCGCGGGCAACGTCGACGTGGTGTTCCTGTGGGGGCCGATTGCCGGCTACTTCGCGAAGCGCGCCGGCGATTCGGTCAGGCTCGTGCCGTTCCCCGCGCAGCCCGGCATCCGCTTCGACTACACGATCTCGATGGGCGTGCGTTACGGCGAGAAGGCATGGAAGGACAAGGTGGATCAATGGATCGGCGCGAATCACGACAAGATCGACAGTATCCTCGCCACCTACGAGGTGCCGATGCTCAAACCGGTCGACGTGCCGGCGTCCCGGCCCGGCGACGCGTCGCAATGACGCGTGCGCGCAGCGGCTGGGTCCGCGCGGCGGGCGCCGCGCTGCTGTCGATGCTGATCTGCATGAGCTTCGCGCTGAGCCTGGCGCCCGCCGTCGCGCGGGCGGCGGGCGCGCAGCCCAGCGACGAGATCACGCCGGCGGAACGCCTGATCTTTCTGACCGACCATCTGCACGGCGTCGCCGCGCAGACCGAACTCGACTACGCGCTGATCAATTCGGAGCAGCCGTCGCATAGCGCCGACGTCGTCAAGGTGCTGGTGGTGAGCCCCGATAACACGAAAGGCGACGCTCAGGTGTCGGACCATAGCGGCAGCGTGAACCTGCCGATCGGCGGGCTGCAGTGCAATCCGGCGATCATCTATTTTCTCGAGCGCGACATTGCCGAGATGCAGGGCCTGACGGGCGGCCAGCGCCGCTATTTCCAGCAGCGGTTGCGCCTTGCGCTCGCCGCCGGACCGCAGATAGAGAGCGTGCCCGGCGAGGTCGGCGGCAAGCCGGTCCATACGCGCCGCATCGTCGTGCAGCCCTATCTGAACGATCCGAATGGGGAGCGCTTCGCGCAATACACCGGCAAGCGCTACACCTTCCTGCTGGCCGACGACGTGCCCGGCCAGCTCGTGCAGATTCGCACCGACCTGCCGGGGCCGAACAACGACTTCGCGCATCCGGCGCATACGGAATCGATGAGCTTTCAGTCGGTCGTGCGCAAATTGCCGCCGCCTGCCAATGCACCGGCGAAGCCGTCGACCAATGCGCCGAGGGCCAGCCGTTGAATCCGCACGGCCGGGTCGAGCCGCGCGAGACCGGCATCGCCATGGTGTCCACCACCGCTCGACTCGCATAGGAGCGCTTGCATGCCGATGGACGCCCAGGACCGCGCATCGAATCGGATCAAGCGCGTGCGCGAACTACGCGCCGTCGCGCCGGCCGCGCTCGCGGATGCATTCGCCCGGCAAAGCGGCTAGTCGCCATGCAGAGCGCGCGCTTCGCGACGAACCGTGTCAATCTGAATTTCGTTCGCACGCTGACGCTGCGGCAATTGCAGATCTTCGTCGTCGCGAGCCGCTACACGAGTTTCGCGCGCGCGGCCGAAGAGTTGCATCTGACGCAGCCGGCGGTATCGATGCAGATTCATCAACTCGAAGACGCGGTCGGCCTGCCGCTGTTCGAGCGCGTCGCGCGCAAGCTGGCGCTGACCGAAGCGGGCGAGATGCTGACCCATCACGCGAGCCGTATCCTCGGCGAAATCAAGGATGCGGAAGACGCGATGATGTCGCTGAAGCAGGCCGATAGCGGCTCGATCAACGTCGGCATCGTCAGTTCAGCGACGTACTTCGCGCCGAAACTGCTCGCGCAGTATTCGCATCTGTACCCGAAGGTCGATGTGCATTTCTCTGTCGGCAATCGCGACGCGCTCTTGCGGATGTTGCAGGACAACGCGATCGATCTCGCGATCATGGGGCGTCCGCCGCCGGAACTCGACACGACGGCCGAGCCGCTGGCGAGCCACCCGCAAGTGGTGGTCGCGCCGCTGAGTCATCCGTTGTGCGGCGCGCGCCGCTTCGATCTGCAGGAGTTGCGCGGCGATACGTTTTTGCTGCGAGAACCCGGCTCAGGTACTCGCATCTCGGCCGAGGTGATGTTCCGCCAGCATCTGTTCACGCCCGCGAAGACCGTCACGCTCGGCAGCAACGAAACCATCAAGCAGGCGGTGATGGCGGGCATGGGGGTGAGCCTGATTTCGCTGCATACGTTGCTGCTGGAACTGCGCACCGGCGAAATCGCGCTGCTCGATGTGAACGGCACGCCAATCGAACGAACGTGGCAGGTCGTGCATCTGCGCTCGAAGCAGCTTTCGCCGACCAGCATGATGTTTCGCCAGTTTTTGCTCGAGCATGCAGCGGCGCATCTGGAGCGCGAATACGCGGCGTTCGCAGGTGTATTTGCGAAGCCGGCGGTTCGTGCGGAGCGGTAGCGATATGAGTGAACGGGCCTCTGTGCGTTTGGCGTTCGCGGTTTGCGTTGCGGTGGCCGGCTTATTGATGTTCGGCATGACGCCGGCGTGGGCCGGGCCGGTTTCAATCGCGGTGCTCAATTGTGGACTGATCGACGACAACGCACGCTATAACGATGCCGATACCAACCGCGCACAGGCGGCTCGCATCGACATGGTCAGCGACGCACTGCGCGCGCAACTGGGCGCGAGCGAGCGCTACCGGGTTGCCGACAACAGCCGCGCCGCCGGTCTGATCACGCGCCTCGGCGCGTCCCAGGACCTCACGTCGTGCGATGGCTGTGCGCGCCAGGTCGGGCGCGAACTGGGCGTCGAACAGGTGGGTGTCTGCTGGGTCCAGAAAGTCAGCAACCTGATCCTCAACATGAACCTGCGCGTACAAGACGTGGCCAGCGGCAAGACCTTGTTCCAGCGCTCGGTCGATATTCGCGGTAATACCGATTTGTCGTGGCGACGCGGCGCGACAGCACTCGTCGGCTTGCTGGTCGATGCTGATCCGAACACGGATGCGCCGGATCGCGCACCCCCTAGATGACGGTGTCGCTGCATCGCGCGGCGGCGCGCGGCACAGCGGCGGCCGATGGCACAGTGTGTACCCGGATCTCGTGACAGGGTGCCAACTATTCGCAAGCGGCCTACCACGGCCAGCCGGTTCGAGTGACCGGCACAAAGCGTGCTTTCAGCAGATGCTGGCGAGTCCCCGGCGTATCCGCGCCGCCGCTTGCCCGAATATAAACACGCACTCGCATCAGTCTTCGGCGCGCGCATCGGCATGCCATCGCGAATGCAAGCGGACGCGCAAGCAGGCCCACGAGCAAGCCGCAAGGAGGGGATCCCAGCGATGAATTCTGGCGAACAGCTTCAGGACTGGCGTCTTCACGCACAGCAGATCGAAAACGAAGTTGCGAGGGTGGTGATCGGCCAGCGGCAAACCCTGAGGCTCGTCAACGTCGCGCTGTTCGCACGGGGCCACGTGTTGCTCGAAGGCGGTGTCGGCGTCGGCAAGACCACGGTATTGCGCGCGTTCGCCCGGGTGGTCGGCGGCGACTTCGAGCGCGTCGAAGGCACGATCGATCTGATGCCGGGCGACCTCGTCTATCACACCTATGTCGATGCGGACGGCAAGCCGCGCATCGAGCCCGGCCCATTGCTGCGTCACGGCGAGCAGTTGACCACGTTCTTCTTCAACGAGATCAATCGCGCGCGCCCGCAGGTGCAGTCGCTATTGCTGCGCGCGATGGCCGAGCGTTCCGTATGGGCGTTCGGCCGCGAGTATCGCTTTCCGCATATGACGGTGTTCGCCGATCGCAACAAGGTTGAAAAGGAAGAGACCTTCGAACTGGCGTCGGCGGCGCGCGACCGCTTCCTGTTCGAACTGAACATGCCCACGCCCGCCGAAGAGGACGCCCGCCGCATGCTGGTGTTCGACACGATGTTCCATGACGTCGACAGACTGCTCGCGCAACTGACGCCGTCGATCGTGCCGTGGGAACAGTTGAACGCTATCGGCGCGTCGATTCAGCAGGAGGTACAGGCGAGCGAGGCGATCGAGCGCTACGTGCTGGATATCTGGCAGGCCACTGAAACGCCGCTGCGTTTCGGCATCACGCTCGATGGCGTCGACATGCAGCAGCTGATTCTCGCCGGCGCGAGCCCACGCGGGATGAGTGCGCTGTTGCGGGCCGCGCGGGTGGTCGCCTGGCTGGCGGGGCGCTCGCATCTGATTCCGGAGGACATCCACGAGGTGCTGCTCCCCGCGCTCGGTCATCGCGTGTTCTTCACGCCGATCTACGAGCTGCGCCGCCAGGAGCTGGCCGAGGCGCTGATCGCGCAGATCACGGCCAAAGTGGCCGTGCCTCGCTGAACCCGGAGCGCTGACCCATGAGCGGCATCGCGGAATTCAGCTACCGTTTGCCGATGCGCGCCGGGGGCGCGCGGCCCGGCTCGCATCCCGGTGCGAGCTTCGGCTCCGGCCAGCAATTCGCGATGCACGGCCGCCTGTTCGACCATCCGGACCCGCGCCGTCTGGATTTGCGGGCAAGCCTGCGCGCCGCGCGCGACGAATGGCTGGTGCGGGTCCATTTGCAGCGGGTGGCGGTGCAGGTGGTGGTGATCGCCGACGTGTCGGCGTCGATGCAGTTCGGCACGCGCCGCACCAAGCTGCATGTCGCCGCCGATTTCGTCGAAGCGCTCGGCTATAGCGCGTTCCGGGTCGGCGACCGGCTCGGCATGCTGGCCTTCGACGCGGCCGAACGCGACGATCTGTTCATGCCGGCGCGCACCGGCCGCGGCACCGGCCATCTGCTCGCGACGATGCTGCGCGACTGCGCGAGCCGCGCGGCCGGGCGCGGCGCGATCGAAGGACTGCGGCGCTGCGCGACGCGTCTGGCCGGCCGCCAGGCGCTGGTGTTCATCGTGTCCGATTTCCACTGGCCGCTTGAGCAACTGCCGTCCGTGCTCGACATGCTGGTGCATGCGTGCGTGGTGCCGATGGTCGTGTGGGACGGCGCGGAAATCTCGCCGCCGCGGCACGCGCCGCTGCTGGCGGTCAACGATGCCGAGTCGGGCGAGCAGCGCATGGTGTGGCTGCGCGAGCGGATGCGTGAGCGGTGGCGCGAAGGGGTCGCGCACCGTCGCGGCGAACTGGCCGACGTGTTCGGCGCGCGCGGCATCCGGCCGTTTTATGTCGAAGGCGGGTTCGATCCCGAAGCGATGTCGCGTTACTTTCTGGAGATGACGGCATGAGGCCGGGCGCGCGCCGGGGCGGTGTCATACGCAGTGAGGCGGCGCGCGTATCGGCCGCGTCGCTGCTGTCGTGTGCCGCGTGCGCAGTGTGCGCACTGTGGGCGGTCAGCGCGGCCGCCACGACGGTACCCGCGTTCGTTCAGGAGCCTCGTGCATTTGGCTACGTGCTCGGCGACGTGCTGACGCAGCGTGTGCTACTGCAGGCGGATGGCAACGACGTGGGCGCGGTCACGCCGCCTTCGGTCGGCCGCACGGGTGAGTGGCTCGAACGGCGGCCTGTGTCGCTCGAAACCGATGCCGATGGCCGCAAGTGGATGGTGATCGCCTATCAGGTCGTCAACGCGCCGCAGACGCTCACGCAAATCACGTTGCCCGCGTTGACGCTGACATCGGCAACGGGCACGCAATTGCAGATCGCCGAATGGCCGGCGAGCGTCGGACCGCTGACTCCGCCGAACGCGTTCGCGACCGGCGACCTGCTGCCGTTGCGGCCCGATCGCGAGGCGCCGTGGCTGGCCACGGCCGGCCTGCGCCGCCAGCTTGCGTGGGCGTGCGGGCTGCTGCTCGCGACGCTGCTCGGATGGGCGCTCTGGTGGGGATGGCGCAACCAGCGCGAAGCGGCGCGGCTGCCGTTCGCGCGCGCATGGCGGCGGATGCAACGGTTTTCCGATGCGCAAGCCGCCGCGTCGAGCGACGCGTGGTTCTGTCTGCATCAGGCGTTGAACGAAACGGCCGGGCAGGTCGTGCATGCGGGATCGCTGTCCGCGCTGCTCGCGCGCGCCCCGTATCTGCAACCGTTGCGCGCGCAACTCGAACGCTTCTATCAGGTGTCGGCCGAGCGCTTTTTCCAACCCGCGCCGGCCGCCGCCGAGTTTCCGTTGCAGGCGTTCTGCCACGCGCTGTATCGCGCCGAGCGGCGTCACCAGCGATGAGCTTCGCGTTCGATTTCGCGCATCCGTGGCTGCTCGTTCTGCTGCCGCTCGCCGCGTTGCCGGTGCTGCCGCGGCGCAGCGATACGCTGGTGTTTCCGAGCGTCGCGTGGTTGCCGGTCGATCACATCGGACGCTGGGCCGGCTGGCTCGCGCGCGGCAGCGCGGTGCTTGCGATCGCGGCGCTCGTCGTCGGACTCGCTGGCCCCGGCCGCGCCCAACGGCAGGTGCTGCGCACCGGCAGCGGCGCGCAGATCCTGATCCTGATGGACCGCAGCGCGAGCATGGACGAGCCGATGGGCAGCGCGGGCGTCGAGGCGCCGCGCGGCGAATCGAAGAACAAGGTGGCGCGTGCGTCGTTGACGAGCTTCGTCGAGCAGCGCCCCAACGACCAGCTCGCGTTCATGATGTTCGGCAGCAGCCCGGTGCTGGCGATGCCGTTCACATACGACCATCGGGTGATCGAGGAAGCGGTCGCCGCCACCGCGATCGGCCGCGGCATGCCGGACACGCAACTCGATCGCGGCATGCTGGCCGCGCTCGAGCAGTTCGACGGCCGCGCTTCGTCGGCACGCCGCGCGATCGTGCTGGTGTCCGACGGCGGCGCGCGGCTCGACCCGACAGTGCGGCGGCGCATTCAGGAGGGACTCCAGCGCAACCATGTCGCGCTTTATTTCATCTACCTGCGCAGCAGCATCTACAGCCCCGATCTGAACGCGCGGCTGCCTGCCCACGAAGACACGGCCGAAGCCGAACTGCATCGCTATTTTCTGACGCTGAAAACGCCTTACCGGCTGTTTCAGGCGCAGGACGAGAAGGGGATGATGGCGGCCATCGCCGAGATCAATCGCCAGCAGAACGCACCGACGACGTTCATCGAACATCTGCCGCGACAGGATCTGAGCCGGTATTGCTTTGCGGTTGCGCTGGGCTCGGCGATGGTGCTGATGCTGTTGCAGATGCTGCGGGTCAGGAGGTGGGCATGAAACGCACACTGATTCACGCCGCGTTTGGCACGGTCGCGATCTGCTGTGCCGCCTGGGGCGTATCTAGTTGGGTGCGTCTTCAGCATGCCGTGCAGATCAATCGCGCGATTGCCGCGGTGAGCGCGCCGGCTCCGGCGAACGCGGCGAAGCCGGGCTCGCAGGATGAGCGCGCGGGCGACGATGAAGCGCCCCAGGTTCGGCTGGCGCGCGCGACGATGCTATCGAAAGCGGGCGCCTACGACGCGGCTGCGCGGCTCTACAACGGCCTGATCCACGAGAGCCGGCTCGACGATCTCGGCCGCGCGGCGCTGTACGATCTCGGCAACATGTATCTGCGCGAAGGCAGTGGCGATGGCGGGGCGCGCGTACTCAGATCGATTTCGATGGTCAACGAGGCGAAGGCGCGCTACCGGATCGTGCTGCGCTCGACGCCAGGCGATTGGGATGCGCGTTACAACCTCGAGCGCGCGCTGTGGCTCGCGCCGGAAACGCAATCCGCGCTCGATCAGCCGGATGTGAAGGAGCAGCACAACGTCAAGCTGCGCGACGCGCAGAGCATGGATCTGCCATGAGCGGCGCGGCGCGCGGGCGGGGTGTCGCGAGACTGCGGGCCGCGCTGATGCCGCTTGCGCTGGTCGCGTTGATCGCGGCAGTCGCGATGCCGGACGTGACCTTGCCGCGCAATACGTTCGACTACATCGTCACGTTCGATATTACGCAAAGCATGAACGTCGAGGACGTCACGCTCGACGGCGTGCCGCTCAGCCGGCTGAAGTTCGCGCAGGCCGCGATGCGCGACGCGCTCGGGCGCTTGCCGTGCGGCTCGAAGGTGGGCTGGAGCGTGTTCACCGGGCAACGCACGCTGCTGTTGCTGCCGCCCGTCGAAGTGTGCGGCAACTACGACGCATTGCTGGTGTCGCTCGATGGTATCGACGGACGGATGCGCTGGACCAACTGGAGCCGAATCGCCGAAGGCGGGGTGTACTCGGCGGTGCGCGTCGCGCAGGACCTCGGCGACGGCGCGGCAATCGTATTCGTCACCGATGGTCAGGAGGCGCCGCCCGTGTCGACGTCGCGCGAGTTGATGCCCGGCATCAACGCCGCGCGTATCAAGGGCTGGCTGATCGGCGTGGGCGGCGATCAGCCAGCGGCGATCCCGAAGAGCGATGCGAGCGGCAACCGGATCGGCTACTGGCAGGCCGACGACGTGATCCAGGTGCCGACTCCGCCGGGATCGACCGCGCAGGGGGACACGCACGAGGAGCTTTCCGAATTGCGAGGTCAGTACCTGGAGTCAGTGGCCGGGCAAACCGGTCTTGCATATCGACGCCTGTTGAGCTCGGCTTCATTGAGCGATGCGCTGCTGGATCTGCGCTTCGCTCATCGCGAACCGGTGCCGACCGACTGGCGCTGGTCTCCCGCGCTGCTCGCGCTGCTGCTGCTGGCCGCGCGATTTATGCCTGACGCGGTTTGGGCGTGGTCACGCGCGGGCCGTCAGCGCATCCGCACGGTCTTTCGGCGGATCGCGCCGATATCGACTGAGCGTTCACCGCGAGTCGAATAAATCTTCGAGACGTTGACAGCGCAACGGTTGTCGATAGCAATCGACGGGCACACGCGCGAGCGACCCGCGCGGGTTGCAAGACTTGCCGGCGTCGCGGCTATCAAGTGTTTTCTTGCAGTCGCTTTTGCCGGTCTTGTGCTGCTGATAATGCTTCCAGGAAGCGTTATCTATCGGGCATTCCGAAATTCAATACGAGCGTGGCCAGGGAAAGCCCGAGTGCACGTGTGTGGACGCGACGTCGCTCGCATATCGGGCTTTCGGTATGCGAATGACTGACTACAATGGGTGAATGCAATTGGTGGCAATAGCGGTGTGCGCGGTCGGAACGGTTAGTCATGTGACGTTTGAGTTCCTTCATTGGAGGCATGCTCATGACGTGCCCGAACGAAAGGATTGTCGGTGCGGTACTTTTCGCGCTGAGTGGCGCCGCGTGGGCGGGCGGGCTCGCTAGCGACTCGCCCCAGACGATGGTGGTCGCCAATATCGCGCCCGCGCCTGTTGAAGCGGTGCCGCCGATTCCCGAGCCCCGGCGGTATTTTCAGCAGCAGCGTTATGCGATGGAGTATCAGGCGGATCAGGGCAAGCCGTTTTATGGGCAGCTTCAGAATTTTTATAGTTCTGGGTTGACGACAGATATACGGTATAGAGCGCTGCCCGCTGCGCTGGACGGGGATGGTTTGGGTGGCGCTGTGTCTGCGGCTGTCCCTGTGCCTACGGCTGGCTCTCGGCCCGATGCGAATCCACTTCAATTTAGGCCGGCTAGCGGGCCGCAATTGTCTATCGTGCAGATGAATACGTCTGCTTTGTCGATTGGAGCCTCGCCGCAGAGGCGGCTTTCGTTGATTGTCGATGATTGGGTTTTTACCGGGACGGCGAGAGTTGCCGTTTTGCATTCGCATGATACGGGGGCTACGCTTATTGTGAAGCATAAGTTTTGAATGCTTTTTTGGCTTCTCTCTTTTCTCTGTTTCTTATTCCTGGCCTTTTTGTGTTTTGCTTTTAGTCTATTAGTGTTGCCCCTGTGCGGGGCGGAACCTTCTTTGCGGCTGCAAAGAAAGTTGGCAAGAAAGCAGCTTCACACCGTAAGCTCTTAAGTGGGCACCTCGGTTCACCGTCGGCAATGGTGCATCTGGAATCGGTGCTCCCGCACATTCAACGGTAGTGACAAAGCAGTCATTCTTCCGGCGGCGCTGCGCGCACCGTCGCTTTGCTCAAAAGCCATCGCTGGATTCTTTCCTTCTTCCTTTTCTTTCTGCCTCCTTGCTCCTTCGTTTTTCTTTTTCTTTTTGTTTTTTCTTTTTTCTCGTTGAGGTTGCCTGGACGGTGCGTTGTCGGTGGCGCTCGTTTGCACTCAATGGGCCTTAATCACGATGCGTGGGTAGCTGCCAGGCGGTCGTCGCATTCCTCGATCTCCAGCCCATACCGCCGCCCGCACTGCAGCACACCCGTGCGCCTGATTGGCTCCTACATTTTTACCAAAATGGCTCTGAATCCAAGTGCCAAATCTCTTTATAGTCGCTGCATGTACCGCGCCTTGCGCGCGGCGTCCGTCCAGGGTCGTGAGCGAAGGGGATGTCGATGAACAATGCCGAGCTGAAAAGCCGCAGGGACGCCGCGACGCCGCGCGGTGTCGGGGTCATGTGCGATTTCTACGCAGCGCGCGCTGAAAACGCCGAGCTGTGGGATATCGAAGGCCGCCGTTTTATCGACTTCGCCGCCGGCATTGCGGTGTGCAACACGGGCCATCGTCATCCGAAGATCGTCGCCGCGATTCGCGACCAGCTCGATCGTTTTACGCACACCGCGTATCAGATCGTCCCGTATGCGTCGTACGTTGAGTTGGCCGAAAAGATCAACCAGCGCGCGCCGGGCGACTATCCGAAGAAGACCGCGTTCTTCACGACCGGCGCCGAAGCCGTCGAAAACGCGATCAAGATCGCCCGTGCCGCGACCGGCCGTGCGGGCGTGATAGCGTTCACCGGCGGCTTCCACGGCCGCACGCTGATGGGCATGGCGCTGACCGGCAAGGTCGCGCCATACAAGACGGGCTTCGGCCCGTTCCCGCCGGACGTGTTTCATGCGCCATTCCCGAATCCGTTGCATGGCGTGAGCACCGCCGATTCGCTGAAGTACATCGACCATCTGTTCAAGGCCGACATCGATCCAAAGCGTGTGGCCGCGATCATCTTCGAACCGGTTCAGGGCGAAGGCGGCTTCTATCAGGCACCGGTCGAGTTCGTGCGGGGGTTGCGCACGCTGTGCGACGCACACGGCATCCTGCTGATCGCCGATGAAGTGCAGACCGGTTTTGCGCGCACCGGCAAGCTGTTCGCGATGCATCACTACGACGTGGCGCCCGACCTGATGACGATGGCGAAAAGCCTCGCGGGCGGCATGCCGCTGTCGGGCGTGGTCGGCCGCGCCGACGTGATGGATGCGGCGGCCCCCGGCGGGCTCGGCGGCACCTACGCCGGCAATCCGCTCGCGCTGGCCGCCGCGCATGCGGTACTCGACATCATCGACGAGGAGCAGCTATGCGAGCGGGCCACGGTTCTCGGCGACCGGGTCAAGGCCAAACTCGTCGCGCTGCAGCGCGAAATACCGCAGATTGCCGAAGTGCGCGGGCCCGGTGCGATGGTGGCCGTCGAGTTCTGCAACGCGGACGGCTGCGGGCCGGACGCCGGCTTCGCGACAAGGGTGCAGGCGCGCGCGCTCGAACGCGGCTTGCTGTTGCTGGTGTGCGGCCTCTATTCGAACGTGGTGCGCTTGCTGTTCCCGCTGACGATCCCGGACGCCGTATTCGACGAAGCGATCGCGATTCTCGAAGCCGCGATCAACGAGAGCGTCGCTGTCGCGGCGTAAAGCGACTCACCCGCGCCGCACCCGTTGACGCGGGTGGCACAGGCGAGGGGTAGATCTGAATGGACACGGAGGCTGAACATGTCTGACGGCTATTTTCAACCGATGGGCGGAAACGAGATGCCGCGCTGCGGAGGCATCGCGACGATGATGCGGTTGCCGAACGTTGCGTCGGCTGCAGGCCTCGATGCGTGCTTTGTCGGCGTGCCGTTCGATCTCGGTACGTCGAACCGCACCGGCGCGCGGTTCGGGCCGCGCCAGATTCGCAGCGAGTCGGTGCTGCTGCGGCCGTACAACATGGCGACGCGCGCCGCGCCGTTCGATTCGCTGCGCGTGGCCGATATCGGCGACGTCGCGATCAATCCGTACAACCTGCTCGATTCGATCGCGCGCATCGAAACCGCGTACGACGCAATCCTCGGGCACGGCGCAACGCCGATTACGCTCGGTGGCGATCACACGATCGCGTTGCCCATCCTGCGCGCAATCCATCGCAAGCACGGCAAGGTCGGGCTGATCCACGTCGACGCCCATGCGGACGTCAACGACACGATGATGGGCGAGAAGATCG
>NZ_DASXHN010000033.1:0-10171 GCF_036488505.1 Paraburkholderia sp. | reverse complement strand
GAAACCGACGCCATAACAAACACTTACCGGGATAAACTGAGCGAGGCGGGTTGCGCCGGCGGTGGCCACCGGCTCGAAAAGCCACTCGAGCGCCCCGCCGTTGCCCGGATCACCTGGAGGAGCGCCCGTGAAACGTCTGCGGCCCACTCGGTTTCTGCCTGACCTTTTTGTTTTTTCGATGCACGTCGCCCGGTTTGCCCGCGCGGCTCGAAGCCGGATCGTGCGTGTCATGCCCGCCATCATCATGGCCGCGCACGCGCTGTCAGCAACTGCCGCGTTACCCATCAAGAAAATCAGGCTTCCGTCGGGCTTTCATATTGAAGTGCTGTCTGACGACGTGCCGAGCGCGCGTGCAATGGCCCTTTCTCCACAAGGCATCCTTTATGTGGGCAGTCTCGACGGGCGTGTCTATGCGCTCCAGTTGCACGACGGCCGCGTGGCCGGCCGCCATGTGATCGCCTCCGGCCTGCAAATGCCGGCGGGCGTGACGTGGCACGACGGCGCGCTGTATGTGTCCGCCGTGTCGAAAATCGAGCGCTTCGATGCTATCGATTCCCATCTGAACGATCCGCCGAAGCCGGTCGTGGTCACCGACCAGTTACCTACGGAAACACACCACGGCTGGAAATTCATTGGGTTCGGACCGGACGGCAAGCTCTACGTGCCGCAGGGGGCGCCGTGCAACGTCTGTGAACGGGACCGGAACCGGTTTGCGCTGATTGGCCGGATGGACCCGGACGGCAGCCACTATGAAGTGGTCGCGCGCGGCATACGCAATACGGTGGGCTTCGCGTGGCATCCGGTCACGCACGAACTATGGTTCACCGACAACGGCCGCGACCTTCTCGGCGACGATATTCCGAGCGACAAGCTCAATCGCGCGCCCCGTGCCGGGATGGACTTCGGTTTTCCCTACTGCCACGGCGGCGACATAGCCGACCCCGAACTCGGCGAAGGCCACCCGTGCAGCGCGTTCACAGCGCCTGTCGCCAAACTGGGCGCACACGTGGCGGCGCTCGGCATGCGCTTTTACGACGGACCGATGTTTCCCGCGGACTACCGTAACAACGTCTTCATCGCGGAACACGGCTCATGGAACCGCAGCAAAAAGGTTGGCTATCGCGTCGTGCGTGTGATCGTCGATCCGGACGGCGGCCACGCCCGCCAGCAAGTGTTCGCCGAAGGCTGGCTGCAACCCGGCGACGCAGCCTGGGGGCGTCCGGCCGACGTGCTGCCGTTACCCGATGGATCGCTGCTGATCAGCGACGATTACGCTGGCGCGATCTATCGCGTCACGTATTCGGCGCCTTGATACATCGGCAAGCGATGATGCCGGCGGGGCAGTGTCCCCAACGAGAACCGCTGCACTTGAAGCCGGGCAACAGAAAGTCCTTCACCTCAAACCGGATGTAGCCGACGGCAATGGCTCACAACGCCCGGCCCGCGCCCCTCCCGGCGCCACGCGTAAGCTGCCGCAGCGACACGCAATATGACCACCCGAGGTGCGCGAGCGTAGAATGCGCGTCGGCCCGCGCTACGCCGCGCGACGCTTCTTTTCGACCGCCTGTCACTACCCTACCGACGCGTTTATGTCCACCGCTGCCTCGACCTCCCCGCGCTTCAGATCCAAGACGATTACCGCCGCGCTGGCGTTCCTCTTTGGCAGCCTCGGCGCCCACCGCTTTTATCTGTATGGCAAGCGGGACATCTACGGCTGGGCACATCTGCTCGGCACGCTGATCGGTATTCCCGGCGTGATGCTGCTCGTGGCCACCGAACGGGCATCGATACCGGGTTGGGTACTCGCTTCCATCGGCGCGGTGTCGCTGTTCGCCGCGTTCCTCGCGGCGCTCGTCTACGGACTGCGCCCAGACGACAAATGGGACACGCAATTCAACGCCCACACGCCGCGCAAAAGCCGCTCCGGCTGGGCGGTGATCTTCGTCGTGATCTTTTCACTGCTGTTCGGCGCATTCCTTTTGATGACCGGTCTTGCGATCGCCTTCCAGACCTACTTCGAGAGCCAGGTGGAAGCGGCCAAAGCGATCTCCCAATAACGCGCCCGCGAGACGCGATGCGCGTGACAGGCGCTAGAAAAGCCTCAGCTGCGGGCTGTCGCGCGAGGGCGCCGATGCCGGCGCCGCCCCGCTCGATCGCTCCATCCGGCGAAAATGCGACATATCGAGAATCCCGCGGTCGCGCTGATTCAGCCCCAAACGGCGCACGGCCTTGTGAAAGCGCTGCTTGAGAAGGTCCGCCCATAAGCCCTCTCCTTTCATACGGGTCGAGAACGACGAGTCGTAGTCCTTGCCGCCGCGCATATCGCGCACACGGCTCATCACGCGTTCAGCCCGGTCCGGAAAGTGCGCGGTGAGCCAGTCCTTGAACAGCGGCGCGACTTCCCACGGCAGCCGCAATACGATGTAGCTCGCGTTGCTCGCGCCAGCCTCCGCGCACGCTTCGAGCACGCGCTCAAGATCCGGTTCGGTGACGAACGGGATCACCGGCGCAATGCTGACGCCGACCGGAATGCCCGCTTCGCTCAGCGTGCGGATCGCGCGCAGGCGGCGCGACGGCGTAGCCGCGCGCGGTTCGAGCGTGCGCGCAATGTCGGCGTCGAGCGTGGTGATCGTGATGGCGGCCATGAATTGCCCGCGCGCGGCCATTGGCGCCAGCAGATCGAGGTCGCGCTCGATCAGCGACGACTTGGTGATGGCCGCGAACGGCTGATTGCGTTCGCTGAGCACCTCGATCACGCGCCGCGTGAGGCGCAGGTCGCGTTCAGCCGGCTGCCATGCGTCGGTGGCAACGCCCAGCGCAATCGGTTCGGGAACGTACGATTTCTTCGATAGCTCCCTCTCCAGCAACTCCGGCGCGTTGATCTTCGCGTAGATGCGGCTTTCGAAGTCGAGCCCCGGCGACAGCCCCAGGTAGCTGTGCGTGGGCCGCGCGAAGCAATAGATACAGCCATGCTCGCAGCCGCGATACGGATTGAGCGACACGCTGAACGGGATATCCGGCGACGCATTGCGCGTGAGTATCGTCTTCGCGCGCTCCTCGAACACCTGCGTGCGCAAGACCTTCGGCTCGCCGTCTTCGTCGGCGGCCTGCCAGCCGTCGTCGACCGCTTCGCGCTGGTCGACTTCATAGCGGCCTTGCAGATTCGTGACCGCCCCGCGCCCCTTGCGAGGCGCGGGCGGCGCAATCGGAAATTCTGGAACGGCAGAGTAGTCGGGATCATCCACGGTGGGAGCACGCGAGAACAGGAAACGGAAAACAAAAAGGCGCCAAACACCTGTATAAATATACAGTGTTTACGCCGTTTGTCGAGCCCTTCGCTTGGTCCAAGACAAGCCCGCCCCCAACGTGCCACCGAAGCCATTCAGTCCCGTTATTCGCCCACCGGGATGGTCAACGTCTCCTTGATCTCCTCCATCACCACGTAGCTCTTCGACTGCACCGCGCCCGGCAGTTGCAGCAGGATGTCGCCGAGCAGCTTGCGGTAGTCGGCCATTTCGCCGATACGCGCCTTGATCAGATAGTCGAAGTCGCCGGACACCAGGTGGCATTCGAGCACCTGCGGGATCTTCTGCACCTCGCGGCGGAACTGATCGAACATGTTGCCGCTTTTGTGGTCGAGCGTGATCTCCACGAACACCAGCAGCGCCGCGCCCAGCTCAGCCGGGTTCACGCGCGCGTAATAGCCGGTGATCACGCCGTCGCGTTCCATCCGCTTGACGCGCTCGATGCAAGGCGTCACCGAGAGCCCGACCTGCTCCGCGAGGTCCTTCATCGCCATCCGGCCGTCCTGTTGCAGCAGCCGCAGGATCTTGTGATCCAGCTTGTCGAGGGCCCGCACGGGCTGGCGCTGGGTACGCATAGTGTTTTTTCTAAAAGTTATGAAAATACGATAACAAAACCTGCCTGACTGTTAATAGTATAGCGGTTACCACTGGGTAAGCCGCCTATCACTACAGTTGCATCTCGCTGAACGCGATGCGACGGAATTGAATCGCGAGCGGCTCCGCCTGACAACTTTCCGAACACTTGGAGCAGCTATGCGAGTCGTCGTATTGGGCAGTGGCGTCGTTGGCGTGACGAGCGCGTATTACCTCGCGCGCGCCGGTCACGAAGTGACCGTCATCGATCGCGAGGCCGGCCCGGCGCTCGAGACGAGCTTTGCCAACGCGGGGCAGATCTCGCCGGGCTACGCGTCGCCGTGGGCCGCGCCGGGTGTGCCGCTGAAGGCCGTCAAGTGGATGTTCCGGAAGCATGCGCCGCTCGCCGTCCGTCTGGATGGCACGACGTTTCAGCTGCAATGGATGTGGCAGATGCTGCAGAACTGCACCGCCTCGCGCTATGCGGTGAACAAAGGCCTCATGGTGCGGCTTGCCGAATACAGCCGCGATTGTCTGCAAGCACTGCGCGCCGAAACCGGCATCCAATACGAAGGCCGCACCGGCGGCACGTTGCAGGTGTTCCGCACCCAGCAGCAGTTCGATGGCGCCGCCAAAGACATCGCCGTGCTGCAGGAAGCAAATGTGCGGTACGAACTGCTGTCGGCGGACCAACTCGCGGAAGCCGAACCGGCGCTCGCCGCCGTTTCGCACAAGCTGACCGGCGGCCTGCGTCTGCCTGGCGACGAAACCGGCGACTGCCAGATGTTCACGACGCGGCTCGCGGCGCTCGCCGAAGAACTCGGCGTCAAGTTTCGCTACAACACGTCGATCGACGCGCTCGCGATGGCAGGCGATCGCATCGCCGGCGTGCAGTGCGGCAATGAACTGGTGCGCGCGGATTCGTTCGTCGTCGCGCTCGGCTCGTACTCGACGCGCTTGCTCGACGGCATCGTCAAGATTCCGGTCTACCCGCTGAAAGGCTATTCGATCACCGCGCCCGTCGTCGATGCAGCGGCCGCACCGGTGTCGACCGTGCTCGATGAAACCTTCAAGATTGCGATCACACGCTTCGACGACCGGATTCGCGTGGGTGGGATGGCCGAAATCGTCGGCTTCGACAAATCATTGCGCCACGCCCGCCGCGAGACGCTCGAACTGTGCGTGAACGACCTGTTCCCCGGCGGTGGGGACACGTCGAAGGCGACCTTCTGGACCGGTCTGCGGCCGATGACCCCGGACGGCACGCCGATCGTCGGCCGCACGCGGGTGCCGAACCTGTACCTGAACACCGGCCACGGCACGCTCGGCTGGACGATGTCGTGTGGCTCCGGCCAACTGCTCGCGGACGTGATGTCGGGCAAGCAGCCGGCAATCCGCGCGGACGACCTGTCGGTGCATCGCTATCTCGGCGAAACGGCGGCCGACCATCGGCCTGCTTATGCATGAATGACCTTTAGCTGCCAGTCGTCGCGCATGCGGTGACGACCAAGCAAAGAACAAACGGCGCCTCGCAAGGCGCCGTTTTCATTTCACGTCCAAAGACACCCGCCGCGACCGGCGTGTCAAAACTGATCTTCGGATAAAGCCAGCACGCCCTCGTCGCCCTTCGCGTTGACGATCGCCACTTCCAGCGCGCCCGCCTGCGGCAGCATGTGCTCCGCGTAGAACTGGGCGGTCGCGATCTTGGCGCCGTAGAACGCCGGGGCTTGATCGCGCCTGGCCGCAGCGGCGAGCAATGCGCGCGCCATCTGCCAGCCGCCAAGCACGATACCGGCGAGCTTCAGATACGGTACGCTGCCGGCGAACACCGCATTGGGATCGCCCTTCGCATTCGCAACGATGAAATCGACCACGGCGCTCATAGCGCGATGCCCGTGCGCAAGCTGCGTCTTCATCGACGCGAAGGCCGCACCCTCGCGCGCGTCGAGCGTCTCGAGCGTCTGCGCGATACCGGCGAGCAGTTCCTTCGCGACCTTGCCGCCGTCGCGCAACGTCTTGCGGCCGATCAGATCATTGGCCTGGATCGCAGTCGTGCCTTCATAGATCGGCAGAATGCGCGCGTCGCGGTAGTACTGCGCGGCGCCGGTTTCCTCGATAAAACCCATGCCGCCATGCACCTGCACGCCGAGGCTCGCGACCTCGATCGATAGTTCTGTACTCCAGCCTTTCACGATCGGCACCAGGAATTCGTAGATCGCCTGATGCGTGGCGCGCACCGCGTCGTCCGGGTGACGATGCGCGAGGTCGCAATGAGAAGCCGCGACATACGCGAGCGCGCGCGACGCCTCGGTGAGACTGCGCATCGTCGCCAGCATGCGGCGCACGTCCGGGTGCTGGATGATCGCGACCGGTTGCTTCGCGGAGCCATCGACGGGGCGGCTCTGCACGCGTTCCCTCGCATACGCGACCGCCTTCTGGTACGCGCGGTCCGACACGGCGACACCCTGCATGCCGACCGCGAAACGCGCGGCGTTCATCATGATGAACATGTATTCGAGGCCGCGATTTTCTTCGCCGATCAGTTCGCCGATCGCGCCGCCGTGATCGCCGAATTGCAGCACCGCGGTGGGGCTCGCCTTGATACCGAGCTTGTGCTCGATCGACACGCAATGGACATCGTTACGCTCGCCCAGCGAACCATCGTCATTGACGAGAAACTTTGGCACGAGAAAGAGCGAAATGCCCTTCACGCCTTCAGGCGCATCCGGCGTGCGCGCGAGCACCAGATGCACGATGTTGTTCGCCATATCATGCTCGCCCCACGTGATGAAGATCTTCGTGCCGAACAGCTTGAACGATCCATCGGACTGCGGCTGGGCGCGCGTGCGCACGAGCGAGAGATCGGAGCCGGCCTGAGGCTCGGTCAGATTCATCGTGCCAGTCCATTCGCCGGAGATCAGCTTCGGCACGAAGGTCTGTTTCTGCGACTCGGTGCCGGCGGTCAGCAGCGCTTCGATCGCACCGTCGGTCAGCAGCGGGCACAGCGCAAACGACAGGTTCGACGCATTCAGCATTTCGACGCATGGTGTAGCAATCAGCTTCGGCAGACCCTGCCCTTCATAGTCGAGCGGATGCTGGACGCCCTGCCAGCCGCCGGCTGCAAACTGACGAAACGCGTCGCGAAAACCCGGCGTCGCGGTGACGACGCCATCCTTCCAGCTGCTCGGATTGCGGTCGCCTTCGACGTTCAGCGGCGCAAGCACTTCGCCGCACAGCTTCGCCGATTCTTCGAGCACGGCCTGCGCGGTGTCGAGGTTCGCGTCTTCGAAGCCGGGCAAATTCGCGATCTCTTCGAGTCCGGCCAGTTCTTTCATCACGAACAGCATGTCGTTGATGGGCGCCGTATAGCTCATGTCGGTTCTCCTCCGTTGATATGAAAAAAGGGCGCCGGACTTGGTCGGTCCTGCGCCCTTCGCCTGCTTTCAGCGGCCGACCCCAGATTGCCGCGGGTCGCCAGCGCCGCGGCGCTTAGCCGAGTTCATTCACGAGTTCGGGCACGACGGTAAACAGATCGCCGACCAGGCCGTAATCGGCGACGCTGAAAATCGGCGCTTCCGGATCCTTATTGATCGCGACGATCACCTTCGAGTCTTTCATCCCGGCCAGATGCTGGATCGCACCCGAGATACCGACCGCGACATACAGTTGCGGCGCGACGATCTTGCCGGTCTGCCCGACCTGGTAGTCGTTCGGCACGAAGCCCGCGTCGACAGCCGCGCGCGATGCGCCGAGCGCCGCGCCGAGCTTGTCGGCCAGCGGCTCCAGCACCTTCGTGTAGTTCTCGCCGTTGCCCAGACCGCGGCCACCCGACACGATGATCTTCGCGCTCGTCAGTTCCGGACGGTCGAGCTTCGTCACTTCACGGCTCACGAACTGCGAGATGCCCGCATCGGCCGCGGCTTCGATCTTCTCCAGCGCCGCGCTGCCGCCTTCGGCCGCGACTGCGTCGAAGCCCGTCGAACGCACGGTGATCACCTTGATCGGGTCCTGCGATTGGACGGTCGCGATTGCGTTGCCCGCGTAGATCGGACGCTCGAACGTATCCGCGCCATCCACCGCGGTGATGTCGCTGATCTGCGCGACGTCGAGCTTCGCCGCGATACGCGGTGCGATGTTCTTGCCGTAGGCGGTGGCCGGCGCGAGGATGTGCGAGTAGTTTTTCGCGATGTTCAGCACGGTCGCCTCGACGTTTTCCGCGAGGCCTTCAGCCAGTTGCGGCGCGTCGGCCAGCAGCACCTTGCTCACGCCAGCGATCTTCGCCGCCGCATCGGCCGCGGCCTGCGCATTGTGACCGGCGACCAGCACGTGAATATCACCGCCAATCTTCTGTGCCGCTGCGATCGTGTTCAGCGTCGCGGCCTTGATCGACTGATTGTCGTGTTCTGCTATTACGAGAGTTACGAGGTTCGTCATTTGATCTGTCTCCGCGTTCTACTTAAAGCACCTTCGCTTCGGTCTTCAGCTTGTCGACCAGCGTCTTCACGTCCGGCACCTTCACGCCGGCAGAGCGCTTCGGCGGCTCGGCCACTTTCAGCGTCTTCAGACGCGGGGTGACATCGACGCCGAGATCGTCGGGCTTGATGGTTTCCAGCGGCTTTTTCTTCGCCTTCATGATGTTCGGCAGCGTCACATAGCGCGGCTCGTTCAGGCGCAAATCGGTCGTGATCACGGCCGGCAGCGTCAGCGACAGCGTTTCCGCGCCACCGTCGACCTCGCGCGCGACAGTCGCCTTACCGTCGGCAACCGTCACTTTCGATGCGAACGTTGCCTGCGGCAGATTCGCGAGTGCGGCAAGCATCTGGCCGGTCTGGTTGGAGTCGTCGTCGATCGCCTGTTTGCCGAGGATCACCAGTTGCGGCTGTTCTTTGTCGACCAGTGCCTTCAGCAATTTCGCCACCGCGAGCGGCTGCAACTCTTCGCTCGATTCGATCAGGATCGCGCGGTCCGCGCCGATCGCAAGCGCGGTGCGCAGCGTTTCCTGCGCCTGCGTGACACCGGCCGACACCGCGATCACCTCGGTCGCGACGCCCGCTTCGCGCAGACGCACGGCTTCTTCCACAGCGATTTCGTCGAACGGATTCATCGACATTTTCACGTTCGCGATGTCGACGCCCGTGCCGTCCGATTTCACGCGGACCTTCACGTTGTAGTCGACCACTCTCTTCACCGGCACCAGAATTTTCATGCACACGCTCCAAAGTTACGAATACGTCAACCCAACGAACATTATAGCGACTGCCCTGCCGGCAGCCTGTCGCGGGTGCTTGAGTAGAAGGATATCGCTCCCCTGCGGCGTGACGGCAATATCGAACGATCGTTCTATTTTAATCTCGAAAAAACCCGGGAAACAACCCCGGGTTTCAACTGAGACCTGCGGTTCGCTTGCCGTCATGTTGTTTTGCGACGCGCACGGTCCGCTGCGGGGATTACCAGGCGGTGATCACCGAGCCGCCGAATTTGCTGTCGACGAACTGCTTCACTTGCGAAGAGTGGTAAGCCGCGACGAGCTTTGCGACCCACGGCTTGTTCCTGTCGGCCTCACGGATCGCGATGACGTTCACGTACGGGCCCTTCGGATCTTCGATCGCGATTGCATCCTGCTTCGGCTTCAGCCCCGCTTCCATCGCGAAGTTGGTGTTGATCGCGGCGGCGTCGACATCACCGAGCGAGCGCGGAATCTGTGCGGCGTCGAGTTCGACGATCTTCAGTTTTCGCGGGTTCTCGACGATGTCGAGCCGTGTCGCCTTCAATCCCGCATCGGCGCGAAGCTTCAGCAGGCCCTGCTTCTGCAGCAGCAAAAGCGCGCGGCCGCCGTTGGTCGGATCGTTCGGCACCGCGATCTTCGCGCCCGGCTGCAGGTCGGCGAGCGTCTTCACTTTCTTCGAATAAATGCCCATCGGGTAGGTGACCGTCTCCGCGATATCGATCAGCTTGTAGCCGCGGTCCTTGATCTGCGCGTCGAGATACGGCTTGTGCTGGTAGCTGTTCGCGTCCAGATCGCCGCCGGCGAGCGCCGCATTCGGCTGCACGTAATCGGAAAATTCGATGATCTTGATGTTCAGACCGTTGTTCGCCGCGACCGTCTTCACGACGTCCATGATTTGAGCGTGCGGGCCGGCAGTGACGCCGACCTTGATCGTGTCTTCGGCGCGCGCCGCGGTGGTGGCGAACAGCGAAGCCGCGCCGAGCGCGGCAGCGAGCTTGAGAATAAAGCGACGTTGCATGATGGACTTTCCAGATCTATGAGTGGGCTTCGCTAGCCCTTGTTTATT
>NZ_DASXHN010000018.1:0-1969 GCF_036488505.1 Paraburkholderia sp. | reverse complement strand
CATCCTGTCGGAGTTGTCGAAGAACGGCGCGTTGTCGGTCGCCGAACTCGTGCGCGCGCTCGACGTGTCGCGCGAGACAATCCGGCGCGACCTCAACGCTCTCGCCGAACGCGGCCTGATCTCGACCACCCACGGCGGTGCGTTGTCCAACGATCGCCGCGAGCCCGACCTCGACGTCCGCGAAGCGGCGAACGCCGTGGCCAAGCGCGCGATCGGCGAGCGTGCCGCGCAACTCGTACCCGACGGCGCGTCGGTGATCATCGACTCGGGCAGCACGACACAAGCCGTCGCGCGTGCACTCGGCGACCGGCACCGGTTGATGGTCTACACCAACGACTGGCGCATCGCGCTGCTGCTCGGCCGCCACAACGACAACAAGGTCACGCTGTTCGGCGGCGAGCTCTCCGACCACGAAGACGCCGTATTCGGCCTCGATACCGTGCAGCAACTTTCGCAATATCACGTGGACTTCGCGTTCGTCGGCGCGGGCGCGATCACGCCGGACGGGTTCCTGACCGACTACTCGCGCCTCGCTGCCGAGGTGCGCAGCCGCATGATCCTGGCGGCGGGAGCGGCGGTTATCGTTGCGGACAACTCGAAGTTCGGCAACGTCACGCCCGTGCGTATCCGCGACTTCGATAAAGCGCGTTATCTGATCACTGAAGTCGCGCCCGACAAGGCGATGCGCCGCGCCATCGCCGCACGCGGACCGGAACTGGTGATCGCCTGAGTGCCATGCTGCCGTCACGCTGCCAGACGCACTTGCAGCGTACTTAGCGCCCGCCCGATTGCAGCTACCGCGTTATGCATTTCGTTTGCATCGATTGCCCCGATGCAACCCACGCGGAACGTCTCCACTTCCGTCAGCTTGCCCGGATAGAGCACATAACCCGCATCGCGGACGGCTTCGTAAAAGCGCTTGAAATCGTAGGCCGGATCGCGCGGTGCATGGAACGTGACGATCACCGGCGCCTGCACCGCGGCATCGAGAAACGGCTTGAAGCCATGCGACGCCATGCCTTCGATCAACGCCGCGCAATTGCGGCGATAACGCGCGCCACGCGCCGGCTGCCCCCCTTCCGCGATGAACTGATCGAGCGCTGCGCGCAACGCGGCGACCACATGCGTAGGCGGCGTGAAGCGCCATTGCGTGGTCTTCGCCATGTAGCTGTATTGATCGTGGAGATCGAGCGCGAGCGAGCGCGAAATGCCCGCCGACGCTTCCAGTAACGCGCGCCGCACGATCACGAATCCCATTCCCGGCACGCCCTCGAGACACTTGCCGCTGGCGGAAATCACCGCGTCGATACCCCCCTTCGATACATCGATAGGCAATGCGCCGAACGAACTCATGGCGTCGACGATCAGGCTCTTGCCATGTTGTTTGCACAGCGCTGCAATGTCGTCGAGCGGGTTCAGCAGACCCGCGCTCGTTTCCAGATGCACCTGCGCCACGTGCGTGATACGCGGCTCGCGCCGAAACATTTCTTCGATCCGTGCGACGCTGGCCGGCTCGTCATCGCGGAACTTGAGCTCGAGCGAGGCCACGCCCAGCCGCTCCAGGATTTTCAGTAAGCGTGTGCAGTACGCGCCGTTGTTCGGCACCAGCACCACGGCATCGCGCGGCACGAGCGAACCCAGCGCGGCTTCCACGGAAAACGTGCCGCTGCCTTGCATGGGGATGCACACAAAATCTTTTTGACCGGACACGATCGCAAGCAGATCGCGGCAGATTTCGCCTGTCATCCGGTTGAAAGCCGCGTCCCAGGATCCCCAGTCGCGCAGCATGGCCTGACGAGTTGCAGGCGATGTCGTCAGCGGGCCAGGGGTCAGCAAAATCGGGTCACTTCCGTTGATCACGTTTTCCTCCATTCGAATTCTTTAAGTGCTGCTGCCACGTTCGCATCGTTTTGCAGACGTGAAATAGTCTAAGCGCAATTTTGGCGAAATGTGTCGTTTGTTGGAAAAA
>NZ_DASXHN010000017.1:0-4480 GCF_036488505.1 Paraburkholderia sp. | reverse complement strand
CGCCGCGTTCAAAGACGGCATGGGAGCGTCGTGGAGCAACACCACGGTGCTGGTCGCGACGGAGTTCGGCCGGACCGCGGCCGCGAACGGCACAGGCGGCACCGATCACGGCACCGGCTCGGTCGCGATGGTACTCGGCGGATCAGTGCGGGGCGGACGCGTAATCGCGGATTGGCCGGGCCTCGCGCCGCATCAGCTCTATCAGGCGCGCGACCTGAGGCCGACCGCTTCGCTGGACGCGCTGATCGCCGGTACCGCGAGTGAAAGCCTCGGGCTCGATCCCGAGCGCACCGCGAGCGCGCTATTTGGCCGCACCGTGGCGGACAAACCGATGACGGGCGTCGTGCGGGCGTGATGCGCCGATCGGATTGATGCGTCCAATGCAACGTCGAATGACGATCGCGCGACGCGCGAGCGTATCACGCTCGATCGGGAACTGGCGAAGCCCGCGAGACTGCTCCATCCGGGCAGATCGCGGCCGTTAGCGGGGAGGGTGAAAGTGGGTGAAACAGACTGCGGACAGCGCAACGACGTCCACCGCTCTCAAGCGGTGCGGACCTGGCGTACCGGGGCCGGCGCGTCGCATTGACTCGACGCTGTTTTATGCGTCGCGTGAACCGAGCGCTCGCCGACACAGTGATAACGGCGACCGTAGTAGATCAGCGCGTCGCCCGCGCCGCGCGTGCGGGCCGCTTTGACCGCGCAGAAGAACACCGTGTGCGTGCCGACTTCGGTAATCGATTCGATCTCGCAGTCGAGCGATGCGAGCGCGCCCCGCAACACCGGCGCGCCCGTCTGCAGATAGTCCCATTGCGCGGCGGCGAAGCGCTCGTCGAGCGCGATCGCGCTGGTCGAGAAGTGCGCGGCGAGCGCCTGTTGCTCCGCGCTCAGTACATTCACGCACAGCTTGCCGTTCGCGCGGAATGCCGCGTTGTTGCGGCTGCTGCGATTGATGCACACGAGCAACGTCGGCGGTTCGTCGCTCACGCCGCAGACCGCGGATGCGGTGCAGCCCGCGAGGCCGGCTTCGCCATCGCTGGTGATGATGTTGACGGCCGCGCCAAGGCCGGCCATCGCATCGCGGTACGCGCTCTTGTCAAGCATGGGTGCCTCTGCTGAAAAATCCGCGTGCGGCCGCATGAGCGTGCGGACCGCATGCAATCAAACGTGCTTACTAAGCGCCCGCGTCGATCAGCGTTGCACGCCGCCTGCCGGTGCCGCCGCGCAAGCGGGCGAACGAAAGCGCGCCGCCGTGTGGCTGTCGGGCAGACGCGCATGGCCGAACAGCTTTTCCCGCAACGTGCCGTCGCGATACGCGCGCTTGTACGCGCCGCGCTCCTGCAAAAGCGGCACCACCAGCTCGATGAAGTCATCGAAGCACTCGGGCACGACGGTGCGCGACAGATTGAAGCCGTCGACACCGGTTTCCCCGGTCCACGCAACCAATTCGTTCGCGATCTTTTCGGCCGAACCGACGAGCGGTTGCTGGCGGCTGCCCAGCACCATCTGTTCGAGCAGCTTGCGTTTGGTCCATTGCGGGCCGGCCGCGCGCGTCATTGCTTCGACGTTCGACACGATCGCCTGGCTCTTGCCGGTTTCGATCGGCTCGTCGAGGTCGTAGCGCGCGAAGTCGATACCGAGCGACGCCGCCGCATGCACGAGCGCCGCCTCCGAGCTCACGTAGCGGCGATACTCGTCGTACTTCTCCACGGCTTCCCGATCGGTTCGGCCGGTGATGATGGTCTGGCCGAGCAGCACCTTGATGTCGTCCGCGCGCCGGCCACCGGCAACCGCGTGCGCGCGGATATCGTCGACGATCGCCTTGACCGCGGGCTTTGCCTGGCCATTGACGAACACGCACTCCGCGTGTGCCGCCGCGAACTGCTTGCCGCGCGCCGACGAGCCCGCCTGATACAACACCGGCGTGCGCTGCGGCGACGGCTCCGCGAGATGCATCGCGTCGACGCGGTACTGCTTGCCGTGGTGATGGATCACGTGGACCTTCGACGCATCCGCATAAACACCGCGCGCGCTGTCGCGCAGCACCGCGCCGTCTTCCCAGCTGCATTCCCACAGCTTGTAGACCAGCTCCATATATTCGTCGGCGAGATCGTAGCGGTCGTCGTGCGCCATCTGGCCGGTCAGGCCGATCGCGCGCGACGCGCTGTCCAGATAGCCGGTCACGATGTTCCAGCCGACCCGGCCGCGCGTCAGATGATCGAGCGTCGACATGCGCCGCGCGAACAGATACGGCTGCTCGACCGACAAGTTCGACGTGACGCCGAACGACAGATGACGAGTCACGGCGGCCATCGCCGGAATCAGCAGCGTCGGGTCGTTGACCGGCACCTGCACCGCGCCGCGGATTGCCGCATCGGGGTTGCCGCCATAGACGTCGTAGACGCCCGCCACGTCGGCGAAAAAGATGCCGTCGAACAGGCCCGCCTCGAGCTTGCGCGCGTAGTCGGTCCAATACTGCAGATCGGTGTAGCGCGTGGACTGGTCGCGCGGATGCGTCCATAGCCCTTGCTGGATGTGGCCTACGCAGTTCATGTCGAACGCGTTGAGAACGATTTCCTTCGGCATGGCGGATTCCGGCTGATAGGGGCGAGAAGGGCATTCGAGCGACGCATGGATTCACGGATCCTCGATGAATAACCCGGATTCACGAGCCCGCCGCGTCGAATGTCGTTCAATATAGTAGACGTAAAATTACTATGCAAGACATTGTTGGACGGTGGGCATCGGCGTTGTGACCCCCGTGCCGGCCGCCGTGGGGCATCGATATAATTTCGCGGTACCCACTTTCGCCCAGACGACCTCCACCATGTCCGAATCCTCCGCCGTCGATCTGAGCCAGGCGATTTCCGCGCGCGTGAAGGCCGAACGCGAGGCGCGCAACTGGTCGCTGAGCGAGCTGGCGGAACGTTCTGGCGTGTCCAAGGCGATGATCAGCAAGATCGAGCGCGGCGAGGCGAGCCCGACCGCAACCGTGCTCGGACGGCTATCGGGGGCATTCGGACTGACGCTATCGACGCTGCTCGCGCTTGCCGAGCAGACCGGCGAACGGCTGGTGCGCCGCGCTGATCAGGCGCTGTGGCACGATCCCGAAACTGGCTATACGCGGCGGCGCGTGTCACCGCCGACCGGCGGCGTGCTCGAACTACTCGAGATTGAACTGCCGGCCGGCGTGAAGGTGCCCTATCCATCGGATGCATTCGCGTTTCAGCATCAGCAGATCTGGGTCACACAAGGGGTGCTGACTTTCCGCGAGGGGGCGCAGACATACCAGCTCGAAGCGGGCGATTGCCTGCAGCTTGGCGCGCCGGTCGAATGCGAGTTCTTCAATGCCGGCGACGACGTGTGTCGCTATGTCGTGGGGCTGGTGCGGCGCTGAGCGCTGCCGCCAGAGATCAGCGGAAGCGCCGCGCACTGGTGTTGCGCGGCGCTTCCGGTTTCAGTCAAATGGAACTCGCACTGGATTCCCGCGCGCAGTAATCGAAGTGCTCGAACTGCGCAAAGTGCGAATAACCCAGCCGTTGACTGGCTCTCAACTTCCACCACCCCCGCCAGAGCGCACGCCGATCGTGATCCGATTGTTCACCGAAGTCACGCCTGGCACGCCTTTCGCGACATCCGCGGCCTGCTGGATCATGTCGCCCTGAGGCACAGAACCGCTCAGCGTCACTGCGCCGCCGCGCGCCCGCACGAATACGTTGGATACGTTGAAGCCCTGCGCTCGCGCGAGCGCGCGCCGGACATCGTGGCCGAGCTTGCGATCCGCCTGATGCATGGACTTGCTGTTCGCGGCAGGGGCCGCCGCCGTGTTGGCGGGCGCCATCGCGTCGCTAGCCTGCGCGTAGGCGCCAGAGGCGCTTGCCACGCATACCGCAACACCGAGCGCCTTCAAGAGATTGACTGTTTTCACGTTTTCACCATCCTCGATAAGTTGATGTCGATTCGTTGCATGTCAAAAATGGTGCGCTTTGGCGAGCAGGTCCGGACTCTTTGGAAAACGCCTGTCTTATAGAAGAGTGCCGCTATAGCGTTTCCGGCGCGTTTAAACAATAGGTCAGCCTGCGAGCCGATGCTGAAAAATGTGATGCGAACAGACATCGTATCAATGCGCATCCCGGCTCGCTGCCGAGCCGTTTCTCGTCGGATTGTTCGACGCGCAGCCGTATCGCGGCAGCCAGTTTGGTGCCGCGCAAAACGAGAGACGGGTGCTTTTTTGTAGAACCTTATTAACCGGATTTTAGGGATTTTTTGGCAAACGGCGTCGCTGCGGTTTTTATCGGCGAATTGAAATGTTCCAGCAAATGTCACCAATGGTGTCACGGCAATGAGGACCTCGACGTCGCCGAACGCGCGCGCTGTGTGCAGATGTGTCCCTCCCGCAAGCGGGATTCTT
This sequence comes from Paraburkholderia sp., assembly GCF_036488505.1. Lineage (GTDB taxonomy): Bacteria > Pseudomonadota > Gammaproteobacteria > Burkholderiales > Burkholderiaceae > Paraburkholderia. The sequence continues at coordinate 69 of NZ_DASXHN010000017.1, read as the reverse complement.
TTCGCTTATCACGTGGCCCATCTCAAAAAATGCAAGCGACGTAACTTTTCAGTTTTTAACTGATTTGTT
>NZ_DASXHN010000459.1:0-13582 GCF_036488505.1 Paraburkholderia sp. | reverse complement strand
CTGGCAACAGCAACCCATAGCCAGCGAGAACCCGCAATAGCCAACGATAAGCAGCGGTAACCAGCGATAACCAGCAACGCAATCGAACAACCGAGGGACTCACCCATCATGAAAAACCTGCTCCGTCCGCTGATCGTGATCTTCGCGGTACTCACCGCGATCACCGGACTCGCTTATCCCGCCGTGATGACCGCGTTCGGTCAGGCGGCTTTCCACGCTCAGGCCAACGGCAGCCTGATCGAGCAGAACGGCAAGGTGGTCGGCTCGCAACTGATCGGCCAGCAGTTCGACGCGCCGCAGTACTTCTGGGGCCGGCTGTCGGCGACGAGCCCAATGCCGTACAACGCGCAAGGCTCAGGCGGCTCGAACCTCGGCCCGACCAACCCGGCGCTGCTCGACGAAATCAAGGGCCGCCTCGACGCGCTGAAGGCGGCTGGCACCGATATGTCGAAGCCGGTGCCGGTCGACCTGGTGACGTCCTCGGGCAGCGGTCTCGATCCGGAGATCAGCCCGGCCGCGGCGGCCTATCAGATCGGGCGCGTCGCGAACGCGCGCCATCTCGCGGCGAACGACGTCGAGGCGCTGGTCGAACGTTATACGACCGGGCGGCAGTTCGGCGTGCTCGGCGAGCCGCGCGTGAACGTGCTGAAGCTGAATCTGGCGCTCGACGAGATGAAGCGCGGTTGAGAGACGACGATCAGACCGTGTGGCGCCGCATTGCCGTTTGCGAGCCGGCGCTGGCCGTGCCACCATGCGGACACCGCCGCACGCACGTCCACGAAAAACCCTGAGCATGAACCGCCCCGATCCTGACGAACTGCTCGACAAACTGCAGCGCGACGAACAAAAACGTCTGCGCGGCCGGCTAAAAATTTTCTTCGGCGCGTCGGCGGGGGCCGGCAAGACCTACGCGATGCTGCAGGCCGCGCGACGCCGCAGCGATGACGGCGTCGACGTGCTGGTCGGCATTGCCGAAACGCACGGGCGAGGCGAAACCGCGGCGCTGCTGGCCGGGCTCGACGTGCTGCCGCTCGCGCACATCGCGTATCGCGGCCGCGAGCTCGGCGAGTTCGATCTCGACGCGGCGCTCGCGCGCAAGCCGCAGTTGATTCTGGTCGACGAACTCGCGCATTCGAACGTGCAGGGCGCGCGCCATCTGAAGCGCTGGCAGGACGTGTACGAACTGCTCGACGCGGGCATCGACGTGTACACGACGCTCAACGTGCAGCACCTCGAAAGCCTCAACGACGTGGTCGGACACATCACCGGTATTCGCGTGTGGGAGACGGTACCGGACCGCGTGTTCGATCATGCCGACGAAGTCACGCTGGTCGACTTGCCGGTCGAGGAACTGCTCGAGCGGCTGCGCGACGGCAAGGTGTACATGGCGCAGCAGGCCGAGCGCGCGGTCCGCAACTTCTTTCGCAAGGGCAACCTGATCGCGCTGCGCGAGCTCGCGCTGCGCCGCACCGCCGATCGCGTCGACGCGCAGATGCGCGAGTATCGTGCCGACCGTTCGATCGAGCGCATCTGGCAGGCGCGCGAGCGGCTGCTGGTCTGCGTCGGGCCGGGTCCCGAGGCGCCGGCGCTGGTGCGCTCGGCGGCGCGGCTGGCCGCGAGCCTGAAGGCCGACTGGCTCGCCGTTTATGTCGAGACGCCCGCGTTGCAGCGGCTGCCTGATGCGCGCCGCGAACGCACGCTGAACGCGCTGAAGCTGGCCGCCGAACTCGGCGCGCAAACCGCGACTCTCGCGGCCACCGACGCGCCGGGCGCGCTGATCGGCTACGCGCAGGCGCGCAACGTGTCGAAGCTGGTGGCGGGCGCGTCGTCGCGCACCGGTATGAGCCGCTGGTTGCGCAAGCCGCTGGGCGAGCGCATCGCCGAGAGAAGCGGCGATCTCGATCTCACGCTAATTGGGGTGTCTTCCGAGCGCGACGGCGGCGCGCAACGGCGTCTGTTGAACACGACCGCCAACGCCTGGCGCGACGCGTTGAGCGCGGCCCGCGAGCGCCGTTCGCCGCCGCGTGCATACGCGCTCGCGCTCGCGATCGGCACCGGCATCACGCTGCTGTCGAGCCAGCTGATCGACCGCATCGATCTGACCAACCTCGTGATGCTGTATCTGCTCGGCGTGATTTTCACCGCGGTCAAGCTGGGCCGCGGGCCGGGCGTGGTGCTGTCGTTTTTCAGCGTCGCCGCGTTCGACTTCTTCTTCGTGCCACCGCGCATGTCGCTGTCGGTGTCCGATACGCAGTACCTGCTGACCTTCTTCGGCATGCTGCTGACGTCGCTCGTGATCAGCCATCTGACTGCAAGCCTGCGCCGCGAGGCGAGCGTCGCGCGACGCCGCGAGCGGCGCACCGGCGCGATGTATGAAATGGCGCGCGAGCTGGCTGCCGCGCTGACCACTGAGCAGATCGTCGGCATCGGCAGCCGGCATGTGAGCGAGGTGTTCGGCGCGCGCGTGGCGGTGCTGCTGCCCGACAGCGCCGATCGGGTCAAACAGAAGATCGACGACCCGGATGCGGCGATCACACTCGAAGGCGAGCAGCTCGATCTCGATGTCGGCCAGTGGGTCTACGATCAGCAGAAGCCGGCCGGCCACGGCACCGACACGCTACCTGCCGCTGCCGCGCTGTATCTGCCGCTGAAAGCGCCGATGCGCACGCGCGGCGTGCTCGCGGTGGCGGTGCGCGACGAGCGCGAGCTGAGCGTGCCCGAGCAGCGGCGCATGTTGGACGCGTTCGCCGCGCAGATCGCGCTCGCGCTCGAACGCGTGCATTACGTCGATATCGCGCGCGACGCGCTCGTCAATATGGAGTCGGAGCGGCTGCGTAACTCGCTGCTATCGGCGATTTCGCATGATCTGCGCACGCCGCTCACGACGATCGTCGGCTTTTCGTCGATGCTCGCGCAGACGCGGCAGGCACAGGCGGCGGCGCGTATCGATGCGCGAGGCGGCGCGGCGGCTGAAGCGCCGGCCGAAGCGTCGGCTGATGCGCTGGCTGACGTGCCCGCTGACTTGCCCATTGACGCATCGGCACAAGCGCGGCAACCCGGCGCGCAATCCCCGGCGGCGTGCGGTTCGCCCCCGGCCACGCTATCGGCCGCGCAACGCAGTGACGAACTCGTCGACGCGATTCACGAAGAGGCGCTGCGCATGACCGGCATCGTCACGAATCTGCTCGACATGGCGCGGCTGCAGGCCGGCAGCCTGCAACTGAACCAGCAATGGACGCTGCTCGAGGAAACCGTCGGCGCCGCATTGCGGGCATGCAAGCGCGTGCTGGCGGGCCATCCGGTGCGGGTCACGCTGGCTGCCGATTTGCCGCTGCTGCATCTGGACGCGGTGCTGATGGAGCGGCTGTTCTCGAATCTGTTCGAGAACGCCGCGAAGTACACCGCGGCCGGCACCCCGCTCGCGATCGGCGCGCAACGGATCGACACGGACGGCGCGCCGTTCGTGCGCGTGACCGTCGATGACGACGGCCCCGGTTTGCCCGCCGGCATGGAAGCCCGTGTATTCGAGAAGTTCACGCGCGGCGAGAAGGAATCGGCGAAACCGGGCATTGGTCTCGGGCTCGCGATCTGCCGCGCGATCGTCGACGCGCACGGTGGCGCGATCGGCGCTTCGAACCGCGTGGCGGCGGACGGCCGCGTCGAAGGCGCGCGCTTCTGGTTCACGCTGCCGGTCAACACACCACCCGACGCGCCTGATACGCTGGAAGACGAAAGCGCCGCCGCCAGCCTCGGTCCCGACCTCCATCCGCTAGCCAAACCCACTCATGAGTGAGCCGAGCATCACCGTCGTGCTGATCGAAGACGAGAAGCAGATTCGCCGTTTCGTACGCAGCGCGCTCGAAGGCGAGGGCATCACTGTGCATGACGCCGAAACCGGCAAGCAGGGGCTCGTCGAGGCGGCCACCCGCCAACCCGATCTCGTGATCGTCGATCTCGGGCTGCCCGATACCGACGGGCTCGACGTGATCCGCGAGCTGCGCGGCTGGACTGAACTGCCGGTGATCGTGCTGTCCGCGCGTACCCAGGAAAGCGAGAAGGTCGCCGCGCTCGACGCCGGCGCCGACGACTACCTGACCAAGCCGTTCGGCGTGTCCGAACTGCTCGCGCGGATTCGCGCGCATCTGCGGCGGCGCAACCACGGCGGCGCGAACGAATCGCCGCAGGTGCGCTTCGGCGCGGTCACCGTCGATCTGGCGTTGCGCCAGGTCACGCGCGACGGCGCCGCGATCCATCTGACGCCGATCGAATACCGGCTGCTCGCGACGCTGGTGCGCCACGCCGGACGCGTGCTCACGCACCGGCAACTGCTGCGCGACGTGTGGGGGCCGTCGCATGTCGAGAGCCATCACTACCTGCGCATTTATATGGCGCATCTGCGCGGCAAACTGGAGCGCGACCCGGCGCAGCCTGAGCATATCGTGACCGAGACGGGGGTCGGCTACCGGCTGCTCGGCGCGCTTTGAAGCCCGCTTCGCTATAATCGCCCGGCGTAAGGACGACCTTGCGCTCGCATCGATCATCGGGGACGGCCCCATTTTTTCATGGGGCTGTCTGATGTCCTGGTTTCTTCTTCTGATCGCCGGCTTGCTCGAAGTCGCATGGGCGGCCGGTCTCAAGACTTCCGAAAGTTTCACCCGTTTCTGGCCGTCCGTCTTCACGCTCGTGACCGCGCTCGGCAGCTTCGTGCTGCTCGCGATCGCGATGCGCGAACTGCCGCTTGGCACCGCGTACGCGGTCTGGACCGGCATCGGCGCGGTCGGCGCGTTCGTGTTCGGCGTCGTGATGATGGGCGAAGCGCTGACTGTCGCGCGCGTGGCCAGTGCGTCGCTGATCGTGATCGGCCTCGTCGGACTCAAGCTGGCGTCCGGCCACTGATACCGTTGAGCCGGCGAGCGTTGCCCGCCCGCGTTGCCGGCGTGGGCGTTCCGCGGGCGTTACCAACTGCGCCACACCCTCGTTCGCGGCGCTGCGGGCTGCGAATCAACGTGGCTATAATGAGACAGCAACAATCCGACATTTTCCGCGGCCTGGCTGGCGCGGCCGGCCAGGCGAGTCTGACGACTTCGGCGCGGAGCTCGTGCTTATTTCCCGTCGCGGCGCCTGGCCCGCGCAAAGCGTGTGGAGGCGGCCATGCTTGAATCCCTTTCGCTTGCTGCTGGCCTTTCATGGGGCAGCGGTCTGCGCCTCTATCTGACGGTGCTGCTGGCCGGCGTGTTCGAACGTCTCGGCCTCATTCACCTGCCCGACACGCTATCCGCGCTGTCCTCGCCATGGGTGATCGGCGCGGCCGCGGCACTCACGCTCGCCGAATTCCTGGCCGACAAGATCCCCGCGTTCGATTCGCTGTGGGACGCGATTCACACTTTTATCCGCATTCCGGCCGGCGCCCTGCTGGCCGCCGGTGCGCTCGGCCACGCGGATCCGGCGCTGTTGACCGTCGCCGCGCTCGCCGGCGGCACACTCGCCGGCACCGCGCATCTCGCGAAGGCGGGCACGCGCGCGCTGATCAACCTGTCGCCGGAGCCGGTGTCGAACGTCGTGACGTCGACCGCCGAGGATGGTCTGGTGTTCGGCGGCATGTTGCTGGCGCTGTTCGTGCCGCTCGCGTTTCTGATGCTGATGGTAGGCTTTCTGTTTCTCGCGGCATGGGCGTTGCCGCGGCTATGGCGTGGCGTCCAGGGCGGCTTTCGCGGGATGGCCACGCATATGGTGTCGCGATTTGCGAGGAGCAGGCACGATTGAGTGAAGCACTACGTGGTTCGAGCAAGGGCGCCAGTGCAGATTCCAGCACGCGCGTCGATCTAAGCGCGGCGCGCCGGCTCGGCGGCGCGGATCTGTTGCGCCAGGCCGTTCGCATGACCGCGCGCGACTGGCGCGCCGGCGAACTGACGATGCTGCTGCTGGCACTGGTGCTGGCCGTCGCGGCGCTCTCCAGCGTCGGTTTTCTCGCCGACCGGTTGCATCAGGGGCTCGAGCGCGACGCGCGGCGCATGATCGCCGCCGATTTCATCGTCCGCGCCGACCATCCGGTCGATCCGCAATTCACCGCCGAGGCGCACGCGCTCGGCTTGCACACCGCCACCACGGCGATCTTCCCGAGCATGATCAATACGACCGGCGCGCAGCCGGTGTCGCGGCTCGCCGCCGTCAAGGCGGTGTCGCCGGGTTATCCGCTGCGCGGTGCGTTGCGGATCGCGCCGGCGCCCGGCGCGGCCGATCATCCGGCCGCGTCGATTCCGCCACCGGGCACCGTATGGGTCGACGAGCAGCTGCTCGACGCGCTCAAGCTCAAGGTCGGCGACAAGGTCAAAGTAGGCAGCCGCGATTTCACGATCGGTGCGCTGATCACGCGCGAACTCGATCGCGGCTTTTCGTTCGTCAACTTCTCGCCACGCCTGATGCTGCGCGCGGACGATCTGCAATCGACCGGTCTGATCACGTACGGCAGCCGCGTGACGTACCGGCTGCTGGTCGCCGGCTCGGACGATGCGCTCGCGCGTTTCACGCAGTTCGCGCATGACCGTGTGGACGGCGGCAAGATGCGCGGCGTCGCGCTGGAATCGCTGCACGATGGCCAGCCGCAGGTGCGCCAGACGCTCGATCGCGCGGGCCATTTCCTCACGCTGGTGTCGCTGCTGACCGCGCTGCTCGCGGCGGTCGCGATCGCGATGGCCGCGCATCGCTATATGCGCCGGCATCTCGACGGCTGCGCGGCGATGCGCTGTCTGGGCGTGAGCCAGGCCGCGCTGCGTGCGCTGTTCATTTTCGAATTCGTCGGGCTCGGCGTGGCCGGCGGCGTGGTGGGCATCGCACTCGGTTATCTCGGCCATCTCGCGCTGCTCACGTGGCTCGGTGGACTGATCGACGTCGTGCTGCCGCAGCCGACGCCGTGGCCCGCGCTCGAAGGGATCGCGGCCGGCCTCGTGCTGCTGCTCGGCTTCGCGCTGCCGCCACTGTTGCCGCTTACGCGCGTGCCGCCCGTCCGGGTGCTGCGCCGCGAGTGGGGCGACGCGGGTCGCACCGCGTGGGCCGCGTATGCGCTCGGCATCGTACTGTTCGCCGGGCTGCTGATTCTCGCGGCGGGCGAGCTGAAGCTCGGCGGCATCGTCGCGGGCGGCTTCGCCGGCGGGCTGCTGGTGTTCGCGGTTATCGCACGGCTTGCGCTATGGGCCGCCGCGCGCGTCGTGCGCAGCGAGCGCGTCAACGCGGGGATCGGCTGGCGCTACGCGCTCGCGTCGCTGGAGCGGCGCAGCAACACCAGCGCGCTGCAGATCACCGCGCTCGGCATCGGGCTGATGTGCCTGCTGCTGATCGCGATCACGCGCAACGATCTCGTGCAAGGCTGGCGCAAATCGACGCCGCCCGATGCGCCGAACGAATTCATCATCGATATCCAGCCGGATCAGCGCGACGCGGTCACGCAGTATCTGCATACGCACGGCATCACTGGCGCGGCGCTGTCGCCGATGGTGCGTGGGCGGCTCGTCGCGATCAACGGCAAAGCGGTCAATCCGCAGACGTTCAAGGGCGCGGACGCGCAACGCCTGGTGGATCGCGAATTCAACCTGTCGTACACGACGCAACTGCCGGACGATAACCGGGTCACCTCGGGCCAGTGGTTCGGCGACAGCACGAAGCCGCAGATTTCGATCGAGCAGGGTCTCGCGAAGCTGATCGGCGTGAAGCCGGGCGACGTGCTGCGCTTCGACGTCACGGGCCTGCAGATCGACGCGCCGGTGACGAGCGAACGCAAGCTCGACTGGGGGTCGTTCAGAGTCAATTTCTTCGTGCTGATGCCGCCGGCCGCGTTGCGCGATTTCCCGGCCACGTTCATCACGAGCTTCCATCTGCCGCAGGCTAAAGCGTCGACCATCGACGGCTTGATCGCCGCGTATCCGAACCTCACTGCGATCGACACCGGGCCGATTCTCGCCCAGGTGCAGCGTGTGTTGCAGCAGGTGATCGGCGCCGTGCAGTTCCTGTTCGCCTTCACGCTGGCAGCCGGCATGCTGGTGCTGTATGCGGCACTCGCCGGCAGCCGCGACGAGCGCATGCGAGAATCCGCGCTGCTGCGCGCGCTCGGCGCGTCACATCGTCAGGTGCGCGCGGTGCAGGTGGCCGAGTTCGTCGCGGTCGGCGCGCTCGCCGGTTTGATGGCCGCCATCGGCGCGCAGATCGTCGGCTCGCTGCTCGCGAGCCGCGTGTTCGAGTTCTATCTGGAGTTCGATCCGTGGGTGTTGCCGGCCGGGATTGCCGCCGGCATCGCCTGCGCGGGTGTCGGCGGCTGGCTGAGTCTGCGGCATGTGTTGTCGCGCCCCGCGTTGCAATCGCTGCGGGACGCGTGATCTTTTTGTGGTTGATGAGCAGCGTATGAGCGATCTGAACGACGAAGTGTCCACGGCGCAGCCGACGGCCTTCGAGCTGGTGGGCGGCGAGGCGCGCGTGCGCGAACTGGTCGACCGGTTTTACGATTTGATGGATCTCGAAGCGGATTTCGCCGGTATTCGCGCGCTGCATCCGGGTTCGCTCGACGGTTCGCGCGACAAGCTGTTCTGGTTCCTGTGCGGCTGGCTCGGCGGCCCCGATCACTACATCAGCCGCTTCGGCCATCCGCGTCTGCGCGCGCGGCATCTGCCGTTCGCGATCGCGTCGGGCGAGCGCGACCAATGGCTGCGCTGCATGGCGTGGGCGATGGAGGATGTCGGTCTGCCGGAGCCGCTGCGCGAACGTCTGTTGACTTCGTTTTTCGAAACCGCCGACTGGATGCGCAACCGCAATGGTTGATACGCAGCCGCGCGACACGCCGACCGCTTCGTACACTGTCGAAGCCGACTACGCGACGCTTTCCGCGCGCGCACGCGACGTGCTGGACTGCTGGTTCGGCACACCCGGTTCGAGCGAGTACGGGACCGAGCGCAAACTGTGGTTCTCCCGTAATGACGCCGTCGATGCGATGCTGCGCGAACGCTTCGGCGATTTGATCGACGCGGCGAACGCGGGCGCGCTCGATGCATGGCAGCGCTCGCCGCTCGGCGCGCTGGCGCTCGTCATCGTGCTCGATCAGTTCTCGCGCAACTGCCATCGCAACACCGCGCGTGCGTTCGCCGCCGATCGCAAGGCGCTCGCGGTCGCGCAGCGAATGGTCGCGAGCGGCGCCGACCGTCTGCTGCCTGGTGTGCACCATCGGGCGTTCGCCTATCTGCCGTTCGAGCACAGCGAGACGCTGGCCGCCCAGCACGAGTCGCTGCGTCTGTTCGAAGAACTCGCCGCGGAGCCGGGCGGCAAGCCGTATTACCGCTTCGCGGTGCGGCATGCGCACATCATCGAGCGGTTTGGACGTTTTCCGCATCGCAATGCATGGCTCGGGCGTGTATCGACCGATGAGGAGATCGCGTTTTTGAGTGAGCCCGGTTCGTCGTTCTGACGCGATGCTGACCGACGGTCGCGGCGCGGCGCGGCGCGGCTGCGGCTGCGGCTGCGCTTCGCGCCAAATCACGCGCGCCGCCCCGCTAGTTGTTGCCGCGCACGGTGCCCGCAGCCGGTGTGCGCACGAATACCCGCAGCAGCTCGTCCGAATCGCCGGGCCGCGAGCCGGACCAGAACAGCTGCCAGTCGCCGGGCGGCCGCCGCGGGTTGTTGCGCCGGCTCTCCTCGATTAGCCAGGTGCAGGCGGTGGTGCGCGAATCCTCGTTCGGCCGGTGCTCGATGCCCGTGTAGTAGTAGAGCATCGGGGCCTCCGATTCGCCGAGGCTGGAACTCGCCATGCAATCGCCGTCGTTCCATTCGATATTTATCTTCGCGCCGAGATCCTGGAACACCGTGCGGTAGCTCTTCGCATAATCGAGCCACGGTAGCAGCAGCGTACTGATGAGCCCCCACGCGAGCACGGCGCCCGCGCACCAGCTGAGCGCGCCGCGCCATCTGCCGGCGTACCTGAACGACGGCAGCAGCGACAGCCAGCCGAACGTCAGCAGCAACGCACCGGCGATCAGCACGGGTTGCATCGGCAACACCCAGTCGAGCGGGAGCCAGCGGCCGAGTCGATGCAGCGACGCATGCGTATGCGCCGGGCTCGCCATGATCAACCAGACGATCCACGCCAGCGACGCGACGCTGCCGAACAGCACGCGGCTCGTCATGTCCCAGACGGTATGCATGCCCGCCGGCAGTCTTTCCATACCCTGCATCGCGAGCAGCGCAAGCGGTGCGATGAACGGCAGGATGTATAGCTCGCGCACCGTCGCCGACGCTTGCAGCACGGCGAAGCCGATGCCCGCGAAGATCACCGGCAATGCGACGCGCGGATCGCGCCAGCGCCGCCATCCGCCACCGGCGAGCGCCGCCACAGCGAGCGGCACCACCGGGAAGCCGACGCTCAGCGCGCTACGCAGCACGAACAGACGGCTATCGTTTTCGGAGCCGAGCTCGGCGACCGAAAAGCCGAAGAAGCGGCCGATGTTGTTATCCCACAGCCATACCTTGAAGAGCGCCGCCGAGCGCAGATAGAAACAGATCGGCCAGATCAGCGCGAACGGCGCGAACATCAGCGCAGCGATACCGAGTGCGCCCGCGAAGCTGCGGCTTCGGCACGCGGGATAGAGCACGAGCACTGCGCACAGGCTCGCGCCAAACACGAGTGGCACGAACAGGCCCTTCGCCAGCAGCGATACGCCGACGCCCGCGCCGAGCATCGCCGCGCCGCTCAGCGCTTCGCGACGCCGGGCGCGCGCGTCGAGCGATTCGGTCGGCCCCGCTGAAGACGATGGAGAAGGCGCAGCCGCATCGCGTAGATGCGCGAGCACGAGCTCGAACAGTCCGCAGAAGCCGAGCGCGGCGCCCGCCATCAGCGCGACGTCGGTCATCATGTCGTGCACGTGCTTGACGACGGCGAGGGTGCCGCCGAACAGCGCGAGTGTGCCGATCACGCGCAGGTCGAACCAGCTTGACGCGCCGGCCGAGTGGCGCGCGACGCGCGCGGTGTAGTAGAGCGTGAGGCCCGCGAACAGCGCGCTCGCGAGGCGCGCGGCGTCGTGCAGCGGCAGGTAGCGGCCCAACATCCACGCAAGGCCGGCGGCGATCCAGTCGTAGATCGGCGGCTTTTCGACGAATGGCTGGCCCGCGTTGGTCGGCACGACGAGGTCGCCGGTCTCGAGCATGTGCTGCACGATACCGAACGTATAGGTTTCGTCCTGCTTCCACGGCTGGTGGCCGAGCGTGCCGGGCAGCAGCCACGCGCACAGGATCGCCAGTGCGACGATCCATCGCAACGGACGGCTCGCCGCGAGCGCGCCCCAGCGCTGCAGCCCGCGCTCGGCCGGCGGTGTCGCCGTGCCGGCGGCGTGGGCGCTGTCGGTTGCCTGGGACGTGGGTGCCGGGGCGGCCGGGCGGGCCGAGGCCGATTGGTGCGTTGGGTGGGGCCTGTCCGTCGCGCGGGTTGCATCGGCCGCGTAACCGCTGCAGCCGCCTCGTGCGGCGTGGTCATCCAACGCCGCGTGTGCCGCGCGGGGCGCCGTGCCGGAGATATTCTCAGTGGACGAACCGCGAAGCGCGCGCTCGCGCGCGGTGCCGGCAGTGGTGGCCGGCATCGAAGCTGTTGGCGCGGCGGTTCTCCGCGCGCGCCAACGCGCGAACTGCTTGTCTGGCATGGAAGTCTCTTTTCGGCGTACACGGCGACGTAGGTCGCGTACTTATTCGCTCTGGCTTGCTTCGCTCGCGGAGCTATGCGATTCGAATGATTGTAGCGCCGCTCTCTTACTGAACATTACAGACGGACGCGACACGCGGACGGTGTCTGCGTGCGTGTGTTGACTTCCGGCCGGATCGGCGCAACGCGCGCAACGACAGCGGAATGAACTGAGGACAAAGTAAAAAAGCGCGGCCCGAGCGGACCGCGCTTTGCGCTGCACGCGTGCCGCCGCTCAGCGGCCGCCGGCTACGTCGAAGAGCGAACCGGTCACATACGATGCCGCGTCGCTGAGCAGCCAGACGATCGCCTCGGCCACTTCGTCCGCGCTGCCGGGGCGGCCGAGCGGCGTGGTGACGCCCAGCTGCGCGGCGCGTTCGGGCTTGCCGCCGCTTGCGTGAATCTCGGTGTCGATCAGGCCGGGGCGCACCGCATTCACGCGTACGCCCTGCGGGCCGAGTTCCTTCGCGAGGCCGAGCGTCATCGTGTCGATCGCGCCCTTCGAGCCCGCGTAGTCGACGTACTCGTTCGGCGAGCCGAGCCGCGAGGCCGCCGACGAAACGTTGACGATCGCACCACCGGCGCCGCCGCGCTGCGTCGACATGCGGCGCGCCGCTTCGCGCGCGCACAGATAAGCGCCGAGCACGTTGACGTCGAATACGCGTTTCAGACGCGCGAGGTCCATGTCCGCAAGCTGGCTCGACGGCGCGACGATTCCGGCGTTGTTGACGAGCGCATCGACCCGCCCGAAGCTTTGCTGCAGCGTATCGAACATCGCGATCACATCGGCTTCATTCGCGACGTCGCCGGCAATCGGCACCGCGCGGCCGCCCGCGCGTTCCACTTCGGCAACCGTCTGCGCGGCGGCGGCCACGTCGCGCACATAGTTCACGCCGACGCACCAGCCGCGCGCGCCAAGCAGGCGCGCGCTCGCGCGGCCGATGCCGCGGCTGCCGCCGGTGATCAGAACAGCTTTCGTCATGGAAACCTCGTGGTAGGGCGGATGGATCGCGTGCGGCTCTGCTGCGGCTGACCTGCGACGCGTGGATACGTTTCACACGGGCCGCGCGGCATTCATGCGCGGGTTCATGCGCGTCCGATGCCTAGACCGCGTTGCTCTGAACCGGAATCGCCCACTTGTCGCGCGCGGGCGGCCGATAGTTGCGCAGCTTGCCTATCAGCGCGACGGGATCGGCGTCGATCTGCAGCATGTTGACATAGGTCTCGCGCATGAAGCCTTGATCGACCGTATGTCGCAGCAACTGGATCAGCGGCTCGTAGAAGTTGCCCGCGTTCAGCAGCCCGATCGCCTTGCCGTGGTAGCCGAGCTGCGCCCACGTGAAGACCTCGAACAGTTCTTCGAGCGTACCCGCGCCGCCAGGCATCGCGACGAACGCGTCGGACAGCTCGGCCATCATCTTCTTGCGTTGATGCATGTCGGGCACCACGTGCAGCTCGGTCAGGCCGTTATGGCCGACTTCCTTGTTGACCAGCAGCTCGGGAATCACGCCGATCGCGCGGCCGCCTTCGGCCATCACCGTATCGGCGATCACACCCATCAGGCCCACTTTGCCGCCGCCGTAGACCAGCGCGAGATCGGCTTGCACCAGTGCGCGGCCAAAGGCGCGCGCAGCTTCTGAATACAACGGTTTGACTCCGTTGGAGGAGCCGCAATACACACACACCGACTTCATGCTCAAACGTCCTTCGGTTCGTTGCGGGGCGCGGCGCCTTCCTTGGGCGGCAGGTAGTCGTAAAACTCGCGCTTGGGCAGCTTGCCCGACACGAGGTCGTCGAAAATCTGCCGCGAGCGGCCGCGCAGATAAGGCGCCATCAGCGACACGATCTGCACGCTCACCTGATGCAGCTCCGCGCGGA
>NZ_DASXHN010000456.1:0-41281 GCF_036488505.1 Paraburkholderia sp. | reverse complement strand
AAACGCGCGCCGCCTTCGCCACGGCGGCGCGCGTTCCGTGTTCAGCAAATCACTGCGAGATCACTACAGGAACACCGGGCGGTCAATGGCCGAGCGACTTGTTCGCTTGCGCGGCGGCTGCAGTCAATGCGTCAGCCGGCTTCGCCTTGTCCAGGTAGATCGACTGCATTGCGTCGGTCACGGCCTTCGCGGTGTCTTCCCAGCCCGTCACGGTCGGCGCGAAGTGAGCGGTCGGCAACAACGCGATAAATGCCTTGGTGTCCGGATCGTTGAAGGCCGGATCCGTCGCTTCCGCCTTGGTGGTCGGCAGGAAGCCTTCGGTCGTCGTGAACTCGACGCGCGGTTCTTTCGTGAACAGATAGTCGAGGAACTTCCATGCGGTCTTCTTCACCTTCGAGTTCTTGAACATCACGATCGAATCGGTGACCGCATAGGTTGCGTGCGCCGTTCCCATCGGCACCGGATCGATCCCGTACTTGAGGTTCGGCGCTTCCTTCTTGATCTGCTTGGCGAGGAACGGTGCCGAAATCACCATCGCGACGCGGCCCTGCTTGAACAGATTCTGCACGTCTTCGCGGCTGTAGCCGGTTACGCCCGGTTGCGTGAGGCCTTCGTCGATCATCTGCTTGTACATGGTCGCGGCTTTCACGCCGGCCGGCGAATTGAACGCGGCCTTGCCGTCCTTGCCGATCACGTCGCCGCCCAGCGTCCACAGTGCGTAGTAATAGTAGACGTCGGTTTCGATTTCCTTGCCTTGCAGACCGAAACCGGCGACGCCCTGAGCCTTCAGTTTCTTCGACGCGTCGATCACGTCGCTCCACGTTTTCGGGCCGTCCGGGTAGCCGACCTTCGCGAGCAGGTCCTTGTTGTAGTACAACGCGCGGGCGGAAGCGGCGATCGGCAGACCGTAGGTCTTGCCGTTGATCTGACCGGGCGCGAGGAACGGGGCGATAAAGCGAGCCTTGAAGCTCGCGTCCATATAGCCGTCGAGCGGCTCGGCGACGTCGTCCTTCACGAAGTCGAGCAGCCAGCGCGTGCCGACGATCGCGAGGTCGGCGTTGGCGCCCCCGGAAATATCCGTTTGCAGCTTCTGTTGCAGCGTGTCCCAGTTCACGTCTTCGATCTTGATCGTGGTACCGGGGTTGGCCTTCTCGAAGTTGCGGGCCATTTTTTCGAAGTAGGGGGCGGTGGCGTCGCTGTAGTGGGCGACGGTGACGCGCACCGTTTCGGCGTGGGCCGACACGGCGATACCTGCAAACGCGAGCGCCACGGCGACTTTGCCGAGCGCGAGGGAAGCACGGGCATGCAACGACATTTCTCTCTCTCCTGTGGGGGTTTGCCGCCGTCGCCGGCCGCCTTGGGTTGATTGTTTGAAAAAATCCTACAGGACGCAAAATTGCTTGTCACGTAGGGTCTGCGATATTTCTTCTCGGCGGGTTTTATGCATAAGATGCTGTAACGCATAGGTTATTCTGCGATGCAGTCATGCACAAAACCCACTCTTCGGGATTTCTGAGATTTGACGGTGATCGCGTCTGTAAGAAACTTACAGCGAACTTGCCGTCCAGCGGCCCGCCGCGGGCGGAATGGCCACGGCGCACGCAAAAAGCAGGCGCCGATCACGCGCGCGGCAGGCAATCACGGGCAGGCGGATTAGCGAGGCTCACATGAATCGTGTGGTGTTGGTAACGGGCGCGTGCGGCGGCATCGGCAGCGTGTTGTGCAAGCGCTTCGTGGACGAGGGCGACACGGTGCTCGCGCTGGACATCGATGCAGCGGCATTGCAGACGTTGACCGCGCAACTGGGCGCGGCGCGAGTCACGCCGGTTGCGGCCGATCTCGCTGACGCCGCCGCGGTGCAGCAGGCGGTCGCCACTGCGGTCGCCGCGCGCGGGCCGGTGGATGTGCTGGTTGCGAACGCGGGCGCGGCTTTCGGCACGACGCTCGCGACCACCGACGCCGCCAGCTGGCAGCGCGACATCCATCTGAATCTGAACGGCACGTATCACACGGTCGAAGCGGTGCGCGCGTCGATGATCGAACGCCAGCGCGGCGCGCTGGTGCTGATCGGCTCGGTGAACGGGCTGGCTGCGCTCGGGCATCCCGCGTATAGCGCGGCCAAGGCCGGCCTGATCAGCTATACGAAGGCGCTGGCGATCGAGTTGGGCCGCTACGGCATTCGCGCGAACATCGTGTGTCCGGGCACCGTGAAGACGCAGGCGTGGCAGGCGCGCGTCGATAAGAATCCGCAGGTGTTCGAGGATCTGAAGAAGTGGTACCCATTGCGCGACTTTGCGACGCCCGACGATATCGCCGACGCGGTGCTGTTTCTCGCGTCGCCGATGGCGCGTGTGATCACCGGCGTCTCCTTGCCGGTGGATGGCGGCCTGATGGCCGGCAATCGGCTGATGGCGCAGGAGCTGACACTCGAATCGTTCTGAGCCGCAACGGGAACCACGGCGCCCGCGGCAGCGAACGCAACACCACATGCAGCAACACCGCATACAGCAACACCGCATACAGCAACACGACAAGCAGCAACAAATGCAATGAGGACAGCATGGCAGCAGTGCAACTGAGCGGCATCTTCAAACGCTATGGCGACACCGAGGTCGTGCACGGCATCGACCTCGACATCGACGACGGCGAGTTCGTCGTGCTGGTCGGGCCGTCCGGCTGCGGCAAGAGCACGCTGATGCGGATGGTGGCCGGGCTCGAAGAGATCAGCGGCGGCGATCTGATGATCGGCGGCACGCGCGCGAATACGCTTGCGCCGCAGCAGCGCAATATCTCGATGGTGTTTCAGAGCTATGCGCTGTATCCGCATCTGTCGGTCTACGAGAACATCGCGTTCGGCCCGCGCATTCGCAAGGAAGCGCCGTCGAGCTTCAGGCCGCGGATCGACGCCGCCGCGAAGATGCTGAACCTCGGCGGCTATCTGGACCGGCTGCCGCGCGCGCTGTCCGGTGGCCAGCGGCAGCGCGTCGCGATGGGACGCGCGGTGGTGCGCGAACCGTCGCTGTTCCTGTTCGACGAACCGCTGTCGAATCTCGACGCGAAGCTGCGCGTGCAGATGCGCACTGAAATCAAGGCGCTGCATCAGCGTCTGAAGAATACGGTGATCTACGTCACGCACGATCAGATCGAAGCGATGACGATGGCCGATCGCATCGTCGTGATGAACGCGGGGCGTATCGAGCAAATCGGCCGGCCGCTCGAACTATACGACCGTCCGGCCAACCTGTTCGTCGCGAGCTTTCTGGGTTCGCCGTCGATGAATTTCGCCGAGGGCGTGATCGTCGATCGCAAGCAAGGCCAGGGGCTGGCGCTCGAGGTCGCGGACGGCGGGCAGATCGCGCTCGAACGCGCGCCCGCGTCGGCGGCGCCCGGCGCGAAGGTCACGCTTGGCGTGCGGCCCGAGCATATCGAGCTGACCGCGCAGACACCGGATGCCGCGCTGGATGTCGAAGTGATCGAGCCGACTGGCGCGGAGACGCATTTGTACGGGAAAATCGGCGGTTCCGCGTGGTGCGTGACGACGCGCGAGCGCTCGAAGGTCGAGCCCGCTCAGCGTGTCGCGCTGCGTTTGCCGGCCGAACACATTCATCTGTTCGATACGGAGAGTGGACGCAGACTGGTCTGAATCGCAAGTTGGCGCTAGAGGCCTGGTCAAACGATCGGAGCCGATCGAAGCCGACCGAACTGCGCGCGACGCCGCTTCCCTATGTAAACAGGCCCTAAGGAACACCGGGTGTCCGCACCGAACTTGATTCCCCATATCCGCAGCGCACTCACCAGTTTGCGGCCGGCCGAGCGCAAGGTCGCCGACATGGTGCTGGCCGACGTCGACTTCGCGATGCGCGCGAGCATCACCGAACTCGCGCAGCGCGCCGACGTGTCCGAGCCTTCCGTCACGCGTTTTTGCCGCGCAATCGGCGCGCATGGTCTGCGCGATTTCAAGATGCAGCTTGCGCAGAGCGTCGCGGGCGCACTGCCGTACGCGTCGACCGCGGTCGCGCGCGACGACGACATGCAGACCCTGATGGACAAGGTCGGCGAGGCCGCGATCGACGGCATCACGCATGCGCGCGGCGCGCTCGATCCGGCGGTGGTCGAGAGCGCGATTGCCGCGCTTTCCAGCGCGCGGCGAGTGTTTTTCTTCGGGGTGGGGTCGGGCTCGGGTCTGGTCGCGCAGGACGCGGCGCTGCGCTTTCTGCGCATCGATATCGCGGCGGCAGCTTTCACCGACGGGCATTTGCAGCGGCTTTACGCGGGCCTGATGGAGCCCGGCGACGTCGCGTTCGCGATCTCGCATTCAGGACGCAGCGTCGAAGTGAACGAGAGCATGCAGATCGCGAAAGAGCGCGGCGCGACGACGATTGCGCTGACCAATGTGGGTTCGCGGCTCGCGTGGCTCGTCGATATTGCGTTGCTGCTGCGCGTGCCGAGCCCGATCGATCCGAATACGCCGGGCGTATCTCGGCTCGTGCATTTGTGCATCATGGATGCGCTCGCAATCGGCGTCGCGTTGAAGGCTGCGCCGAAGACGCTGGAGAAGATGCGGCACGCGAAGGCGCGGCTCGGTTCACATGAACCGGAAGGGGCAGGCAGATAGGGTTCTTGCCGCTGCGTTTCATTCAGTGCGGACTTGCCGCGTCGCGTTCGACGAAACCTTTAAACCGTCGAAACATCGGAAAACGCCGCTACGTATCGCTGTTTTGCGCGACGCTTGCCGGCGTCATCCATCCGAATCGACGCGACAATCTGGAGCTCGCCGAGCGCAATGTTCGTGCGGGCTCGCCTGATGCTTCGCAATCGAAGCTGCCGCTGGGTCCCATCAACGCAAGCACGATGCAGATGCTGCCCGTGTGATCGAACACGGGCGCGGCGAGCGTGCTGATGCCCGGGACCGGTTTGCTCAACGCGGTATCGATTCCGTCCGTGCGAATCCGCCCGAGCCGTTGCGCGTAGGCCTTTTTTTGCGCGGCGATATCGGCGCCACTGGCACCCGCGAGCCGCACGGAATCCTGCGCGAGCAGACCCGCGCGTACGTCGTCGGCGACATACGCGGCGAACACGCGGCCGATCGCCGTATTCACGAGCGACAGCACGGTGCCGACGCGCAAACTCACATGCAACGGCCGCGGCGATTCTTCCAGACGCACGACGGTCGGCCCGAGCGGACCCAGCACCGCCATCGCGACGCTCATTGCCGTCGATGCCGCGAGATTGATGACTTCGGGCTCGGCCTCGCGGGTCGGCGACAGGCGCTGCAAGCCGATCAAACCCAGTTCGAGCGCGAGTGGGCCTGCTTCGAAGCAGCCGGACGCATCGCGGCTCAGCAGGCCGATCTTCAGCAGACTCACCAGATGCGGGAACGCCTTCGCGGGCGGCATGCCGGCCGCGGCCGCGAGATCGCGGAGGTTGAGCGGACGCGCGGCGGCGACCAGCGCCGTCAGCAGTTCGCCGGTGTTGTCGAGCGATTGAATACCGCGCTGCGGCTTCGTGTCGGCGGAATCGGCGGGGAGATTGGCGGTGTCGGTCACGGTCGGAAACACGCTACATCGAGGGTACAAGGACGGCGGGACCGACTGCGAGTTCGGCGGCGATGTCGCGCGCGGTATTTAGCAGCGCACGCGCGCTCGGCCCTTCGGGATCGACATCGATTGCACCGGTGGGCCCGATCACCGTTAGCGCGAATGCGAGGCGCGCTTCGCTATCGAGCACCGGCGCGCTGAGGCTGCTGATACCAGGACTCGGCGCATCGATGCTGCTTTCGAGCCCTTGCGCGCGGATGCGCGCGAGTGTCGCATCGAAGGCCGCGCGTTCGGCGCGCGCCGTCATCGCGTTGCCGGCCGCGCCCGACTGATTCACCCACATCGCGTCGAGCACGTCGCGCGGCAGATACGCGCAAAACACACGCCCCGTCGATGTCGCCGGCAGCGACATCACCGTGCCGACATGCAGATTGACGTGCAGCGGAAACCCCGCGTGCTCATAGCGGACGATGGTCGGGCCTTGCGGCCCGGCAATACAGATCGCGACGCTAAAGCCGATCGCCTCGGCGAGCGCCGCGACGCGCGGCACGGCGGCGCGAAACGCCGGCTGGTTTTCGAGGCGCTGCAAACCGAGCCGCAGCGCGAGCGGCCCCGGCTCGTAGCGGCCCGACAGTTCGTCGCGCTTGATCAGGCCTAAGCGGCTCAGGCTCACCAGATACGCATGCGCTTGCCCCGGCGCGATCTGCGCGGCGCTTGCGAGATCGGACAGCGCGAGCGGCGCGCGCGCGCCGGCGAGCGCCAGGAGTACGCGGCCGCTGACCTCGACGCTTTGAATGCCGCGCTGCGGCTTGCTGGTTTCCGCAGCCGTGTTGCGGCTATCGCGGTCCGCACGTTTGCCTTTCGTGGTACCCGCAATCGTGGTGGTGCCTGCGCTGGCCGCCGATTTCATCGCTTTGCTCACCCTGCACTCGTCCGTAAAAAGCGGTCCATGTTATCGAATGATGACGCTTGCTCCAAACCGTTGCCGGGCAAGGAGGGCAAGTGCGAAGCCCACAGCTGACTGCCAACGTTATTTGCCAATAGCGATACTATTCGCTATTGGCAAATAAAACCAGCCGGCCATACCATGCCTCTACCCCGACGCATCGCGCGACGAACGCGGTGATCAATCGACAAAACGGGGCGAGACAACCCTCCCATACCGCTGGCCCCGCCGGTCTTCCGGCCGATGCAGCAGGCCGTCTCGCCCTCGTCCAACTTCTGACGGAGACAAGCATGGCAAAGGCATTTGCATCGCAGGCCGACCTCGAAGCGAAAAAAGTCACGTGGACCCAGCTGTCCGAGAACGCGTACGCGTACACCGCCGAGGGCGATCCGAACTCGGGCGTGATCATCGGCGACGACGGTGTGTTGATCGTCGACACCACCGCGACGCCGGCCATGGCGCAGGATCTGATCGCGAAAATTCGCAGCGTGACCGACAAACCGATCAAATACGTGGTGCTGTCGCACTACCACGCGGTGCGCGTGCTCGGCGCGTCCGCCTATTTCGCCGAGGGCGCACAGCAGATCATCGCGAGCCGTGGCACGTACGAGATGATCGTCGAGCGCGGCGAAGCCGATATGAAGTCGGAGATCGAGCGCTTTCCGCGTCTGTTCGCAGGCGTCGAAACGGTGCCGGGGCTCACGTGGCCGACCCTCGTATTCGATAAGGAAATCACGCTGTTTCTCGGCAAGCTCGAAGTGCGCATCGCGCATCTAGGCGCAGGTCATACGAAAGGCGACACGATCGTGTGGCTGCCATCGCAGAAGGTGCTGTTCTCCGGCGACCTCGTCGAATACGAGGCGGCCTGCTATTGCGGCGACGCGCAGCTCGAGCAATGGCCCGCCACGCTCGAAGCGCTGCGCGCGCTGAACGCCGAGAAACTGGTGCCGGGCCGCGGCCCCGCGCTGACGTCGCCGGCCGACGTCGACAAAGGCCTCGATTACACGAAGGATTTCGTCACTACGCTATTGCAGACAGGCCGTGAAGCGGTTGCGCAGAAGCTCGATCTGAAGGCCGCGATGGCGCACGCGCGCACGGCGATGGATCCGAAGTTCGGCGATGTGTTCATCTACGAGCATTGTCTGCCGTTCGACGTGTCGCGCGCATTCGACGAAGCGAGCGGTATCACGCATCCGCGTATCTGGACCGCGCAGCGCGACAAGGAGATGTGGGCCGCGCTACAAGCCTGACGCGACAGCAACCAGATCGAGACGCCGCGACGCAGAGCGCGGCGCGACGGAGACACGAGATGAGCATCGACTACCAGGCGCTGTCGTTCGAATACCGGCCGTGCCGTGAACAGCAGACGCAGCGTGACACGCAGCCAACGCAACCCACGCGGCACGCGGAAACGGCGCCCTATCCGGTGATCGTGGTCGGCGCGGGCCCGGTGGGCCTCGCGAGCGCGATCGATCTCGCGCAGCAGCGCGTACCGGTGGTGCTGGTCGACGACGATTGTTCGCTATCCACCGGGTCGCGCGCGATCTGCTTCTCGAAGCGCTCGCTCGATATCTTCGACCGGCTTGGGTGTGCTCAGCGGATGGTGGATAAGGGCATCAGCTGGAACGTCGGCAAGGTGTTTCTGAAGAGCGAGCTGGTTTATACGTTCAATCTGCAGCCTGAAGCGGGGCATCACCGGCCGGCGTTTATCAATCTGCAGCAGTACTACGTCGAAGGCTTTCTGCTCGAACGCGCGCAGGAACTGCCGAATCTCGAAATCCGCTGGAAAAGCAAAGTGGTTGGCGTGCAGCAGAACGGCACGCCGGGCGCGGCCGATGCGAGCGTCACGCTGAGCATCGAAACGCCGGCAGGCACGTATGCGTTGCGCGGACGCTATGTGGTTGCCGCGGATGGCTCGCGCAGCCCGATGCGCAAGCTGATGGGGCTCGATAGCAAGGGCGTGACGTTTCGCGATCGCTTCCTGATCGCCGACGTGAAGATGGAAGCGGACTTTCCGACCGAACGCTGGTTCTGGTTCGACCCGCCGTTTCATCCGAATCAGTCGGTGCTGCTGCATCGTCAGCCGGACAACGTGTGGCGCATCGACTTCCAGCTCGGCTGGGACGCGGACCCGGTGCTCGAAAAAACACCCGAGCGGGTGATCCCGCGCGTGCGCGCATTGCTCGGTGCGGACGCGAAGTTCGAACTCGAATGGGTCAGCGTCTATACATTTTCTTGTACGCGGATGGAACGCTTCCGGCACGGCAACGTGTTGTTCGCCGGCGACGCCGCGCATGGCGTATCGCCGTTCGGCGCGCGCGGCGCGAATAGTGGCGTGCAGGACGCGGAAAACCTCGCGTGGAAACTGGCGCTGGTGCTCGACGGCAGCGCGCCGGATGCATTGCTCGACACGTATGCGAGCGAACGCGAATTCGCCGCCGACGAAAACATCCGCAACTCGACGCGCTCGACCGATTTCATCACGCCGAAGAGCCCGGTCAGCCGGGTCTTTCGCGATGCCGTGCTGAAGCTGTCGCGGCAGCATCCGTTTGCGCGTCAGTTGGCCAATAGCGGGCGATTGTCGGTGCCGGCGGTGTTGTGCGATTCGCCGCTCAATACGCCCGACAGCGAGCACTTCAGCGGCGCGATGGCGCCGGGCGCGGTGTGCGTCGATGCACCGGTGCGCATCGACGGTCAGCCGGCCTGGTTGCTGCGCCAGCTTGGCGAGCAGTTCACCGGCGTGCTGTTCTGCGACGGGCGCGGCATCGATCAGGCCACCCGCACCGCGCTGAATGCGCTGCGAGCGGGGCCGATTCCACTGAAGCTCGTGGTGGTGCTAAGCGGCGATGCGCCGGCCGAACCGTTCACGAATATGCGCGTCGCGCGCGATAGCGAAGGTCTCGCGAGTACTCGCTATGACGCGAAGCCAGGCACGTTCTATCTGATCCGGCCGGATCAGCACGTCTGTGCGCGCTGGCGGCAACTCGACGCGGATGCGGTCGATCATGCGCTGACGCGTGCGCTCGGTGCGCAACGCGAGGCCGCGAAGGTGACCGCGAGCGCACAGCCGGGCGCGAGCGCGGATGCGGTGCCGGCAGCGCATTGACGAACGGGGCAGGAGACACGCATGGCACTGAACACCCAACCCAATCTCTTACGCGCCGACGACTTCTACGAGGCGTTGATCGACATGCATCGTGGCCTCGACGATGCGCAAAGCCAGTCGGCCAATGCACAGCTGATTTTGCTGCTAGCGAACCATATCGGCGATCACGCGACCTTGCTCGAAGCGATGCGTTGCGCGCGCGACGGTGCGCTCGACGGCTGACCAGCGCGTGAGCTAGCGGCCGCGAACGTCCTGCCGCCGCGCCCCGCGACTCGCGGCTTGCCGAATCCGCTTCGCCCGCCCGGAATCATCGTACGGTGTCACGTATTGCGCGCGCGTTGCACATGAAGCAACTAACCGTCAACCGCGCACGGCGCGCCCGGCTATGATGGCGATCTGCCGGATCGAACCGCATCGATCCCCGAAGCGAAACCGGCCTGCAGCGTTCCCGCTCTCACCTTCATCCGCTCATGTCTTCATCACTGAACACCGCCTCGGGCGCCCCCTCCGCCGATTCGGCGCAACGCTTGCCGACGCTGCTGCTGGCGGCCGCGCTATCGCTCGGGAGCGCGGTAGCGCTCGGTTTTGCGCGCTTTGCTTACGCACTGCTTCTGCCGTCGATGAAGCTCGATCTCGGCTGGAGCTTCGCGCAGGCCGGCGCGATGAATACCGCCAATGCGCTCGGCTACCTGCTCGGCGCGCTGGTGTTTCCGCAGCTCGCGCGCCGCTGGACGGCCGGTGCGCTGTTCGCGGCCGGCTGCGCGCTCACCGCGTTGCTGATGGCGTGCAGCGGGCTGATTGCCGATACGAATTCGCTGCTGGCGTTGCGCGTGATCACAGGCGCAAGCAGCGCCGCGATTTTTATCGGCGGCGGCGTGCTGGCCGCGCGGCTCGCATCGGCGCGGCCACACGATGCGGGGCTGATCCTAGGCCTGTATTACGGCGGCACCGGTTGGGGCATCGTCGTGTCGTCGGTGCTGGTCCCATTGACGATCGTGAACGCCGTGCATGGCTGGCAATTCGCATGGTTCGCACTCGCCGCTGCCTGCGCACTGTTCGCGGCGGTCGCGATCGGCGCGGCGCGCAGGATCGAGCGCGCGCATGCGGACGCCGCATCGGCCGCACGCGCAACGGTCAGTGCCGACGCGCCGCGCTGGCCGCGTTACGCCGCCGCGCTGGCGGGTTATGGTCTGTTCGGGGTCGGCTATATCGGCTACATGACGTTCATCGTTGCGCTGCTGCGCAACGCGGGCATGAGCGCGGCGGTCGTGACGGGCTTCTATCTGCTGCTTGGCGTCGCGACCGTGCTGTCGGCGCGGATCTGGTCGACGTTGCTCGATCGGATGCGCGGCGGCCAGGCGCTCGCGGTGCTCAACGCATTGCTTGCCATCGCGACGTTGCTGCCCGCGCTATTCGCGCAACCGTGGGTCGCGTTGGTCTCGGGGATACTGTTCGGCGCGACGTTCCTGTCGGCAGTCGCATCGACGACCGCGTTCGTGCGCCACAACCTGCCGGTCACGCATTGGGCAAAGGGCATCAGCGCGTTCACGATCGTGTTCGCGTTCGGGCAGATCGTGGGGCCCGTGGTGATCGGCTGGGTGTCGGACGGCGCGGGGCTCGCGCGCGGTCTCGTGTATTCGGCGCTCCTGCTCGGGGCGGGTGCGGCCTGCGCCGCATGTCAGAAGGCGTTGCGCGGCGCGTGATCCGGCGGGCCGGTGGCGTGTCCGAGCCGGCTCAGTGATAAGTCCAACGCCGATGCGCAACGAAGCTGAGCGGCGGCACCACGCATACGACCAGCGCGATACCCACGTCCGGCGTGCCGCCAGATACCTGCTCGAATGCGGCGGGCAGCCCCAACAGTCTGAACGCGTTGTTCAGCAAGATCGCGTACAGCTTGACGAAGCCGCGGCTGATTCCGCAGACCGCGAAATGAAAGGCTGCGCGCGAGTCACGGGATGTCGCGCCTGCCGGCTGCGCGCCTGCCCTGGAAGACCGGCAGACGCCAGCCGTAACGCATCGACGCCAGCCGCACCATCACGCACGCGAGCGTCGCGAACCAGGGCGTCCACCAGTCGGTCCAGCCCGCGTATGAAAAGCCGACCTGCACAGACGCGCCGAACAGCGCGGCCGACGCGTAGATTTCGCGTTCGAGGATCGCGGGCACCCGCGACAGCAGCACGTCACGCATTACCCCACCACCCACCGCACTGACGATGCCGAGCAGAATCGCGAGTTCGGCGTTGTGGCCGTATACAAGTGCCTTTTGCGCGCCCGACACCGCGAACAGCCCGAGCCCGATCGCATCGAACAACAGCACCGGCTGACGCAGCCGGCGCACCTGCGGGTACGCGAGAATCGTGATCGCGGCGGCGGCCAGCGAGGTCGCCAGATAGCGCCAGTTCGACAGCCCCGCCGGTGGGGTCGCGCCGATGCAGACGTCGCGCACGATGCCGCCGCCGCACGCAACCATGAACGCGACGGCGGCAATGCCGAACAGGTCGAGCCGTCGTTGCCGCGCGGCCACCGCGCCGCTGATCGCGAACGCGAACGTGCCGATCAGATCGAAAAAGGTGTAGACGGCGTGTGAGTTCACGGTGATTTACGGAGTTGATCGGACGGGCGCCGGCTTCGCTGGTCAGGAGACGGGTCGAATACTTGCCGAGCAACTGCTCGCGCAGTTTGCGTTCACGCGCGCCAGGCGCTTGGGAGACTTCCGCTTCCAGCATCGATGCCAACGCTTCGATGCCTGCGCAACTTCGAGACCGCGCGCGGTTGATTAGCAACGCGCTGGTCAGTTCGAGCCTGAAAAGTCCGGAAGTGCGAACGGAAGGATTGCTCCGCTGTGCGCTGCGTGCCCGAGGCGGCACGCGCGGATTATAACCATATAGTTGTAATTTTCAACTATATGGCGGAGCGGAGCGTGCCGGCTTAATGCAATTCGTCAAACTCGACGCGCCCGCCCTTCATGACCAGCGGAATATGCTCGCCCTGGCCGATCAGGCAACTCAAGTCGCGGAATGGATCGCCGTCGACCACCAGCACGTCGGCAAAGGCGCCCGGTGTGAGGCGTCCCAGCTTACCCGTCATGCCGAGAATTTCGGCGCCGATCGTGGTAGCGCTGCCGATGATCTCGGCGGGGCTCAGCACCTTCGCGCGAAGCGCAAACTCGTCGCTTTGCATACGATGGCCCGGGCCGAGCAGATCGGAGCCGAAACCCATCTTGACCCCGGCGTTTCTGAAAATCTCCAGCGACTTCAAGCCGGCTTCGCGCACGATGTCGATCTTGGCCGCGCTCTCGGCCGACAAGCCGAAGCGCACGCCTTCGATATGCAATGCCTCGTAAGCGACCAGTGTCGGTACCACATAGGCGCCGCACTCGGCCATCAGCGCGGCGGTCGGCTCGTCGATCAGATTGCCGTGCTCGATCGTGCGCACGCCGCAGCGCACCGCGCGCCGCATCGATTCAGCCGTGTACGCGTGCGCCATCACGTAAGTGCCGCGCGCGTCGGCTTCGGCGACTACCGCGCGGATCTCATCCTCCGAGTAGCCGAGTGCGCCGACTGGATCGGTCGGCGACGCGACGCCGCCCGAGGCCATGATCTTGATCTGATCGGCGCCCATCTGCAGTTCTTCGCGCACCGCGCGGCGCAGTGCGTCGACGCCATCGACGACCCGGCTCAACGCACCGACGCGCACGCAGCAGTTGCACGGCGCGTCGCCCGGCATGAAATCCGTGCGCGCGCGCCCGTCGCCGTGGCCGCCGGTCTGGCTAAGCGCGCGCCCGGCCACGAACAGGCGCGGTCCTTGCGCGAGGCCCATTTCGACCGATTGCTTCAGCGCGAAGCCGGCGCCGCCCGCGTCGCGCACAGTCGTGAAGCCGCGCCGCAGAATGCCGCGCATGATCGGCAGCGCCTTCAGCGTGACGAATACGTTGGGCAAGTTCACCTGGCTCGGCAAATCGAACTGCGTGGCGACCATGTGCGCATGCAGATCGATCAGGCCCGGCATGATGGTCTTGCCGCCGAGATCGATGACGCGGGCGTTGGGTGCGTCGATCGTCTGCTGCGAAACTTCCTTGATCGTGTCGCCTTCGACCAGCAGGTTGTGGCCAGGCTGCAATGCTTTTTGCAGCGGGTCGAGCAAAGCGCCGTTCTTGAACAGGATGCGGTCCATACGTTGTTCCTCGAGATGCAGGGTGCGGGCGCGCGATGCGCCGGCGCTGAGCGGGTCAGCGTTTCAGGCGCAACGCGGCGATTTCTTCCAGCGAGCGGCCGCGAGTGGGAACGCCCATGATCAGAACGGCGAGCGCGCCGACGGCCAGCATCAGCGTCGTGCCGCCGAACACGCCGGCGAAGCCGAGGCGCGGATAGAGGTAGCCCACCAGGATCGGCGCGGCGATCGCGCCGAGGCGGCCGATTGCCGACGACACGCCCATGCCGGTCGCGCGCACCTCGGTCGGGAACACTTCGGGCGTGTACGCATAGACGCCCGCGTAGGTCCCGTTCATGAAGAACGACAGCAAAAAGCCCGACATCAGAATTTCGGCATCGCTGTGCGTGAGCGCGAGCCCTAGCGCGGACAATCCGCCGAGCGCCATATACGTGACGATGGTTGCGCGCCGGCCGATCTTTTCATTGAGCCATGCGCCCGAGAAGTAGCCGGGGATTTGCGCGAGATACATCACCAGCGAATAGGAGAAACTGCGCGTGATCGTCATGCCGCTTTGCACCAGCAGGCCGGGAATCCACGTGAAGAACGCGTAGTAACTGAACGTGATCGACAGCCACATCAACCAGGCCATCGCGGTGATGCCCGCCAACTGGCGTGACCAGAGCGCCTTCAGTTTGGCCAGCGGTGAGGCGCCCGCGATGTGGGCGGTGCTGGTCGCGTCGGCCGCTTGCTCCGGCAACAGTGGCAAGCCCGCGGCATGCACCACCGCCTCCATCCGCTCGACGATCACCGCGGCTTCGGCAGTTCGGCCGCGGCTGTCGAGCCAGCGCGGCGATTCGGGCAACGCGCGGCGCCACCACAACAGCATCACGATCGGCAGCGCGGTGATCACCGAGACCAGACGCCACGCGTCGGGCGACAGCGGGATCACCAGGTAACCGAGTAGCGCGGCGCCGACGAAGCCGAACGAGAAGAACGCCGCCAGGCTGCCGGTGAATGTGCCGCGATATTTGCGCGCGCAAAACTCGGAGAGAAATGGCGCGACGATCGCGCTTTCGCCGCCGGTGCCGACCCCGGCGATGATGCGCATCGCCATGAAGAACGGCCAATCCTGCGCGGTCGCGCTGATGAGCGATGCGACGCAGTAGATGACCAGCGACCACACCATCACCTTGCGCCGGCCGATCACATCACCGAGTACGCCGGCGAACGCGGCGCCGAAGAAGTAGCCGATGAACGTGCCGCTGGCGAGCACGCCGGTCTGGACGCTGGTCAGATGCCACTGTGCGCGCAGCACCGGCAGCATGAACGCGAGCACGGCGGCGTCCATCGCATCGAACACGTAGCCCAGACCTCCCAGCCACAGTAGTTGGCGATGAAAGCGCGAGTACGGCAGGCGCTCTATGCGCGCGGGGATCGTCGACATGGTTTGCTTCCAAAGAGGAGAGCGCCGTGGCGCCCGGCATCGTCGGATGAGTATAGGGAGCGCAAATCGGCGGGTCTTGGACGTAAACCGCATCGAACATGCGGATTCCGGCATCACCGCGCGGTGTGTCGACGCACGCGAAAGTGCGTCGGAGCGGAATGTGCCGACCGGCGCAAAGTCAATACAGGCGACGCGGACAGCCGATTTTCGGCGCGTAGGAAAGGCGGGCTTTGGCACGCGCGACGCTACGGTGAGCCGGAGAATCCTCGCATACCGTCGAGCGCGCATGAATCAGTGCGGCGTTACGGACGCGACGGTAGGCGCGCGAACCAGATAGTCGACCAGCACAGCCGATTAAAGCTGCTTGCAGTAAAACGTCGTGCCGCAAAACTCCCCGTCCGGCATCAGCGCGTAATTCGGCACGTTGCCCACTGGTTGCCAGCCGGCGCGCTGATAAAGCCGCTCGGCGTCGCCGCCCGTTACCGTATCGAGCACGAGAACCGACTTGTCTTCTTCTCGCGCGACGCGGTCGATCGCCGTGATCAGATCGTGTCCGACGCCACGCCGCCGCGCCTTTCTATGCACCAGCATCTTCGCAACATCGGCGCGATGCGGCTGGTTCTCGGGCTGCGCGGTGATCAGCTGCACAGTGCCGACGATATCTCCATCGCCGTCCTCGGCGATCAGCAGCGCACGTTCGCCGCGTGCCACACCTTCGGCAACGCCGCGCCAGAACCTCTGCGCTTTTTCCCGCGACAGCGGCAGCATGAAGCTCACCGATGCACCGCCTTCGACGCAGTCGATCAGCACGTCGGCAAGCGCGTCGACGCGGGACGATGCTTCGTTGGCGCCGATGCGGCGTATGGTTATCCGATCGATCATCCGTTTCTCCGCTCGTTGAAGGGCGACGTGGTGAGCGCGACCAGATAGCGCGCGCGTTTGCGCGTGGGATTTTTGAAGGCAATTGGACTATCGAGCCGCATCGCGAGACAGTCGCCGGTTTTGACTCGCCAGCTACTGTCGCCAACGGTAATTTCCATTGCGCCTTCGAGCATCCATATTTGTTGATGAATCTCCGCGTCGCGCGCGCCGGTTTCGTAGCTCACGCGTTGGCCCGCGGGAAAGTCGACTTCCACTAACTGGATCGCTGAGCGCGCGGTTGGCGACAGATGCCGCCGCACGTAACCGGAAGTCGGATCGGTCCACACGGGCTGATCGGCGGCACGGCTGACAGGCGACTGTTCGACGGCGGCTGCGGCATCCTGCTCGAACAGTGCGGCGAGCGGCACGTTCAGTGCGGTCGCGAGTTTGTCGAGCACGGTGGCGGTCGGGCTGCTTTGACCGCGTTCGATCAGCGAGATATTCGAGCGGCTGACCTTGCTGCGTTCCGCGAGTGCATCGAGCGACCAGTTCTGCGCGTCGCGCAGCTCTCTGACGCGACGTGCGATCAAAGCGTTGATGTCCATGGGTTCCAGTTTAGGAGACGATGTTTCCAGTAAACTAGAGGAGCCGTTTTTCGTTGTCAATCGCGGTGGATCATCGGTTCTTCGGGCCGTCGTCGAGTGAGGACTCGGGTCGCGCCGCGCGCGCAGATTTTTCCTCATTGAACCGACGAATAAAAAACCGTATAGAAATTGCCGCTTTGCTCTCAGTTCACATTCAATCGACGCCTGTCTGCAGTCACACCTTTCTTAAAGAAAGCTATTACCGCCCATTGCGCATAAAAACACGCGTATTGGTAAAAGTACTGATGCTGTAGTAGCACTACATTCTTACATTACTCACCACGGAGCGTCGCTACATCACATCCCGCTGCGACGACGCTCCGCCCGGCAGGCAAACGTTTGCAGTCACCGCTGCATCGCCTGCCTTCGCGTCCGCCGTGCACCCATCGACGCGCTCCGCTGCCCCCAGAAAAGCACATTTCGGAGAGACACCTATGCAAAAGAAACTATGGCCGGCCGTCGCATTAGCGGCGGCCGTGAGTGTTGCTGCGAACGCGGAAATCCCCACCTCGCCGCTCGACTTTGCTCCGCTGTCGACGGTGCTCAACGTATTCGCATCGGCGGCCGCGCATCGGCGCGCCGAAACGCTCGTCAACAAGATGACCCTCGACGAGAAACTGCAATTCATTCACTCGGAGTACGCGATGTCCGCGGTGCCCGGCGGCGGCGCGGGTTATATCCAGGGGGTGCCGCGGCTGGGCATTCCCGATCTGAACATGGTCGATTCGGCAACGGGCTCCGGCAGT
Organism: Paraburkholderia sp.; assembly: GCF_036488505.1. Classification (GTDB taxonomy): domain Bacteria; phylum Pseudomonadota; class Gammaproteobacteria; order Burkholderiales; family Burkholderiaceae; genus Paraburkholderia. The sequence goes on along the minus strand of NZ_DASXHN010000456.1, from coordinate 23,845 downwards.
ACCACACAGCAGAGCACGACGTTCCCCGCGACGATTGCAGTCGCGGCGAGCTGGGACCGCAATCTCGCGTCGGACTTCGGCAGACAGATCGCGATACAACTGCGCGAACAGGGCTTCGGCATGGGGCTCGGCGGCGGTACGAACCTCGCGCGTGAACCGCGCGGCGGGCGGCTCTTCGAATACCTCGGCGAAGATCCCGTGCTCGCCGGCGAAATGCTCGCGGAACGCACCGACGGCACGCAAAGCCAGAAGGTGATCGCGACGATCAAGCACTACATGGGCAACGAGCAGGAGCATGGCCGCGGCGGCGGCAATAGCCAGATCGACGAACGCACGATGCGCGAACTGTATCTGCTGCCGTTCGAAATCGCCGCGCGCCGCGCGCAGCCCGGCAGCGTGATGTGCAGCTACAACCGCGTCAACGGCACGTATGCGTGCGAGAACTCGCACATTCTCAACGACGTGCTGAAGAACGACTGGCACTTCCAGGGGCAGGTGCAATCGGACTGGGGCGCGGCGCATAGCACCGCGCCGGCGATCAACGCGGGGCTCGACGAGGAAGAAGACGTCGGCACGACGGTTTATCTGACGCCGGATGCGGTCAAACAGGCGATCGCGAACGGCTCGGTGTGGACCGCGCGTCTGAACGACATGGTCGAGCGCAAGCTGTACGTGATGATTCGCACGGGCGTGATGGACGATCCGCCGAAGGGTGGCGCGACCATCAACTACGCCACCGCGAATGCGTTTACGCAGTCGGTCGCCGAGCAGTCGATGGTGTTGCTGAAGAACGCGAACAACCAGTTGCCGCTCGCTGCGGGTTCGTTGTCGCGCATCGCGGTGATCGGCGGGCACGCGGACGCGGGCATGCTGACGGGCGGCGGTTCGGGCAATACGCGCGATCCTGTCACCGGTGCATTCTCCGGATGCGGCGGCCTGCAGTTCGGCACGACCAGCGGTTGCAGCTGGTGGACCAACCCGTGGATCAAGCTGAACGTACCGATCGTATCGGCGGTTCAGGCGCTCGCGCCGAATGCCCAGGTGAGCTTCGCCGGCAATAGCGACCAACAGTCGCCGTTCCGTGCGTACACGCAGCAGGAAATCACCCAGGCGGCGACGCTCGCCGCGAACTCGGACGTTGCGATCGTCGTCGTCGCGCAGCCGGCCGGCGAGGATATCGGCGATCTGACCAGCCTGAGCCTCGCGAACCCGACCAACCAGGATGCGCTCGTCGAAGCGGTCGCGGCGGCCAATCCGCACACGATCGTCGTCGTCGAAAGCGGCAACCCGGTGCTGATGCCCTGGAAGGACAGCGTGTCGGCCATCGTCGAAGCGTGGTATCCAGGCGAAGCAGGCGGCAAGGCGATCGCGGACGTGCTGTTCGGCAAGGTCAACCCGTCCGGCAAGCTGCCCGTCACGTTCCCGATGCACGACCAGGATACGCCGACGTGGGGCACCAATGGCGCGTTCCAGACCGACCCGGTCTACGCCGAGCAACTGGATATGGGCTATCGCTGGTATGACGCGAAGAACATCGCGCCGATGTTCGAGTTCGGCTATGGGCTGTCGTACACGCACTTCGCGTATTCGGGTCTATCGGTCGTGCATCTGCCAGCCGGGTTGATCGACGTGTCGTTCAACGTGCGCAACGATGGCCGGGTGCCGGGCGCGGAAGTGCCGCAGGTGTATCTCGGCGTGCCGTATCAGGGCGAACCGCCGCGTCGGCTGGTCGGGTGGGACAAGATCGGCCTCAATCCTGGCGAATCGCGCCGCGTGCATGTGGTCGTGACGCCGCGCATGCAGAGCGTGTGGGATACGACGAACAACCGCTGGCTCTATGTGCCAGGCAGCACGGTGTACGTCGGTGCGTCGTCGCGCGATATCCGCCTGCAAGGGCATAGCTGAACAGCATCGCTATCAGGCGAAGCCGGGCGCGAGACGTTGCGCGCCTGGTCGCCTATCAAGGTGACTTTGCTAGCCGAATGACTCGCCGCGCAGATGCCGAAAGTTTTATTCGGCCTCTGCGCGGCGCAATGGTGATTACGCGTTCAGCGTGTTCTTGTAGAACCTCCCATCTTTCATCACGATGCGCAGGTTCTGCTCGGGGTTGGCGATCAGGTCCAGGTTCTCGAGCGGATTGCCGTCGACGAGCAACAGGTCGGCGTACGCGCCTTGTTCGAGCACACCCAGTTTGCGCGGATACGGATTGCGATGACCGGACAGCGCAAGCAGTTCTCCATTGGTGCCGGTTGCCATCCCCAGTGCTTGCGCCGCGGTGAACCAGCGCTTCATGTGCGTGAGCATCGTGCCCTGACGTGTGGCGACCGCTTGCGAAAAGATCAGGTCGGTGCCGAACGCGACCTTGATACCGTGCTTGCGCGCGAGCTTGTAAGCGTTGTCGGTCCCCGCTGTGACTTCGAGAAACTTTTCGCGGCTCGCGGGGGCGAGCGGCGCGACGTCTTCTTCGCTGACGAACGGCTGCATGCTTAGCCATGTGCCGTTCTTCGCCATCAACGCGGCGCTTTTGTCGTCCATTAGATGACCGTGCTCGATGCACTGCGCGCCGGCAGCCACCGCACGTTGAATCGATTCTGGCGTGTACGCATGCACGAGTACATAGGTGCCCCAGTCTCCCGCCGTTTCGACCGCGGCGCGCAGCTGCTTTTCGGTGAAGGTCAGCATGTCGAGCGGACTGCGCGGTGTGGACACGCCACCGCATCCGACCAACTTCACCTGGGTCGCCCCCTGAATGAATTGCTCGCGCACACGTAGACGGACTTCGTCTTCGGTATCCGCAATCGCACTGCCGCCGTCGCGCTCCGACTGGCTGACCTGGCTACTCGTGCGCGGCAGTTCGGAGAGCGGACGAAAATCGCCGTGCCCGCCGGTGGTCGTGATCATCGCGCCGGACGGATAAATACGTGGCCCGGAAATCATCCCGGCGTCGATCGCCTGCTTCAACGCAAACGCCGGGCCGCCTGCATCACGGATGGTCGTGAAGCCGCGCAACAGCGTGCGTTCGGCTTCCGCGCTCGCCGCCAGATGCACGAGCGCAATGTCGGATTGGAGGATCACCTGAATCGGCAATGCCGCGAGCAGCGAATGCCAATGCATGTCGATCAGACCCGGCATCATCACCTTGCCGCCGCAATCGACGAGCGTTTTGCCGTCGGTCGAAGCGGGTTGCCCCTGGCCCAGCTGACTGATGCTGCCGCCGTCGACAACCATATAAAGCCCGTCGCGCAAGGTCGACGATTTGCCGTCGAAAAGGCGGAAGTTGGTGAACAGCACCGGTTTTGTGGGCGCGCCAGGCGGCAGCGTGCTTTGTGCATGGCTGAGCCCGGGCAGCACGAGGCTCAGCATCGACGCGGCCAGGCCTGCGACAAAACCACGGCGCGACAGATCCGCACTGATGCGGCGGTTCGCGTACTGCGCCTGCGCTTTGTCGCAGAGACACGAAAACGCGGGACTGACTGTTTTGTTGCCGAGGTACTTTCCTGAAGGCATAGCTCACCCGTAACGTAGATCACCGTGCATCGAAAGCCGCCGCCGGAGGACGACCCGCGGCGAAGTGTGTCAAACGAGAGCAAGAGTATCGCCTGTGTCCGGGCATGGCAAATTACAGCGCGCCTGATCGGTTGTGAACTCGCAATAAAAAACTCTTTTTGCTGCCCAAGCCGTGAAACGAGAGCCTCCGCCATATCGTGACGACGTTGCTGGGCAATCATCCTATTGCCGCAAGTAGTTAACAAAATCTGCTTGCGACTGCTGAAATAAACCGGCTATGCTGGTGCCACTCACGAAACCAGTGAACCTTTCGCAAGTAGACGCAACAGGAAACTGAATTAAGGCGCGGCATGGTTCAGACGAACGTCATGGCAACGCTGTTGCAGTGCGCAACAGCGGTACGTCCATCTTTATCGTTAATGTTTTCGGCATCAGTCGGCCGCGCAATCCCACCATCGCCTCATATTTGTCAAATTGTCGTGAATTCATTGGTGAAGCGGCATCGATAGCGCTCCGGACTTCCAATAAAACGATCATCCCTTCGGCTTTCAGTTTTACCCCGTATCCGTATTGCGTAATAAACGTCAGGACTGCCACGGTGACAGCTGTCCTGCTTACTTCACGGAGAAACCAAGATGATCGAGATATCAATGCCGCGCGTAATGAAGGTACTGGCCGGCGCCGCGTTGTCGATGTTTGCGGTTGCGGCGATGGCGGACGATACGCTTGGCCTGTCCGAGAGCCTGTTCTCCGTCGGCGCGCCCGAAATCACTCAGGCGCCCGCGGCCAATGCGAGCCCGTGGCACTTTTCGGTCGGCGCGGGGGTGGTGAACATGCCAAAATTTCCCGGCGCCAGCGGCACCAAATGGGAAGTGCTCCCTGTGGTGAGCGCGAACTACGACCGTTTCTTTATCGGCGCGAATCCGGACGCCGCAGCGGCGCTGGCGCTCGGCGCGTATCTGTATCGCGACAGCAACTGGCGTGTCGGCGCGGCCATTACTTACGATTTCATTCAGCCGCGTAGTGAATCGGACGATTCTCGGCTGCACGGACTCGGCGACGTCAAGCGGACCGCGCACGCCGAACTGTTCGGCGTCTATACCTATGAGTTCGTTACGGCGCGAGCCAGCGTGCTCACCGACATCGCCGGCAACGACCGGGGCACCGTCGCGACATTCGATCTGCTTGGCCGCTACCAGCCGATTCCGCAACTGACGCTCACCGCCGGTCCGGGACTGACGTGGGCGAGCAGCAAATACAACGAAACCTATTTCGGCGTGAACTCCGAGCAAAGCGCGCGATCCGGATTGCCGACGTTTTCGGCCGGTGCCGGGTTGAACCAGTTGCGCTTCTCTTTGAACGGCGTTTATCGGATTGCGCCGCGCTGGAATGTCGGCGCGAGCGTTTCGTTCGCATGGCTGCGCGGTGATGCAACCGACAGCCCGATCACCGAGAAGACCAGTCAGATCACGTACGGCCTGTTCTGCAATTACCTTTTTTAAGCAGTGGTGCAGTCGCGTGGGGTCTTGAAACATGAAACGCGCACTGCTGGAAAATTGAAGCCCACATGAACCTGATAGTTCAGGCACAGGTGGGCTTCTGCCATTGTGCGAGCGATGCAGCTAACTCGCTTCGACGCGGGCTCACACGACCGCCGCGTTAATTCTTCTGCGCGAGTAGCGCCTGAATCTTCGCTTCGGTCTGCGCATAGGCGCCTTCGCCGAAGTGCGAGTAGACGATCTGCCCTTTTTTGTCGATCAGATAGAAAGCGGGCCAGTACTGGTTGCTATAAGCGTTCCACGTCGCGTACTGATTGTCCTGCGCAACCGGATAACTGATGCCGAGCCGCTTGATCGCGGTCTTCACGTTACCGGTGTCGCGCTCGAACGGATACTCGGGCGTGTGCACGCCGATCACCGTGAGCCCTTGATCCTTATACTTCTGATTCCAGTTCTTCACATACGGCAGTGTGTTCACGCAATTGATGCAGGTATAGGTCCAGAAGTCGATCAGTACCACCTTGCCACGCAATTGCTGCAGATTCAGCGGCTCGCTATTGAGCCATTGCGTAATACCGGTGAGTTCCGGTGCGACCGGGCCACTTTGCGGCGGCGCGGCGACGGCGACGGTAGTCGCTCCCATGACCGCGCAGGCGGCGAAAGCGGTGGACAGCGCGAAGCTCTTGAGTCGGGCGGTCATGTCAGATTCCTTTGAGTGACGGGAAAAAAGCGGCGAGCCGCGCGTACAGCAGCACGTCGTATTGCAGATAGATGGCGAGCGCGGTCAGTACCACCAGGATGCCGAAGACCTGTTGCAGGCGTTGCGCATGGCGCGACACGGCACGTACGTGGCGCGTCGCGTAATGTCCGCCGTAGATGATTGCGAGCATCGGAACGGCCGCGCCGATTGCATACAGCGTGAGTAGCAGCGTCGACCAGCCGAGATCCTGCGCCTTCACCACCAGCACGAGGATCGACGCCAGCACAGGGCCCGCGCACGGCGTCCATACGGCGCCGAGCGACATGCCGAGCACGAAGCCGCCGGCATGGCCGCTGCCCGGTTGCATGCCCGGTGCAATCGCCGCGCCGATGCGTTCGAGCGGTGCCTGCAGTTGCGCGACGAGCCAGTCGTAGGGGCGTGGCCATACGCGCATCAAGCCGGACAGCGCGAGCAACGCGATGCCGGTATTGCGCAATACCTGCTGCGCGACGTGAACGGTGCTGGATACCGCGCCGAGCAGCAACGCAAAAGACGCGAAGGTCAGAATAAAGCCGGCGACGATAAAGAGCGGCCGAGTGCGGCTGGGTTGTTCGACCGACGTGCCGAGCAGGATCGGCATGACCGGCAGCACGCAGGGCGACGCGATCGTGAGCAAGCCGGCGAGCAGCGCGAGCGGCGCTTCGAGAGTACTGTGCATGTTGGGCGTTCCGTGGGCTGGTATGCCGGTATTGGAACGCCCGCGCGTATCTGCTTTATGTCCGCATCGACGCGTATGTGCAAGGTTTTGTGTCTGCGTATCGCGCGGACACACTACGACACAATTCGGCTCATGCGCTTGTTCGCGTGACTACCGATGCCGCCTTTTCGATCTGCGTGGGTGGTTAGCGTTTGCGTTTGCTCCCGGCATTCGCTTTAGACGCCGAGAACATCCGCATGGGGTGCCGAATCCAGAGCCGCAATTCGAGTGGCGTTGGTGCTGGTGGCCGCCCGGTTTTCACGAGCACGCGCGCGTGCGCGCCGGAAAAGAGCGGATGGTCGATCGGCACGGTTGCCAATTCGCCGCTTGCTATTTCTCGATAGGCGGCAAACTCGCCGATCAGCGCTTCGCTTTCGGTGGCCCCGGATACACGGCACAGTCGGCGCAACGATCTGTTGCCCTAATAAATACAAATTTGCGTATCTGACCGAGAAAGGGGAGTACGTTCTGTTCTCGCCTAGGTGCTGGATAGTCGAACGCTCAGTCTGGAAAGTCGCCGGTTAAATCGGCAACGATAAATGATCCTGACAACGAGCAACAAATCTGCGTTTCCCCCTGATCCGATAAAGCTGGCAAATGCTGTTCTCTGCGACTGGAAGATCGTAGACATGAAGAGCGATGTAAAGCAGCATGTCGAAGCCAAATCGTATTGGGGCCTGCTGAATAACCGAACTCCGTGGAGTCCGGCTCCATACCGTGGGGCAGCGTCCTGCACGACGCGGTCGCGGTGCCGTTTTTCTGCTGGCTGACACTGAGTTGTGTTCTGTACTGGTCTGCGTATGACATCCCGGCGACGCAGGCGGCGGAACATAACTCGGCACGCTTTCACTCACGCTTGAAGATGACCTGAGCGGTACCGCCGTCGATCGGCGAGGAGGTGTGCTGGTGGACGATCTTCCATCCATCGCCGTTTCGCCCGAGCGTCATGGTCACGCGATTGTCCATCGAGCGCAGTTCCACGCCGTTGGCATCGACGGCCTTGTATGCGACGAACGCGTGGACGACGGCGAGCTCGCCGGTGACGATCGTTTGTGCGTCGCTGAAATCCACGATTACCCGCTCCGTGCCCAGCGAGCAGAACCAGGCCTCCACCATCCCCCGCCACGACGCGATCCCGTTGTACGACCATGCGCCCCACATGTCGAAGACCAGCACGTTCGGCGCGTATAGCGCGACGAACGCGTCGACGCTTTTTGCTAGCACCGCGGCTTTGTAGTCATCGAGGACTTGCAGGATCGGCTTATCGGGTGTGGGCGCGGTGTTTCTCCTGAGTTGGATTGCGAGGGCGGCGCCGGCTCGCGGCGAACGGCAATCGCAGCTTGTCGATAACGACGGCTGAGCCGCCCCGGAATGGACATCCTGGGGAAACAAAACGGCGGATGACGCTCGCCGGTTAGCCGGCACGGCGCCCATGCGCAATCAGAATGCCGCCAGGACCCACCGGCTATGGACCGTTGCCGGCCAGCCGCCGGGCGCGCAACTCTGCCTCCGCGAACATGTCGTGCAATCGTTGTCGTTCGTCGCCGGTTAAATGCGAAGCCGCGGCGGGCATCGCCAGCACGACGTGCAACGTCAGATCGCCGCGCGAGCCGTTGCGGTCCGCGAGCCCATGCTGGCGAAGACGGATCGTGCTGCCAGGTCGAGTATTGGGCGGAATTTCCAGTGGGTACGTGCGGCCCAGGATAGTCGCTTCGAAGCTGCCGCCGAGCGTCGCGGTCACGAAATCCACCTGGATTTCGCAAGCGAGATGCAAGCCGTCGCGACGGAACCCCGCGTCGCACATGATCGCAACCGAGCAGATCGCGTCGCCCGCCGGGCCGCCATTTGCACCGCGATGGCCGCCGCCTTCGATAACCAGACGCTGACCGTCCCACGCGCCCGGCGCAATGGTCACGGTCTCCGACCTGAGCGAGGCGCGCTTACGCGTGCCGAGACAGGCTTGGCACCCATCGCCGGCCCCCGGCCGGCCGGTTCCCCCGCAGGCGGCGCAGCGCTTGTCCGCGCTCGAGGTCCCTCTGCCGTTGCAGGTCGCGCACGAAGCGGCCCTTTGCTGACATACCTGACAGGGTTCGTTGACGGTATAGCTCGCCTGCACCGCGCCGCCGTGGAGCGCCGCTTCGAGCGGCACGAACAGTTCGACCAGGCAGTTGGCACCGCGCATCGCAGGCGCGTTGCGGTGTTCGTCGGAGCGCGCCTGCGGGGCGGGGCGCTCAGTCGATGCCGCCGGCGGCTGAAAAACGGGTGGCGGCCGCTTGCCGGTCAGGATTTCAAACGCTTCCTGAATGCGGGTGAACAATGGCGCGACCGTCGATTCGCGCCCCTTGTTGCGATCCGGGTGGTACTTCGTCCTTAGACGCCGATACGCGCGCTTGACGTCTGCCGGCGACGCAGTGCATGGCAGATTCAGCCGCTTGTAATATTCGTCGAGGTTCACGCGTTTTCGCTCTCGTTTTTTCTTTGCCGGAAGCACAAGTCTATCAAGACGTGATGAAAGACTTGCCGTTGCCCCGTTTAGCGACATCGCTGCTGACGCAATGAGATGCGCGCAGCACTACCGTACGCGACGCACGGCTTGTCGATCGGCGTGCCGGCGGCGTCGGATGCTCGGCACGGCGTCTACCTCCAAGCTTGTCCCTGCCCCGCACAGCCGCGTTCCACGCAGTGAAACAGCCGCCTTTCCGCACGCGCGGCGGCAACAATAATTGTGTTCATGCGAAAGGCAACCGGCCCATCTGCCCGGAACGCTCCATGCCGCAACCGACAAATGACTGGAGACGCCATGCAAGCAGTGACAAGTCCCTCGCCGGGCGCGACGGCCGCCGCCGATCCCGTGACAAAGCGGTGTATCGCAAGGTCACATGGAGGCTGATGCCGCTGCTGTTCGTCTGCTACGTCTTTGCCTATACCAATCGCGCGATATCGGTTTTGCGCACCTTCAGTTCCGGCGCGACGTGGGTTTGTCCGAGGCGGCGTTCGGCCTTGGCGTCGGGCTGTTCTATTTCGGCAACATGCTGCTGGAAGTCCCGAGCGACTTGCTGCTGCAGCGCATCGGAATTCGGCGCACGCTGCTGCGCATCATGACGCTGTGGGGCGTGGTCTCCGTCGGTACCGCGTTTGTGAGCACGCCAGCGGAGTTCTACATCGCGCGCGTGCTGCTTGGGGTGGCCGAGGCCGGCTTCTTCCCTGTCGTCATTCTCTATTTCACCTACTGGTTTCCGGCCGCGCGACGCGCACGCGTCACGTCCATTTTCATGAGCGCGATCTGCGTGTCCGCCATCGTCAGCGGACCGCTCTCCGGACTCATCCTGGAAAGGCTCACCGGCGCGTTCGGCCTGAACGGTTGGCAATGGATGTTCGTTGTCGAAGGCGCGCCATCCATCGCATGTTCTTCGTCGATTGCCCGTGCTTCTTCGCGCGGGAAGCGCCGGATATCGATGACGTCGGTAGGCTTGAAGGCCCAGATGAATGCCTGAACCCACGGCAAGATCGTCGGCAGCAGTCCGGCCCAACCCATCAGCTTCACTGCTTCGGCTTCCGGATGATGGCGCGCGAGCGCAATGCGTCCCGGCAAACCCGCGATCCATATGTAGGTGAGAATGCCGGCGCCGCCGGCGATGAATGCGGTGGCAAATGTCACGTAATCCCAGAACCCGAGTTCGAATCCGAGCATTGACATGTTTCCTCCTGGACGCGCGGCCGACGTCGACGTTGCGTCTGGAAGACTATGGCCGGCAGCGCACGGCAAGGTATACCCTGCCCGGTTGAATCTCGAGGATGACCGTGGATAGGCTTCCACGAAACAGGGCTGCGCGCAGCACCTGCGCACGCAGACGGCCAACGGCAATGACGACGCCGGCTCGATGTTCAACGCCGCCCACTGGCGTGCCGATGCCGTAAGCGTCTCGCTTTACGGCAGCGATCGTAAAAAAGGTTCGGTGCTGCGAGCAATATTGGCTCGTTTGCTCGTCGAACTCTGCTGAGTCCTTTCCTGTGTACGCCGGATATGCTCCCGTGAAGACGCTTCAGATCCTCGCGCGGGGTCGGCATTCAGCTACGCGCTCTCGGTCGCGCCAGTTCCGAGTCCCAGCAGCGACTCCTGAACCACTGCCTGAAACTGCGCACGAACCTTTCCTGCACCTGCGACGGTAGCCGGTTGGCCGGATGGTACATATACACATCGAATTCCACGACGGGCGCGAACGGGCGGATCACGACCCGCGACGGGTCGGCGAGCCTTGCGGTGGCCTCATCGATGATTGCGCAACCGGCGCCGTGCGTAACCAGAGCGAGCGCAACGGCTGATTGCGGCGTCGTCAGAAGGATGTTGCGGTCGACGGCGCTGCCTTCGAAAGCCGATTCGATGCGTGAACGTGAGCCGTCTATTTCCGCGAGCGAGATGAACGTTTCGTCGCGCAGATCGTCTGCGCGGATAACTTCTTTCGCGGCGAGCCGATGGTCGATCGACAATGCGCAGACGCCGGTCAGACTGCCCAGGCGTTCGACCTGTACGCCGCTGCGTGGCGCAAGAATGATCGCGATGCCGACGTCGGCTTGACCGTCGGCGGTCCAGTCGATCACGCGCGGCGATGATTGCGAATGCAAATTGATGGTCAGCCGTTGCGAATCTTTCGCGAACTGCGCGACGAATTCGGCCATCAGCGTTTGCGCGATGCTCGGCGACGCCACCACCGATAGCTGACCCCGGCGCATATCGCGGATCTCTCTGGCCGCTTCCTTCAACTCGATCACGCCGTCCCACGCGCGCTGCATCGAACCGACGAGGGCGCGCGCTTCCGCCGTCGGTACCAGCCGTCCGCCGCGCTGCTCGAATAACACCAGGTCGAGCTCGCTTTGCAGTTGCGCGATCAGCTTCGTCATGGCGGGCTGCGAGATCTTCAGCGAGTGAGCCGCGGCCGTCACCGTGCCGAATTCGAGCATCGCCTTGAACACTTCGATCAGTCGGAATTTCATCGGCACGGGTCGCTCGCCAGAAGCGCTATAACCGCAGGTTATGGAGAAATAATCATAGCGCGCTTTCGTGGACACGCGAAATTGTCGTTTCTAGACTGAAAAACATCAACAGTCCAAACATTGGAGGCAGGCATGGATCGACGGGGTTTTGTCACGGGCGCCGCGGCATTCGCGGCGGCGGCCGCCGGCGGCCTGGCCCGCGCGCAATCGCAGCATGCGCCGGTTCCGAAGCGTACGCTGCTGACGTGTACCGCTCAATTCGATCCGGCTCGCCCGGAGATTGCCCGGCTGGTCGCGCAAGCGTGCAAGACGCTCGGCTGGGAAGTGCAAGCCAATCCGATGGACTACAACCAGGGCATCCAGAAAGTCATCATGGAACATGACTTCGAGATGTACCTGGTGTTTTTCCCCGGCACCAGCATCCGCATCGATCCCGACTTCTTCATACGTGGCATACACGATTCGGCCGAAGACAAGCGCGGCGGCTTCGACTGGATGGGCTATCACAGCCCGCAGGTCGACGCATTGGCGAGCTCGCAAGCGCGGCTGATGAAACTGGACGATCGCCATAAGCCGGTCGTCGATGCGCAAAGCGTGATCTTCGCCGATCAGCCCGGCACGGTGCTCGTCTATTCGCAGATGACGATGGCGCATCGCTCCGACAAGCTGAGCGGACTGGTGCCGCAACTGGGCGAGGGCATCGGCGGGTTCTGGTCCGACATCAACATGAAGGTGACCGGTGACGGTTATTCGCGAAGCGGCGCGAACGCGGACGTCAAGCATCTGAATCCGGTCGCGGTGGTCGACAGCACCGAATTCGCGGAACTCTCGATCATCTATGACCGGCTGCTGCGGTTGGATCCGAACGGCAAGCCGGTGCCGTGGGCCGCGAGCGCGGCCAGGCTCGTGGACGACAAGACAATCGATCTGACCATTCGTCCGGGCATGCGCTGGCACGATGGCAAGCCGGTGACGGCGGACGACGTCAAATTCAGCTTCGATTATCACAAGCAGTGGAAAGCGCCGTTCTTTCTGACCGCGCTGAACAACGTGTCATCGGTGCAGTTGCCGGACGCGAACACGGTGCGCATCAAGCTCGATAATCCGTCCGCGCCATTCTTTTCGAACGTGCTGGCCACGATGTTCATCATTCCGCGCCACGTGTGGGAAGGCGTCGCCGCGAATGGCGACCCGCTCAGATTCGCCAACGAGAAGCCGGTTGGCAGCGGCCCCTATACGCTCGATTACTGGCGGCGCGGCTCGGAGCTGAAGATGAGCGCGTTCAAGTCGCACTTCAATCCGCCGAAGTGCGCCGGCATCATCCGTATTGTCTACGGCAGCCAGGATGCGCTCGCCACGGCGATCGCGAACGGCGAATGCGATCGCACCCGCTATGTGTTGACCCCGGCGCTCGTCGACCGGTTGAAGACGGTCAGGAATGTTGTCGCGAAGGGCTATCCGAGCCACGGGCTCTACCACCTGTCGTACAACAACCGCATCAAGCCGTTCGACGATCCGGCCTTCCGGCAGGCGCTGAACTACATCATGCCGCGCCAGATGATTTCGCAACTCGTTCTGCTCGGCTATGCGGACCCCGGCGCATCGATCATCTCGCCGACGAATGATGTGTGGCACAACCCGTCGGTAAAGGTGCCGCCGGAGAACCTGAAGATCGCGCGCGACCTGCTTTCGAAGGCCGGCTATAGCTGGGACGCGCAGGGCCGTCTGCTGTCGCGCGCGTGAGCGGCCGCTGCAAGGCACCGGCGGTGCAAGCCGCCAAACCGTACCGATCCTCGAGAATCATCTATGACTCTGTATATCGCACGACGCTTGATGTCGTCACTGATTACGCTGCTGGGCGTGGCCGTAATCCTGTTCGTGCTGTTCCGCCTGATGCCGGGCGATCCGACCGCCCAGGTGATCAGTCCCGCGCTCGACCAGGCCGCGCAGGCGCGGCTCAAACATGCGTTCGGGCTCGATCTGCCGATGTGGCAGCAGTTCTTCGTGTACATCAGGAACATGCTGAGCCTGCAATGGGGGCAATCCTTCACCACGGGTCAACCGGTTGCGGATCTGCTCGGGCATTGGCTCCTCAACACGATGCTGCTGATGAGCGCCGGTTTGGTGCTGGCCGTGGTGCTCGGCGTGGTGCTCGGCATTCTGATGGCGGCGCGGCGAGGCGGTGCGCTCGACCACGTGGCGACCGTCGTGGGGCTGGTGTTTCAGGCCGCGCCGCCGTTCGTCATTGCGATCGTCCTGCTGATTGCATTCAGCTACAAGCTCGAACTGCTGCCGTCGTCCGGCATGGTGGCTGCCGGAACGGACGACAACGGCGCCTGGGCGATGCTCACGTCGGCCGATTTTCTTAAGCATCTGATTCTGCCGACCATCACGATCAGCGCCGTCTATGTCGCGACGCCGATGCTGGTGATGCGCGATTCGATGCTCGAAGTGCTCGGCTCCGACTTCGTCGAATTTGCCCGCGCCAAGGGGCTGAAACCGTCACGCGTGCTTTTTGGACACGCGGCCCGTAATGCGCTGCTGGCCGTCGTCACGGTGTCGTCGCTGATTCTCGGTTTTGCGATTGGCGGCCAGATCGTGATCGAGACCGTGTTCTCGTGGCCGGGCATGGGCAAGGCAATGGTCGATGCCGCTTTGCAACACGATTATCCGGTGGCACAGGCCGCCTTCTTCATGATGGCTGTGGTCGTGATCGTGATGAATTTGTTGACCGATCTGTCCTATAGCCTCCTTGATCCCCGCATCCGATTCGGAACGACATGATGACTGATACAGCAACGATGACCCAACCGTCCACGCCGGCCACGATGGCGCCTGTGATCGCAGCGGAAATCTTCGAGATCGAAACGCGCTTTGTCGTGCCTTACAAGCTCACCGAGGGCACGCTGGCGACGACGCGCGCGATCCTCGTCAAGCTCACCGATGAAGACGGCGTCACGGGTTGGGGCGAAGCCAATCCGAGCGTCAGCTTCACCGGCGAATCGTGCGACGAAGCCATGCGCGTACTACGCGATACGCTGCTGCCGGCAGTGCTCGGCAGCGCGAATCCCGAGCCGGGGCGTATCGATCTACTGCTCGATACGCTGGTGCCGAGGCATCTGTGTGCAAAGGGCGCGATTTCGATGGGCCTGCTCGACCTGCTCGGCAAACGGCTGCGCGCGCCGGTGGCTACTTTGCTGGGCGGCGTGCTGCATCAAACGCTGCCGGTGCTTTGGCCGCTGAACAACGGCACCGCGGAAGACGACATCCGCGTGATCGACGACAAAGCCGCGCAGGGTTTTGGCAGCTTCATGCTGAAGATGGGCACCTCGCCCGTCGCGGACGAAGTGCGGCGCGTCGCGGAGCTCGAAGCCCGCTATGGCGATCGATTGAAGTTCATCGCCGACGCCAATCAGGGATGGACGTTCGCCGATGCGCAGATTTTTCTCGACGGCGTGCGTGGTTCGAAGCTCGCGTTCGTCGAGCAGCCGGTGAGGAAGGATGAGCTCGAACAGATGGCATCGCTCGCGGCCAGCACGCCGCTGCCAATCTCGGCGGATGAATCGGTGGTGGGCGCCGCGCATGCGGCGAAGATCGCGAGGCTCGGCGCGGCCAGCGTGTTCAGCATCAAGAGCAGCAAGAACGGTGGTCCGCTGCGCGCACAAAGAATCGCGGCGGTGGCCGAAGCATTCGGCATTCGTTGCTACATGAATTCGATGCTCGAGTTCGGCGTCACGCAGGCCGCTTCGTTGCAGCATGCCGCGACGCTTTCCAATCTCATCGATGTCGGTCATGCGTACATGTCGACACTGCGCCTCGTCGAAGACCCGACAGACTTCTCGTCGTTCGTGCGCGACGGCGTCGTGCATTTCCCGAACCGCGACGGTCTGGGTGTGCAGGTCGACGACGCGCATGTACGCAGGATGGCGGTATCCGTCAGCCGTGCCGGAGCAAATGTATGAGCACGCCAACCGTCAAACCGCCCGCGCCGTTGCCGGCTGGTCGACTGCTACGCGGCGCCGCGCTGGTCGGGCGCGAACTCGGGCAGAACCTGAAGGTGATCTTCGCCGACCGGCTCGGCGCGTTCGGTGCGATCGTCATCGGGTTCGCGTTGCTGGTCGCGCTGTTCGGGCCGTGGCTGATTCCGCACGATCCGTATGAGTCACTGAAGATGGCCGATGGCCGGATGGCGGTCCTTCAATCGCCAAGCGCCGCGTTTCCGCTCGGCACGACCAATCTCGCGCGCGATCTGCTGTCGCAGATGATCCTCGCGACGCGCACGACGATGATCATCGGCGTGGCGAGCGGTTTCGTATCGATCGTGATCGGCGCGAATATCGGACTGATTGCCGGCTATTACGGCGGACGCATCGACAACGCGCTGATGCGCTTGACCGACGTGGTCTATGGGATGCCGTTTCTGCCGTTCATCATCGTGCTGATTTCGCTGTTTGGGCGCTCGATCGGCTTCGTGATCCTCGCCATCGTCGTGATCGTCTGGCGAACCTCGGCGCGCGTGATCCGCGCGCAGACGATCGCGATCAAGCAACGTCAGTTCGTCGCGTTCGCGCGCGCACGCGGGGCGGGCGATCTGCGCATCATCTATCGGCATATCGCGCCGAATATCCTGCCGCTGTTGCTGCTGTACACGTCGTTCAACATCGCGTGGGCGATCGTCACGGAAGCGTCCGCGAGTTTTCTCGGCTTCAGCGATCCTAATGCGCTCACGTGGGGCAGCATCCTGCAGGATCTGTGGGCCTCGGGATACACGCAAACCGCGTGGTGGTGGTTCCTCGAGCCGTCGGCGGCCATCGTGCTGCTGGTCAGCGCGTTCGTGTTCGTCAGCCGCTCGTACGAAGTGGTGGCCAACCCGCGTCTGGGAGAACGATGAGATGCTGCTCGAAGCTCGCAATGTGCGCGTGACCTATCGCAGCGCTCACGGTGATGTACGCGCGGTCGACGGCCTCGATCTCGAGGTCCGGGCGTCGGAGATCTTTGGGCTCGTCGGCGAATCGGGTTGCGGAAAGTCGACGGTGGTGAAGGCGCTTCTGCGGCTCCTGCCCGACAGCGCGAAGATCGAAGCCGACGTGCTGCGCTTCAACGGCGAAGACCTGCTGGCGATGCCGCAGGCGCGTTTTCGGCAACAGGTGTTGATGCGCAAGATCGCGCTGGTGCCGCAGAGCGCGCAGAACTCGCTGAATCCGGTGCAACCGGTCGGTGCGCAGATCGTCGAGGCGATTCGTGCGCATTCGAACACGTCGGCGTCGAAGGCGCGCGAGCGCGTGGTCGAGCTGTTCGACATCGTCGGCTTGCAGCCGGAATTGATGCGCCGATATCCGCATCAGTTTTCCGGCGGCATGCGCCAGCGCGCGATGATCGCGATGGCGCTCGCATTCGAACCGTCGCTGATCGTGATGGACGAGCCGACCACCGGTCTGGATGTACTCGTGCAGGAGCGCTTGCTCGGACGTATCCGCGCGATCCGTGAACGGGTGTCGCTGTCGATCCTGCTGATCACGCACGATATCGGCGTCATCGCAGAAACCGCGGATCGCGTCGGCGTGATGTACGCGGGAAGGATGGTGGAATGCGCGCCGACGCTCGAACTATTCGGCGATTCGCAGCACCCGTACACGTTGGGCCTGAAGAACGCGTTCCCGAGCATCATGGCTCTCGAGCGCGAGCTGATCTCGATGCCGGGATCGCCGCCCGATATGGCCGCGCCGCCGGCGGGCTGCGCGTTCGCCGCGCGCTGTCCGTTTGCGATCGACGCCTGTCATGCGGATCGGCCCGCCGCGCTCGAGGTCGGCGTCAATCACATTTCCGCATGCATCCGGACCGACCACATTGGTCCGATGCGGGCCGCCGCAATGAGGAAGGGAACGTGGCACTCTTGAGCGTAGAACATCTGACCAAACACATCCGGATCGGCCGCGGGATCGGCGCCGCGCTGCGCGGCAACGAGGCGAGCTGGATCAAGCCGGTCGAGGACGTGAGCTTTTCGATCGATGAGGGCGAGATCGTCGGCATCGTCGGCGAATCGGGCTGCGGCAAATCGACGACCTGCAATCTGCTGTCAAAGCTCGACGTGCCGACGAGCGGCACACTGCGCCTGAACGGCGACGACGTGACCGCGGTGAGCCGCGGCAATGCGCTGACCCAGTATCGCAAGCAGGTCCAGCTGATCTTCCAGGATCCGTTCGATTCGCTCAATCCGCGTCTGCGCGTATTGGACATCGTCGCCGAGGCGCCGCGCGCGCTGAAGTTGTGGGACGCAAGCGAAACCGCACGCCGGGTGATGGCGATGCTGGAACTGGTGGGATTGCCGCCTGAGCGCTATGCGAAGCGTTTTCCGCATCAGATGAGCGGCGGCGAGCGCCAACGTGTCGGCATTGCGTCGGCGCTGATCGCGCAGCCGCGGCTCGTGATCGCCGATGAGCCCGTGTCGATGCTCGATGTGTCGATTCGCGCGGGCGTGATGGATCTGCTGCGCGACCTGTCGACACGTTTGAAGTTTTCGTGCCTGTACGTATCGCACGATCTGTCGATTCTCACGCACCTGTGCGACCGCGTGATGGTGATGTACCTCGGGCAGCTCGTCGAGATCGCGAGTGCAGCGGAGCTCGTCGGCGCGCCGCGGCATCCGTATACGCGTGCGCTGGTCGCGGCCGTGCCGGTGCCGGATCCGCGCCACAAGCGTGAGCCGGTCAGCATCGAAGGCGAACTGGCCAAGCCGATCGACCCGCCGCCGGGCTGCCGTTTCGCGCCGCGCTGTTCGCTGGCGATGCCGCAATGCACGCGCACGCCGGAGATGAAAAGCGTGGGGGGCTCGCATACGGTGGCATGCCACGCGGTGCATGCGGACCCGTGCGAGGCCGCGGGTACGTTGCCGCCGGCGCCTGGCCGCGCGTCGCAGGACATGGTGCGCCAGAGCGCAGCCGACATCGCTCTCGCGCGGACCCGCTATGCAGACCCGCGCTGATGCCGACACGGTGGTGATCGGCGGTGGCATCGTCGGCATGGCGATCGCCTATGGGCTCGTCAAGGCCGGCGAGACGGTGGTCGTGCTGGACGAAGGCGACGATGCCTTTCGCGCCGCGCGCGGCAACTTCGGGCTCGTCTGGGTGCAAGGCAAGGGCGCGGGCAATGTCGACTACGCGCGCTGGAGCCTTGCAAGCGCGCGACGCTGGAAGGCCTTCGCTCAAGAGCTGGCGGATGTCGCGCAGATCGATGTCGAACTGCAACAGGCGGGCGGGCTGCGGCCAGCCTTCGCCGCTGACGATCTCGCTCGCCAGCTCGACGAGATGGCGAGCATCCGCGATGCGATCGGCTGCGCATATCCGTATCAGGCACTCGACGCGTCCGACCTGCACAAGCTGATTCCCGAAGCGGGCGCGGAGATGGTGGGCGCGATCTATTCGCCGATGGACGGGCATGTCAGTCCGCTCAGGCTATTGCGCGCGCTGGTGCAAGCCTTCGGCCGGCTGGGCGGATCGCTATGTACGAGCGAAGCAGCGCATCGGATCACGCATCGCGCAACGGGCTTCGAAGTAAAGACAGCAAAGCGTAGCGTCTATTCCAGCCGGGTCGTGCTCGCGGCCGGACTCGGCTGCCGGGCGCTCGCGCCGCAAGTGGGTTTGGATGCGCCCGTGCGTCCCGAGCGGGGGCAGGTGCTGGTCACCGAGCGCTTGCAGCGCTTCCTTCCGTATCCGACGCCGCACGTCAGACAGACCGGCGAGGGCGTGATTCAGCTGGGCGACTCGAAAGAGGATGTCGGTTTCGACGACGGCACGACCACGAACGAGCTCGGACGGATCGCGCGTCACGCAATCCGCTACTTCCCGTTGCTCGATGCGGTCAACGTGGTGCGGGCGTGGGGCGCGCTGCGGGTGATGACGCCCGATGGCTACCCGATCTACGACGCGTCGAGCGAATGCCCTGGCGCATTTCTGGTCACCTGCCATAGCGGTATCACGTTGGCCGCGAATCACGCGGGCGCGATCGCGGACTGGATCCGCGGCGCCTCCGAGCCGTCCGATATCCATCACTTCAAGGCGAGCCGCTTTCATGGTGTCGATGTTCAAACCGCTGCACACTGACAAGCCATTAGCTGTCGTCAATCTTACGATCGAGGGCCGATCCGTTCGTGCGCGAGCGGGCGAGAATCTGGCGCTCACGCTGCTGCACGCGGGGTTCCGCCATACGCGGCTCACACCCGTGTCCAGCAGTCCGCGCGCGCCACTGTGTCTGATGGGCGTGTGCTTCGAATGTCTGGTCGAAGTGGATGGCCGGCAGAACCTGCAGGCATGCATGCTCGAAGCGCGAGAGGGCATGTCAGTGCGCTTGCAGCATGGCGCGCGGCGGGCGGGGAATGGACATGACACATGACCTGATCGTGATCGGCGGTGGCCCGGCGGGTATGGCGGCCGCGTCGACGGCTAGCGCGTTGGGCCTCAAGGTCGCGCTGATCGACGAGCAACATCGGCCAGGCGGACAGATCTATCGCAACGTCGGTATCGCGGACGCGTCGATCAAGGCGCTGCTCGGCGCGGACTATGCGGCGGGCGAAGCGCTGCTGAAGCAATTCACCGACGCGACGGTCGACTACCGCGCCGGCGCGCTGGTCTGGGACATCGACCGCGAGCGTACCGTGACGATCGTCGCTGGCGATCGGGCGGAGCGTCTGTCGGCGCCTCACCTGCTGATCGCGACCGGCGCGCTCGAACGGCCATCGCCGGTGCCGGGCTGGACGCTGCCTGGCGTGATGAATGCGGGGGCTGCGCAGATCGCGCTCAAGTCCGGTCCGTCGATACCCGCAGGAAAAGTCGTGCTTGCCGGCACGGGCCCGCTGTTGCTGCTGGTCGCGTGTCAGTTGCTCGCAGCGGGTGCAGACGTGGCTGCGCTGGTTGAAACTGCGCCTCGCCGAAACGGCATCGCCGCGCTGCGCGCATTACCGCGTGCGCTCACGGCCCCTGCGCCGCTGATCAAAGGCGCACGCATGCTGGCGCAACTGCGCAGGTCGCGCGTTCACTGGCACAAGCATGCGATGAATCTGATCATCGAAGGCGACACGCATGCGAGCGCGCTGCATTTCGATTCTCGCGGCAGGCATCATACAGTCGCGGCCGACGTGGTGCTGCTGCATCACGGCGTCGTGCCCAATACGCAACTGACGCGCCTGTTACGGCTCGAGCATCGCTGGGACGACGCGCAGATCGCCTGGCGTCCGGTTCGCAACGAGTGGGGCGCGAGTTCGCTGGCGGGCGTGTGGATCGCGGGCGATGGCGCGGGCATCGAAGGCGCGCGCGCCGCGCAGGCGAGCGGCACACTGGCCGCGCTCGGCATCGCGTACGCGGCCGGCCGCATCGGACAGGCGCAGCGTGATGAGCGGGCGAACCCGTGGCGGCGGATGCTGACGCGCGAATGCGCGGCGCGGCCGTTTCTCGATGCGCTGTTCCGGGCGCCGGGATGGATCGGCGTGCCAGGCGATGACACGCTGGTTTGCCGCTGCGAGGAAGTGACGGCGGGGCGCATCCGCGAGATGGCGCGCATCGGCTGCGCCGGACCGAATCAGACCAAATTCTTCAGTCGTTGCGGCATGGGACCATGTCAGGGGCGGCTGTGTGGATTGACGGTGACACAGATTCTCGCCGACGCGCACCACACTTCACCGCACGCAGTGGGCGCGTACCGGGTGCGCGCGCCGATCAAGCCGATTTCGCTGCACGCGCTCGCGAGCCTCGGCACCGCGTCGCACGGACAGATGTCGACCAAGGAGTTCTCGGAATGACCGCTGATATCCAACGCATCGGGACGACACCGAGCGTGGACGAGGCCGCAACGCACGCAAGCGCGCTGTTACCGACGATCGCTCAGCGCTATCGGAGAACTCAAGTCTTGCGGCCAAGCTTCATTTTTTGCGCGTAGAGCAAGGCGCCCGTCTCTACCGGGACGAACGGCGCGCGAAAATGATTCACCAGAAAATCAATGAACGCCCGGGCACGCGCTGTCTGATTTCGCTGACTGGGGTAGTACACGAACAGGTCCGCGGACGGCAGAGGGGTGTCGGGCAACACCAGTTTCAACCGGCCACTCTGCACGTACTTCGCCAGATCCCATTCCGAGCGGATCAATATCCCGTGGCCGTCGAGGGCCCAGCGAAGAACAATATCGCCGTCATTGCTTGAGAGCGCGCCCTTGACTTTCAGCGCTTCGAGGTGATCGTCCTGGATGTATCGCCACACGCCATAGGCGTCGTCATTCTGACGATGGATGATGCAACGGTGCGCAGCCAGATCCTCCACACGCTGTGGCGTGCCGAAACGTTCCAGGTACTTCGGGGACGCGCAAAGGAAGCGGCGATTGCTCATGATGCGCCTCGCGCTGAGTCGGCTGTCGGGGAGCTCGCCAAAACGGATCGCCATGTCGAACGCCTGCGCCACCAAGTCGATGGGCCGGTCCGTCACTTCGAACTGGATCTCCACCTTGGGAAACCGTTTCGCGAAATCGGATACCAACGGCGCGATGGTCGTGCGCCCGAAACCGAGCGTCGCATTGACCCGCAGAAGACCGTGCGGATCGGAGCGGCTGCCGGAGACTTCCTCTTCCATTTGCTCGACCTGCCGGACGATTTGCGTCGCGTAGCGCAGGTAAGTCTCGCCTTCGGGCGTCAGGCTGATGTTGCGGGTGGTCCTGTTGACCAGCCGGACGCCGAGCCGCTGCTCGATCAGCCCCAGCCGTTTGGTCGCTGCGGGCGGAGTCAGATCGAGCGCCCGAGCGGCGCCGGACATGCTTTTAAGCCTGGCAAGCAGGATGAAGAACTCGAAGTCCGATGCGATGTCGGTGGCCATTTCCGCTATTCACCTGAGGTAACAAGTGAAGTGAATTATGGCGAAGTATAGCGCGTGGTTTCGCGGCTAAGCTACGTTGCATTGCAGCCCGAGGCATGCAACACGTGCCCAAAAGTCAGGAGACACCGTCATGAGAATCGTTGAAATCCGCGAAAAGACCGTTCCGATCAGTTCGCCCATCCGTAATGCCTACATCGACTTCAACAAGATGACACTGAGCCTCGTCGCGGTGGTGACCGACGTGATCCGCGACGGCAAGCCGGTGGTCGGCTATGGCTTCAATTCCAACGGCCGCTACGGCCAAGGCAAGCTGATGCGCGAGCGCTTTATTCCGCGCATTCTCGAAGCCGATCCCGCCACACTCGTCGACGATGCGGGCGACAATCTCGATCCGCACAAGATCTGGGCGGCGATGTTCACGAATGAAAAACCTGGCGGCCACGGCGAGCGCTCGGTCGCGATCGGTACGATCGACATGGCGATCTGGGATGCGGTTGCGAAGATCGAAGGCAAGCCGTTGTTTCAGTTGCTGGCGGACCGCTACGGCAATGGTCAGCCCGAGCGCAAGGTTTTCGTGTACGCCGCGGGCGGTTACTACTACCCCGGCCAGGATCACGAGAAGCTGAAAGACGAAATGCGCAGTTATATCGACCGGGGCTATACGGTCGTGAAGAAGAAGATCGGCGGCGCGTCGCTCGACGAAGATCTGCGCCGCATCGACTCGATCCTGAGCGTGCTCGGCGACGGACAGAAACTCGCCGTCGATGCCAACGGCCGCTTCGATCTCGACACGGCGATCCGGTACGCAAAAGCGCTTTCGCAATACGACCTGTTCTGGTACGAAGAACCGGGCGATCCGCTGGACTACGAGTTGCAGGCCACACTGCGCAATTACTACGACAAGCCGATGGCGACCGGTGAGGACCTGTTCTCGATGCAGGACGCCCGTAACCTGATTCGCTACGGCGGCATGCGCGCGGATCGCGACTGGCTGCAATTCGACTGCGCGTTGAGCTACGGCCTCGTCGAATATCTGCGCACGCTCGACATGCTGCATCAGCATGGTTGGTCGCCGAGCCGGTGCATTCCGCACGGCGGGCATCAGATGTCGCTGAACATCGCGGCGGGTCTCGGCCTGGGCGGCAACGAATCGTATCCGGATCTGTTCCAGCCGTATGGCGGCTTTCCTGATGGCGTGAAAGTGGACAACGGCTATATCACCATGCCCGACTTGCCGGGCATCGGCTTCGAAGGAAAAGCCGATCTGATTGCCGAGATGCGGAAGTTGTCCGCTTAAGCGGCCGGCACCCACGCGCCGATCCGACGAATCGGCGCAGCGTTAAAACAATAAAGAAAAACGCAGGCGAGATCCGGCCGTACTCGCGGCGGCGTGATGCGCCGCCGCGAGCAACCGGTCCGGACTTTAATGGAAGACGCCACGCATAGGAGACAGACATGCGGGTTGCAAAGATCGGAAAATATCTCACCAGACTCTATGTGCAGGTTCTAATCGGTATCGTGGCCGGCATTCTTGTCGGAC
>NZ_DASXHN010000439.1:0-12813 GCF_036488505.1 Paraburkholderia sp. | reverse complement strand
ATGGCAACCGTATGTGGTGATCTCCCGCTCGAGCGACGGCGAACTGGTCGCCAACCGATTCTTTCCCACCGACCTGCGCTTTTCCGATGAAGCCGCCGCGATCGCCCACGCGCGCGATTGGGCTGTGCGCTGGATCGATGCGAGTAGCGTGACCATCTGACGGCTGCACGAGCGCAGTGCGCGGCTTCTCGCCAGCGCGCACGCTGCATCGCCGACACCGGCCTGTGCCAACGACCCCTGCTGATCGCGCCACGCCGCGCGAGCCGCGTTAAAACGCGGTAATCTCTGCGCGTAACCACTTCGAACCGTGCTCGACGCACGGCGCCGTCCGCTATGCCTAACGTGCCTACCCAGAACTGGGGTCTCGACCAGATCGTCGCGGACCTGCGCGCGTCGCGTGAACAATTGCATCGCACGCGGCATCCGCTCGGCATTCGCCAATTGCCGTCGCGCGAGGCCGTGATCGACATCGTGGCCGGCCTGCGCGCGGCGCTCTTTCCGACGCACTATGGCGCGCCCGATCTGACCGACGAGACCGTCGACTACTACGTTGGCCATACGCTCGAAAGCACGTTGCGTGTGCTCGCCGAACAGATTCGCCGTGCGCTGCGTTTTCTGCCGGAGTTCGGCGCGACGGCGGACCACGAGTTGCGGGACCGCGCGTTCGCGGTGGCGCGCGAATTCGCGACGCAACTGCCGGGCATTCGCGCGCTGCTGGTCAGCGACATTCAGGCGGCGTTCACCGGCGACCCCGCCGCGCAGCACATCACCGAAATCCTGCTGTGCTATCCAGGCGTATGGGCGATCACGCATCATCGCCTCGCGCATGCGCTGCATCGGCTCGGCGTGCCGCTGCTCGCACGCTTCATCAACGAGATCGCGCATTCGGCGACCGGTATCGACATTCACCCCGGCGCGACCATCGGCCCGAGCTTCTTTATCGACCACGGCACCGGCGTCGTGATTGGCGAGACCGCGATCATCGGCGAGCGCGTGCGCGTGTATCAGGCGGTGACGCTTGGTGCGAAGAGCTTTGCGGCCGACGAGGACGGCTCGCTGATCAAGGGCAACGCACGTCATCCTATCGTCGAGGACGACGTCGTGATCTATGCAGGCGCGACGATTCTCGGCCGCGTGACGATCGGACGCGGCTCGGTGATCGGCGGCAACGTGTGGCTCACGCACAGCGTGCCGCCGGGCAGCAGCGTATCGCAAGGCAAGGTCCGCGAAGGCGAGCGCGCGGCCGAGGGGCCGAAGTGATGCGCCGCTCGACGCAGGCGCTTGGCTGCGCGGCCTTGCATCTGCTCGCGTAAGCGGCGAACCATGTGCCGCGGCCGCGTACAGATGCGCCGTTGCGCGATTGCTGGCGTCGAAGCGACGGTGGCCGATACCGCGCGTTCCTTTCCGCGCCATTCGCACGATCGCTTTGGCGTGGGCGTCATCGTCAGCGGCGGGCATCGGTCGGCGAGCGGGCGCGGGGTCGTCGAGGCGCGCGCGCACGATGCAATCATGGTCAATCCCGGTGAAGTTCACGACGGCAGTCCGCTCGACGAACGCGGGCGCGCATGGCGCATGCTTTACTTCGATCCGTCGCTACTGACTAGCGCGGGCGCTGAGCTGAACGACACGGTCGCGCGCGAGCTCGAACTCACGCAGCCGGTCGCGCACGATCCGTTGCTTGCGCGGCTGTTCGAGCGGTTGTTTGCGGTGTCGGTACTGGCGCCCTGCGTGCCGGACGATCTAATCACGGAAGAGGCGCTGCTCGATCTGCTCGCGCATGTCGTGCGCGAGCATGCGACGAGCGCCGCGCGTGCGCTTCGCATCACGGCGAGCGGACCGATTGCACGGGCGAGAGCGCGCATCGACGACGATCCGGCCGCTGCGCTGACGCTCGCCGATCTCGCCGTCGAGGCCGGCGTGAGCCGCTTCCAGTTGCTGCGCGGCTTTGCCCAACAAACGGGCTTGCCGCCGCACGCGTACCGGATGCAGCGGCGCGTGTCGCTTGCAAGGCAATGGATCGTACGCGGCGCGACGCTCGCCGATGCGGCCGCTGCCGCGGGCTTTGCCGACCAGAGTCATATGACGCGCGCGTTTGTGCGTCTGCTCGGCGTGACGCCGGCCAACTATGCGGCGGTGATGCGGTGATCGGGGTGCCGTTGCAGTCGCGCGGATGGTCCGCTTCACCCCATTTGCCAATGACGCAACCCCGGCAACTCATACGCGTGATGCAGCAACACATGCGCGCCGATGAACCAGGCGGCCGCCCACGACGCGGCGACGACGATTAGATCGCAGTGTCCGCTGTTCCACAGATTCAATGAATGCCGCCCGGCAATCCACGGCACGCCGAGCGGATTCGGCCAGTCGGCGAGCAGATGCATGAGCCCTCCGCAAGCGAAGCCGAATAACGGCGCCGCGTAGACCGAATGCCCGAGCATGTGATACGACACGGCGAGCAGCGCGAGCCAGCCGATGCCCCAATGCGTGAGCGTTCGGTGGGTAATCCACAGTCGCCGCGCGCGCGACCACCATGCGACTTCGAGCCAGTCCGGCGCGGTGCTGCCGGCCACGCCGGCGATAAAACTCAGTAGCACTCCCGCATGAAACGGACTGCCGCCGCTGCGCGCAACGACTGCCGCGGCGATGACGCCGGCTGCGAAGCCGGTCGCATGATGCGCTTTGCTGGATGCCATCGACACTCACGGCACGCGAGCGCCGCCAGGAAAACAAAGGGCGGCCATGTTCGCAGATGAACGGATAAAAGAATAGCCGACGCCGACATAAAAAAACGCGCGTCGGCCGGGCGCTCGCGACGCTGAGTTCGTCAGCGCGCGAGCTGCTCCGGGGACTCAGGACGCGCAGCGGGCGATATCGAAGCGCATCTCCGATTCAGGCGGATCGTCCGGCGCATTGGCCGGGCGCATGACCTTGATGACCGTGCTGCCGTTGAGCGGCGTCAGCGTAATGAAATAGGAGTTGTTCGAATCGGCGCCGACCGCAAGCTCGGTCGCGGCGCCCGCATGCGACGTGCGCACGCGCGGCAGACGATCTTCGAGGCAGGTTGCGATCGAGGCGACCGTGCGGGACGACGACACGTACACCATCGGTTGGGACGGGTCGCGCGCGGGGCCGCTCGGCGAACCACAGGCGGCGAGAGTGGCGGTGATGGCGACAGCGGGGGCAAGCAGAAGAAGTCTTTTCATGGTCCGATCGTCGGCGTTCCCGGTCGTGCATGGGAAGGTGAGGCGCGGGCGAAGCGCGATGCGCTGGCGTGCAACGCGATGCTTCGCGGCGAAGCCGCCGTGTATCCGTCGCGGCATCGTGACATCGCGGCGGGCGGGCGGCCGGGGCAGTATACCCAGTGAACGTTGGCGCCGTCACCATAAGACAGCCCGTCGGCTAGCGGATGACGGCAAGCCGTAGGGCGATCACAAAGGCTCGCAATGGACGATCGACAGCCGGCGCCTCGTTGCCGCTCCCGCTCCGGCTTGTCCATTCGTCAGAGCGAGGCCGGCGGCGCGCGCCGGGCGGGTAAAATCGCGGTTCGAATGTTTTCGCCTCGCGAAGTGAGTGAACCTGTGATGAACGACACGCCTTTTTCCCCGTCCGACGGGACCGACCCCGCTCTGCTGCCGGACGATTCGTCCGCGCCGGACGAGAGCGTGCACGAACAGCGTCTGTGGCGCGACAACGGCTGGACTGCACGCGTCATCAAGAATGAAGACGACGACGGCTGGGCCGTCGAAATGGTCAAGGACGGCGAGGCGGAACCCGCGCTCGTCGGACCGTGGACGATGGGCCGCAACAAGAAAGACCCTAAACCGCTCGACGTGTCGGCGTTCAACACGCTGGTGAAAACGGCATCTGAAGTGTTGCGCCGCCACGAACAGCAACTGCGCGCGCAACTGCACAAGGCGGTGCGGGTGCAGAGCGCGGATGGCAATGACGAACTCGACATCACGCTCGATATCGTGCCCGACGAGGACGAGCCATACGCGTTGCTGAGCGCGCTCGATAGCTTCGGCGCACAGCTCGCACAAGTGCAGGTCGCGCCGACGTTCAAGCTAAGCAAAGCAAGCGCCACCGCGTGGGTGGAAAACGAATTTCGCCGGCCCGGCTGACGGCAGACGAAAGCAGGATCGAAGCCGGTCGCGCCGTTTGGCCGGAAAGTTAGCGGCTCGAATCTCGCGGTAATTACGGTCTGTGGCTACTGGCTGGCTTACGAGGCGGATTTGAAATCGACTTCGATCTTGCGACCCGATGTTATCGATGCGGCGAACGCGGTGACCGTTGCCGACTTACTCGCGCTTGCAGAAAATCGCGGTGATGAGCGGCGCGACGTGATGCACGATCGCCGTGCTGCCGGCGTCCGCGACCGCGGCGCGGACCTTGTCCTCGGCGCCGAATACGACGACGCCGTACGCGGATTGGGCGAGCGGTTCGCCGTCGCCGACCTGGAACATCGGATCGTCCTTCTGGAAGCCGACCACCGCGAACACGCGAAAACCGAAGGCGGTCAGCCTCGCGTCGTGCGTCGGCGAAAACGCGTTGATCGAGTTGCGTTCGACGTGGGTCGGCGTCGGGTCGATCAACTGCTGCGCGATGAGATCGGCGATGAACCGATGGCCGCTTTCATTGCAGACGAGCGGTGCGTCGAGCGTGGCCGGAAAACCGGGAACCGGCAGTGCCACCGCCGCGACCAATAGTAGTGAGGTAAGAAAACGATCCATAAGCTTCGACGGCAATCGTGATTCGATGTCGTGCATTCGCAACGGCCGGCGGTGCGGCGTGAAAAGACCGCGCGGCGCGCGTATCGACGCGATTGCGCAATGGCAGGCGCGACGGGATTCGCACTTTATCGCGATTCGACGGATCCCGCTTTGTGACGGATGCACAATCGTCATCGGTGATCTGCAAAGAAACTTTCGGGACGAAAGCAATCTTTCTCGTTCCCGTATATATTTCCGGGTTATGACTTCGCAAGCCAAATCTCCAATCAGCGTTCCGCCGCCCCGCACCTGGGACGCCCGGCTCGCCCGCCGGCTCGTGACGCCGCTGGTCAATAGCCGGGTCACGCCGAACCATCTCACCACGCTGCGCCTGCTGATCGGCTTGGCGGGCGCCTTGTGCCTCGCCCACGGCGAATTCACGTGGGCCAACGCGGGCGCTCTGCTGATCGTGCTATCGAATTTCGTCGATCACACCGACGGCGAACTCGCGCGCATCGGCGGCAAATCGAGCCGTATCGGTCATTTTTACGATCTCGGCAGTGATGCGCTCGTCTCCGTGGCACTGTTCGTCGGCATGGGCATCGGGGTCGGCGGGGCGCAGACGGGCGGCCTGAAAATCGCGGCGGGCGTACTCGGCGCGCTGGCTGGGGTGGCCGTTGCGTTGATCTTCTTTCTGCGCATGCGTATCGAAGACATGGCCGGCAAGGCGGGCACGAAGCAGGCGTCGGTTGGCGGCTTCGAAACGGAAGACGTGCTGTATCTGCTGCCCATCGTTACGCTCACGAACGTCGTATTGCCGTTCGTCGTGGTCGCGTCGATCGGCGCGCCGCTTTTCGCCGCGTGGGTGGTGTTCGACTACTGGCGGGTCGCGCGCCGCACCGCTCGTCCGGCGGCCAAGGCTTCCGAAAACAGTCAACGTTGGGCCAGCGAATGAGTACGCCCGCCGAGGACGCGCTCGCGTCAGCACCCGTTACGGCAACCGCATTCCCAGCATCGCCCATACCCGCACCGGACGCGGACCGAGCGGTGGCGAGCCGCACGCGGACATTCGACAACGCGCGCCTTCGCAAGGACTTCGCCGCGC
The DNA here is from genome assembly GCF_036488505.1 of Paraburkholderia sp. Lineage (GTDB taxonomy): Bacteria > Pseudomonadota > Gammaproteobacteria > Burkholderiales > Burkholderiaceae > Paraburkholderia. Next base: position 6,999 of record NZ_DASXHN010000439.1, on the reverse strand, counting down.
AGGGGGCGTTTCTTTATCTGGACGATTTCCTTGCGCCGGAAGTCACCGCGCAACTGGTCCACAGTGCGCGCTCGCTGCTCGACGAGGTGAACCGCAACTATCTGCCGGGGCACAAGCAGGGCGGTAGCGTGAGCCGCCATACGATCGACCGCCTCGCGCCGTTTATCGCCGAGCTGTACCGCTCGAAGGAACTGATCGGCTGGCTCGAGCAGATCAGCGGCGACAAGCTGCAGGTGTCGCCGGCCGACGATCCCCACGCATACGCGCTGTATTACTACACGCGCCCGGGCGACCATATCGGCTGGCACTACGATACGTCGTACTACGACGGCCGCCGCTACACGCTGCTGCTGGGGGTGATCGACGAATCGTCGTGCCGGCTCGACTACGAACTGCATACACGCACTCCGGAGCTGCCCGATCAACCGGGCTCGGTGCAGATTCCGCCCGGCGGCCTCGTGTTTTTCGACGGCGACAAACTGCGCCATCGCATCACGCCGGCGGGCCCGAACGAGATGCGCGTGTCGCTGACGTTCGAGTACGTCACCGACCCGAACATGCGGCCGTGGCGCCGCTTTATGTCGAATATGAAGGACGCGGTCGCGTACTTCGGTTTCCGCCAGGTATTCCGTCAGATAACCTCGCGCGGCAAGGGCGCCGTATGAGTCGCGCGGCCCTTCTTCTGCTGTCGATCGGCACGGCGCTGTTTGTCGGCCTGCTCGCGTGGCAAGGGTTCGGCTCAGTAGCTTCCACGTTGCTCGCGGCCGGCTGGGGGCTCGCGGTCGTCGCGGCGTTTCACGTGGTGCCGCTCGTCGTCGATGCCGGTGCGATCGTGGTGTTGTTCACGCGTGGCGTCCGCGACGATGCGCCGCGCGATCCGTCGTGGCGCGATGCGCTGTTCGCGCGCTGGATCGGCGAATCGGTGAATAGCTTGCTGCCCGCCGGCCAGATCGGCGGTCCGGTGGTGATGGTGCGGCAACTGTCGCAGCGCGGCATGCCGCTGCGCGACGCGGCTGCGGCGATCACGGTCAGCACGACGTGGCAGGCGCTCGCGCAAATCGTTTTCGCGCTCGGCGGCGTGCTGCTGTTCGGTGCCTATGCCGCGCACGGCGCGCTGCACGACCTGCAAGCCGCAACGTTGATCGCCACTTGTGTGCTCGGCGCGATGATCGCCGGTTTTTACTTTGCGCAGCGGCGCGGTTTGTTCGGCCGGCTGCTTGGCGTGGTGTCGAAGCTATTCGGTAAGCGCGACTGGTCGTCGCTGATGACCCGCGCGGAAGCCGTCGATGCCGCGGTGCAATCGCTCTACCGCGAGCGCGGCCGGGTGGTGGCGAGTTTCCTGTTGAGTTTCATCGGCTGGGTCGTGGGCACCATCGAAGTCTGGCTCGCGCTGCACTTTCTCGGCCATCCGGTCGGCTGGATCGACGCGCTGCTGCTCGAAAGCGTCGGCCAGGCGATTCGCGGCGCGGCGTTCATGATTCCGGGCTCGCTCGGCGTGCAGGAGGGTGGCTATCTGCTGCTCGCGCCGCTGGTGGGTTTGCCGCCCGACGCGGCGCTGGCGTTGTCGCTCGCCAAGCGTGCGCGTGAAATCCTGCTGGGCCTGCCGGGCCTGCTGGTTTTGCACTTCAGCGAAAGAAGCTGGCAACGGCGGCGCGCCGTGCGGCGCATGCCCGTTGCCGATTGATCTCCGTATCTTTTCAAAGGACTGCGCATGCGCGCCATTATTCTCGCAGCGGGCCTCGGCCTGCGTCTTCAGCAGCCGCCGCAAGCCCAGTTTCCGAAGTGCCTGTTGCGGTTCGACGGCATGAGCCTGCTCGAGCGGCATCTGCAGATGCTGGCAACCGCCGGCGTAACCGACGTCGTGCTGGCGCTCGGTTTCCAGCCGGAATCGGTGCAGGCGGAACTGGCGCGTATCAACTGGCCGCATCAGGTCGAAAGCGTGATCAATCCGCGTTTCGATCTTGGCAGCGTGCTGACGGTGCATACGGTCGCTGACGCGCTGACGCGCGGGGGCGACGTGCTGCTGATGGACGCCGACGTGCTTTACGACGAGCGCATTCTGAACGCGCTGGTGGCTGGCGAGTCCGTCAACCGCCTGTTGATCGACCGCGATTTCGAAGCGGGCGACGAACCTGTCAAGCTGTGTCTGAAGAACGGCGTGCCGGTCGAATTGCGCAAGCAGCTCGCGGTGAATCTCGACTACGACACGATCGGCGAGTCGGTCGGCTTTTTCCGTTTCCGCGAGGAAACGGCGCGGCGCGTCACGCAGATCGTAGCCGGCTATATCGACAGCGGCCGCGCGAACATGCCGCATGAAGAAGCGGTGCGTGACCTGCTGCTCGAGCGCAGCCAGGTGTTCGACACGGCCGATGTAACGGGTGCGCCGTGGGTCGAAATCGACTTCCCGAACGACGTCGCGCGCGCAACCAATGAAATCCTGCCGCAGTTGCAGCCGCTTACTAGCGCGTCGCGCTAACGCGTCACGCAAACACGCAAGGCCGCTCAGGCGGCCGCTTTCCGACGCAACAGTAACGCAGGCCGCCGCCGCCGCACTCCCCGCGCAGCAAGGTCGCGCCGCCGCGCCGCGTTGATTAACTGGCCATTGCCCGTTGACCGCGCGCGCGGGGTCGCGCAACAACTCCCTCGCGCAACAACATTTGTTGCCGCCGCAATGCCATAATCGAAAACTTTCAATCGATGGCCTAGCGGCTTGTCGTCACGCCAATGCTTCTCGCTTTGGGCACTTTCATCGTTCCGCTGATCGTTGCGTGCGCGATGTTCATGGAAAACGTGGACGGCACGGTCATCGTCACGTCGCTGCCGGTTCTGGCGCGCGATCTTGGCCACGATCCCATTACGCTGAAGCTTGCCGTCACGTCCTATGTGATCGGCCTTGGCGTGTTCATCCCGATCTGCGGCTGGGTCGCCGACCGTTTCGGTTCGCGCACGGTATTCCGCACCGCGATCGGCATCTTTATGGCAGGCTCGCTGATGTGCGCGGCCTCCACTTCACTCGGTACCTTCGTGGCCGCGCGCTTCGTACAGGGCATCGGCGGCGCGCTGATGGTGCCGGTGGGCCGCATCATCATTTTCCGTTCGTTGCCGAAGTCCGAGTTCATCCGCGCGATGAATTATCTGTCGGTGCCGGCCTTGCTCGGTCCGGTGATCGGGCCGCCGCTCGGCGGTTTTATCACGACGTATCTGCATTGGCGTCTGATTTTCGTCATCAATATACCGATTGGTCTGCTGGGCATCTGGCTGACGAACAAATACATCGCCAACATGCGCGAACCGCATCCGGGCCGGCTCGACTGGATCGGCTTCGTGCTGTCGGCGAGTGGCGCGTCGCTATTTATGCTTGGGCTTTCGCTGGTCGGGGGTGAACTGGTGTCGACGCGCAACTCGGTCGGCATGTGCGTGACCGGCATCGTGTTGCTGCTGATTTACGTGCTGTATGCGAGCCGCGTCGCGTTGCCGGTGCTCGATTTGCGGCTGCTGCGCATTCCCAGCTTTCATGCGAGCGTGATTGGTGGCTCGATGTTTCGTATCGGCCTCGGGGCAGTGCCGTTTCTATTGCCGCTTGCATTGCAGGAAGGGCTCGGCATGACCGCGTTCAGGGCGGGAGCGATCACCTGCGCGTCCGCGTTCGGCTCGATTTTTATGAAGACGGTGGCCTCGCGCATTCTCGGCCGCTTTGGTTTTCGCACCGTGCTGATGGTCAATGCTGGCTGCGCGGGGCTCGCGATTGCGGTGTACGGACTATTTTTTCCCGGCACGCCGCATTGGTTGATCTGGTGTGTCGTGCTGGTGGGCGGGTTCTTTCCGTCATTGCAATTTACTTCGCTCAACACGCTTGCCTATGCGGATATTCCGAGCAGTGACGTGGGCCGCGCGACGAGCGTAGCCAGCGTCATCCAGCAGATGTCGCTAGGTCTCGGCGTGACGATTTCGGGCATCGTGCTGCAGATTTCGCATGCGGTGCAGGGGCATCCGAGAATCGTCTTTTCCGATTTCTGGCCCGCGTTTGTCGTGGTTGGCCTGTTCTCATGCCTGTCGATTCCGATCACCCGGCGCCTGCCCCAAGGCGCGGGCGATGAGATTGCGCGCGGCAATCGCGGGCATGCGTAAACGGTCTCGCTACGAAAGCCGGTGGCTTCGCAGATGGACGGATTGCATGTTATAAGCCCATACAGTTGAATCGTCATACCGATGTGATCGTCTCCCGGGGGGCCTCAATGAAGTTGTTCAGCAACGTCAAAGCGTCGGCCAGCGGCTTCGCGCTGGTCGCACTCATCTCCGTGTCGAGCGGGTTTCTCGAAGCGACGCCGGCCGTCGCGAAGGCTCCCGCAAAAATCCAGCCGGCCACGCTGACCAGTGCGGCGATCGCCGTGCCGGATCGATACAGCGCCGATGCCGCCGGGCAGATCTTCAACGAAGGGGGCAATGCGGTCGATGCGGCCGTCGCGATTGCCTTTACGCTCGCGGTCACCTATCCGGACGCGGGCAATATCGGCGGCGGTGGCTTTATGACGCTGTATGTCGACGGCAAGCCTTACTTTCTCGATTATCGCGAGCGCGCGCCGCTGGCCGCGACGAAGAATATGTATCTCGACGATAAAGGCAACGTCGTCAAGGACATGAGCCTGATCGGTTATCGCGCGGTAGGTGTGCCAGGCACCGTTGAAGGTATGTGGGAAGCGCAGCGGCGTTTTGGCAAGCTCAAATGGAAGCAGGTGCTCGCGCCGGCCATTCACTATGCACGCGACGGCTTCGAGGTCAGCCAGAAATTGCAGGAGCGGCGCGACGGCGCGGCCAAGTCCTTCGCCGGCAGAACCAATTTCGACACGTACTTCAGCAATCTGAAGCAGGGCGTCAATTTCAAACAGCCCGATCTTGCCGCGGTGTTGCAACGTATCTCCGACCACGGCGCGAAGGATTTCTATTCGGGCAAGACCGCCGACCTGATCGCCGATGCGATGCGCGGTCATGGTCTGATCACGAAGGCCGATCTCGAACAGTACAAGGCGGTGTGGCGCGAACCGGTCACGGCGGATTGGAACGGCTATCGCGTGATTACCGCGCCGCCGCCGAGTTCGGGCGGTGTGGGCCTCGTGCAGTTGCTGAAAATGAAGGCCGACCTCGCGGCTGATTTCAACGGCGTGCCGCTCAATTCCGCGCAATATGTGCATCTGATTGCCGAAATCGAGAAACGCGTCTTTGCGGATCGCGCGCAGTATCTCGGCGATCCCGACTTTTACAAAGTGCCGGTCGCGCAATTGATCGACGATGCGTATCTCGCGAAGCGCGCGGCCGAGGTCAATCCGGATACGCCGTCGGGTACCAAGAGCGTCCAGCCTGGCCTCGGCACATCGATGCCCGAGAAAGCCGAGACGACACACTATTCGGTGATCGATAAGTGGGGTAACGCGGTATCGAATACTTATACGCTCAATGGCCCATTCGGCTCCGGCGTGGTGGTGGATCGCGCCGGTATCGTGCTGAACGACGAGATGGATGACTTTTCCGTAAAGCCGGGTGTTGCGAACATGTTTGGCGTCGTGGGCAGCGATGCGAATGCTATCGAACCGCAAAAGCGTCCGCTGTCGTCGATGGATCCGACGATCCTGACAAAAGACGGCAAAGTCGCGCTCGTCATCGGTACCCCGGGCGGCTCGCGCATTTTTACGTCGATTTTCCAGGTGATCACGAATATCTACGACTTCGATATGCCGTTGCCGGATGCGGTTGCCGCAATGCGCTTCCACCATCAGCTATTGCCGCCGGATACGATTTTCTGGGAGCCGTACAAGCCGATCGAGGGCGAACTCGCCACGCAGATCGAAGCGAAGGGTTACAAGCTCGAAGGGCAGCGTTTCAACGGCGATATCCAGGTGATCAAAGTCAACGGCAATACACCGGAAGCAGTGGCCGATCCACGCGGGCGAGGGGTCACGCGGCTGTTTCAATAGGTATTGTCAGGCTCCGCTCAACCCGCCTGCTCGACCGGCGTCAACGTCAACTCCACCCGCTGCGCGCCGCGCAGCACACTGACGCCGACCGGCTTGTCGATACGCGACGCGTCGAGCGTGCGTTGCAGGCTATCCACATCCTGTACCGGCTGCGCATCGATCGCGACGATCGTATCGTCGGTGCGCAAACCGCCCAGCGCGGCCGGGCTGCCTTTGACGATTTCCATCACATGCACGCCGCTTTGCGCACTCAGGCCGAAATAGCGCTGCACGCGTCGCGAGAGGGGTGTCGTGGTGCCGGCCACGCCGATATACGCGCGCCGCACGCGGCCATGCGCAAAGATCTGCATGATCACCCACTTGGCGGTATCGATGGCGGTTGCAAAGCAGATTGCCTGCGCGCCTGGGATGATCGCGGTATTGACGCCGATCACCTGGCCCGCCGAATTGATCAGCGGCCCGCCCGAGTTGCCCGGATTGAGCGCGGCATCCGTCTGGATCACGTCATAGATCATGCGGCCGGAGTTCGAGCGCAACGAACGGCCGAGCGCGGAAACCACGCCGGTGGTGACGGTTTGCTGGAGACCGAGCGGATTGCCGACCGCGATCGCGATCTGCCCGACACGCAGCTTCGACGATTCGCCAAGTTCCACATGTGGCAGTGGCTCCGGCGATCCAATGCGCAACACCGCGAGATCGCTGCCCGGATCGTCGCCGACCAGGTCCGCCGCGAATTTCGCGCCGTCGGCGAGCGTGACCTGAATGTGCGTCGCGCCATGCACGACATGGCTATTGGTCAGCAGATAGCCGTCGGGCGTAAAGATGAAGCCCGAGCCGGTGCCGCCGCGTGCGCCGCGGCCGTGCCCCGGCGGCTCGCCAGGCAGGCGGCGTTCGACGGCAATAAACGCGACCGCCTGCTGGACCCTTTCGAGCGCGCCAATTACGGTGCGGGAGTAGGCGTCGAGCAGTGCGTCGTCGTCGTGAGTGAGAAGGTCGGCGGATTGGGGCCCGGGGGCGTCGGATGCGGCGC
>NZ_DASXHN010000400.1:0-26758 GCF_036488505.1 Paraburkholderia sp. | reverse complement strand
CGCCGACTGGCTATTTACGACGCCGACCGTGATCGTGCAGCCAGCAACAGGCTTTGCGCTGGTCAGGCTATCCGGCATGCCGGTTGCGAGCCGATGGCTCGCGTGGTCGATCGGCCTCTACGCGCTAGCGATCGCGTGCTGGCTACCGGTGGTGTGGCTGCAAGTCCGGCTGTCCGCACTCGCCCGCGACAGCGATGACGCGCACGCGGCGCTGCCGCCCGCCTATTGGCGCTTCTTTGCATGGTGGATCGGGCTTGGCGTGATCGCGTTCTTCGCGTTCGTCGCGATCTTCTGGTTCATGGTGACGAAAATCGCCTGACGCAACGGCATCCGAGCTTCGACGAATCGCGACACGGCGGCCCGTTCAGGCTTTGTTCTGTTCGCTCGTGATCCTGCGGATGTGCTCGACGATGAGCTCCTTGTGATTCACCATCGCCTCGCGCGTTTCGCACAGCACCGTGAGAACCTCCAGCGCGGTGGAAGTGTCATGGCCGTCACGCTTCAACTGTTCGGTCAGCCGCCGCTGCTGTTCGATGCGTTCGTCGGCGAGCCGGATGTCTTCCTCAGCCTTGGCTAGCGATTCGAACTCTTTTTGAAGGTTCATCGCGCCTCCTGTTGATGCGTCGCGACGTTAGGGCCGCGGGCTGCAGTCGTGAGCCGCGCGCATGATCGGCAGCGCGATACACGGCTAGCCGGAATTGTCTGCGTTAGCGTGCGGCAATTGCTCTGCCTCGGCCGCTGCGCGCGCGGACCGCCGTTTGCTACGGGACAGCATCCCGCGATCCCGCGGCGGCGCCGCGTCCGAACCGCGGCAAGACAAACAGAGAGTCGAACATGGCCAAGCAACCCGACAAAAACGACGGACAAGCCGCAGGGCACGCGTCTCCCCACCTCGATGACGAGCAGCGCGACCAGGCCGCCGCGCATAGCTCGCCACACGCGCTGGTCATTCACGAGATCGTTCGCGAGGAAGGCGAGACCGCGTTGGCGCGCAAGCCGCTGGCGCTTGTGTGGTCCGCGCTGGCTGCCGGGCTGTCGATGGGCTTTTCGTTTCTGACCCAGGCCGTGCTGGAAGACAAGGCCCCGTCGGGCCACGAAGGCGCGTCGCTGATCAGCGCGGCCGGCTACTGCGTCGGTTTCATCATCGTCGTGCTCGGGCGCCAGCAACTGTTCACCGAAAGCACGCTCACCGTGCTGCTGCCGGTCCTGACCCGGCGCGATCTGCACACCGCCGCCTGCGCGCTGCGGCTGTGGGTCATCGTGCTGGCCGCCAACCTGGTCGGCACGTGGATTTTCGCGGGCATGCTCGCGGCGCCCACGGCTTTTGCAGAAAAGCTCGCACCGGTTCTCGATCATTTGGGGCAGGCGCCGTTCCAGGCAGCGTTTGCGACGACGACGCTCAAGGCGGTGCTGGCGGGCTGGCTGATCGCGCTGATGGTCTGGCTGCTGCCCAACGCCAAGTCCGCGGCGGTACTGATCGTCGCGTTGCTCACCTATGTGGTCGCCGTCTGCGATCTGTCGCACGTGATCGCCGGCTCGGTGGAGGCTGCGTACGTGGTGCTGCGCGGCAACGCGTCGGTGCAGGACTATCTGCTGCGGTTTCTCGCGCCCACCTTGCTCGGCAACGTGATCGGCGGGACCGCGCTGGTCGGCTTGCTGAACCACGCGTCCATTGCGCCGGAGATGACCGGCAAGGCTTAGCGTGGCGCGCGGCTTCGAGCGCCGCATTCAGCGCAAGGATGTTGGCCTGGAACGACTTCTGTCGCGGTTGTTTCCAGTTCGAAACGACGGAGCGATAAGCCCGCCGCCATGCCGATTTTCACGCCCGATGCGCTCGCCGCGCGCCGACTGCTTGCACCACATTGGGTCGTTCGCGGCGGGCTTCCCGACGATCCTCTGTACAATCGCCCGATCGATTCGGCGAAATCGCTTCGCCGGACACTAGAACTACCTCGCGTTTTCCCCGCGATCCACATCGATTGAATTCATGGCGATTACCTACAAGACCCCTGACGACATCGCGAGCCTGCGCATCGCCGGCCGCCTCGCGGCCGACGTACTGGCAATGATCGGCGAGCATGTGAGGGCCGGCGTATCCACCGACGAGCTCGACGCGCTGTGCAACGACTACATCGTCAACACGCAGAAGGCGATTGCGGCCAATGTCGGCTATCTGGGCTTCCCGAAGACCGTCTGCACGTCGGTCAACAGCGTGGTATGCCACGGCATCCCGAATCGCAGCGAGATTCTGAAAGACGGCGACATCATCAACATCGACGTCGCGATCATCAAGGACGGCTATTTCGGCGACACCAGCCGCATGTACTGCGTCGGTGAGCCGAGCCCGGTCGCGCGACAACTGGTCGACACGACCTACGAGGCGATGGTGGCCGGTATCCGCCAGGTGAAGCCGGGCGCGACGCTCGGCGACATCGGCTACGCGATCCAGAAGGTCGCGCAGCGCGACGGCTTTTCGATCGTGCGGGACTATTGCGGGCACGGCATCGGCCGTGTGTATCACGAGGATCCGCAGGTGCTGCACTACGGCCAGCCGGGGCAGGGCGTGCGTCTGAAGCCCGGCATGGTCTTCACGATCGAGCCGATGATCAACGCGGGCCGCGCCGGCACGTCGGTGCAACGCGACGGCTGGACCGTGGTCACGAAGGACCGCTCGCTGTCCGCGCAATGGGAGCACATGGTCGCGGTGACCGACGACGGCTATGAACTGTTGACGCCGTGGCCGGACGGCACCGGCCGCTATGAGGCGCCGTGAGCGCGTGGCGGGCAACGCCACCGGCGCGCGGCGAGCGTGCCGCGGCCGATGCGAAGCTTGCAGCCGATGCGGCGATATGAACGGCCGCCTCGACGAGTCGCGCCCGATACGAACACTTCTCGCGGCCGCCTGTTGTGGTCAATAATAAAAATTGACTCGCGCGCCGGTTCGGTTAAAGCTACGTGTTAGGGTTTCAAGGGGTTTTCGTCTGCATGAGTCCGTCATTGACCGTTCGCCGCATCGCCGCTGATCAGGGCGCCGTTTTTCGCGAACTCCGTACTGCGTCGCTGCGCGAGGCGCCTTATGCGTTCGGCGCGACACTCGAGGACGCGCTGTCGGCCGACGCGGACAGTTTCAACGCCACCGCCGCCCATCACGCGGTCTCGCAGTTCGTCGGTACCTTCATTCTGTACACCGAGGGCCATCCGGCCGGCCTGATCGAAGCGCATTTCGACGACACCGCCGCGCACCGCGCATTCGTTTGCGAGCTGTGGGTCGCACCGGCCGTGCGTCATCTGCGCGGCGGCGAACTCCTCGTCGATACCGCAAGCAACTGGCTGGCGGGCGCGGGCGCCACCCAGATCTACGCGTGGGTCGCCGACGCCAATCGCAACGCGATGCGCTTTTACGAGGCGCTCGGCTTCGGCCCGACCGGCGAACACCGGCGCGTCGAGCGCGCACCCGAGCAGGTCGAAAGTCTGCTGGTGCGCCACGTGCCCGCTACGTCGAACACGCATCAGCCGTGATCGCGCGAGCGGTGCGTAGCAGCGCCGCTCACCTTTGTCTTACGCCTATCTCCCGAGCCGTTTGCGTCGATAGCCGCTTTGGCGGCCACCGTTGCCGTCCGTGTTTCACAACCGCGTTAGCGTGTACTGCACGACCTCCACGATTCGCACACGGCGCGTGGCCTGCACCGCATCGACGGCGACCAGCGGCGCAACACCCTTCCAACAGCAGATTCTCGCGGCAAAAAGACTGGCCCCGCGCGTGTACGCCTGTAAAATACGCAAAATTTTTGCCGAACGCTATGTCGCCCAAGAAATCGCCCTTTTTCGAACTTCGCAGCGGTTCCGTCGACACGCTCATGTTCGTGGTCAAGACGACCGACCTCGATGCGATGCGTGCCGAACTGACGCGGCGCTTCGAGGCGACTCCCGAATTCTTCGCCAATGACGTCGTCGCGATCGACGTGCGGCGTCTCACCGGCGACGAGCGTGTACCGCTCGCCGACATCGCGCAGTTGCTCGACAGCGTGCGCATGCGGCCGATCGGCGTGGTCGCGAATGCCGAGCAGTCGTGGGCGGGCGAAACGGCGTTGCCGCTGCTCGAAGCGCGCGACCGCCGCGGCGCCCCGGGCAAACAACTGGACGACGACAGCGCGGCAGGAGCGCGAGCCGCCAGCACCGCGGCGGCTCCGGCCACCGATGAACCGGCAGGCGCATCCACGAGCACTGCAACGGCCTCCACGACAGACGGCCCCGGCGCTGCCGCCACGGTCGAACCCGCGCCCGCCGCAGAGCCGGTGCGGCTCGCCACGTCGCCGCAAACGATGGTGGTCGACAAGCCGCTGCGCTCCGGCCAGCGCATCTACGCAAAGGGCGATCTCGTCGTGCTCGGTCTGGTGAGCTACGGCGCCGAGGTGATCGCCGAAGGCAACATCCATATCTATGCGCCACTGCGGGGGCGCGCACTGGCCGGCGTGCAGGGCAATCACGACGCGCGCATCTTCTGCACGTGTCTCGAAGCAGAACTGATCTCGATCGCGGGCATCTATCGAACGACCGAAAACCCGCTGCCGGCCGAGGTGCACGGCAAGCCGGTGCAGATCTGGCTCGAAGAAGAAAAACTGATGATCGAACCGCTGCGGCTCACGTAAGGCGACGTGAAGGGCGCTGCCTCACGCGATGACGGCATGCGGCGTTCACGGCGAAGCCGGCCGCGCATCAATTGACGCATTTGACGAACACAAGGTAAGGGTAATGGCAAAAATCATTGTGGTGACTTCGGGCAAGGGTGGCGTGGGCAAGACGACCACGAGCGCGAGTTTTGCGTCGGCGCTCGCGCTGCGCGGACACAAGACCGCCGTGATCGACTTCGACGTCGGCCTGCGGAACCTCGATCTCATCATGGGCTGCGAGCGCCGCGTCGTGTATGACCTGATCAATGTGATCCAGGGCGAAGCGAATCTGAACCAGGCGTTGATCAAGGACAAGAAGTGCGAGAACCTGTTCATCCTGCCGGCTTCGCAGACGCGCGATAAGGACGCGCTGACGATGGAAGGCGTCGAGAAGGTCATCAACGATCTGATCGCGATGGACTTCGAATACATCATTTGCGATTCGCCGGCCGGGATCGAATCGGGCGCGCTGCTTGCGATGCATTTCGCCGACGAAGCGCTGATCGTGACCAATCCGGAGGTGTCGTCGGTACGCGACTCCGACCGCATTCTCGGCATCCTGTCGTCGAAGACCAAGCGCGCGATCGAAGCCAGGGAGCCGATCAAGGAACATCTGCTGATCACACGCTACAACCCGAAGCGCGTCAGCGAAGGCGAAATGCTGTCGCTCACCGACATCCAGGAGATTCTGCGCATCGATCTGATCGGCGTCATTCCGGAATCGGAAGCCGTGCTGCACGCGTCCAACCAGGGGTTGCCGGCCGTGCACCTCGACGGCACGGACGTGGCCGAAGCGTATAAGGACGTCGTATCGCGTTTCCTCGGCGAGCAGAAATCGCTTCGCTTTACCGATTACCAGAAGCCCGGGCTGCTGCAGCGCCTCTTCGGCACCAAGTAAGGGGAGCGCACGTCATGTCGATTCTTTCGTTTTTGCTGGGCGAGAAAAAGAAGTCCGCGTCGGTAGCGAAGGAACGCCTGCAGTTGATCATTGCGCACGAGCGCGCCGGCGGTCATGCGCCGGCCGATTATCTGCCTGCGTTGCAACGCGAACTGGTGGCCGTCATCTCGAAGTACGTGAAGATTTCCGATGACGATATCCGCGTGAGCCTCGAGCGTCAGGACGATCTCGAAGTGCTCGAAGTCAAGATCGAGATACCGCAGGTCTGACCGTTCGGCGTGGCCGCGGGTTAGTCTCGCGGCTGGCTCGGATGATGGGCGGCGCGTCGCCTCGGGTCGCATCGCGTCACGGCGCGCTCTGCTGCCGCGCAAAGTCCTGTTCCCGCCGTTGTTCACCGTCTCCCAATCGAAATAATCCGTTGCACTATCGCTGGATGCCGGGACATTGGGCGTGATCGCCGCGTCGATCGCTCATCGTTCAACGTATCGATGAGCGCATCGCTAAACGCATAAGCGGGCCGCCAGCGCTTCACTACGCGCCGCGCGTGGTTGTCTGCGTCCGCAGCACATTGTCGAAACCCGCGCCGATGGACAGCGGCGGCGCGAAGCCCGCTGTAACGCTCCGTATTCACCGCCGCACGCGCGCTTGGGCTCTTCTACCGGTCCTTGCGGAGTCGTCAGCTAAAATAGCCGGAATCTCAAACCAAGAACCGGCCTCATGAAGCGAATTCTCATCGTCAAGGTCACTTCACTCGGGGACATCGTGCAGGCTTTGCCGGTCGTCGCCGACATCAAACGCGCGTTCCCTGGCGTACAGGTCGATTGGGCGGCAGACGAAGCGTTCGCGGATCTCGTGCACTGGAGCACAGGCGTCGACCGCGTGCTGCGCGCGCCGCTGCGCCGCTTCAAGAAGGCGCGCCGCTGGGGCGATCTGAAAGCGATCTGGGCCTCTATTGCCGAGCTGCGCGCTTATCGCTACGACCACATCATCGACATCCACGGCGTCTACAAGAGCGCGATCATCGCTTTTCTCGCGCGCTCGTCGCGGCGCATCGGCTATCAGTCGCAGGACCTCGGCGAGCGCGGCGCCGCATTCGCCTATACCGGGCGCTTCGGCCCGCGTCCCCAAGGCAATGCGTGGCACGGCATGCGCATCAGCGCGGGCGAGGCGCTCGGCTACGAAGTGCAAGGGCCGCCCCTCTATAACCTGCGCCTGCCGGACGCGGCCACGCCGCCATTCGCGGGAGAAAGCGCGCCCGTCGCGGCGTTCTTTCACGCGACCTCCAAAGACGATAAAAAATGGCCGCTCACCCATTGGGTGGAAGTGGGCCGTGTGCTGAGCGAGCGGGGTTTTCGCGTGGTGCTGCCGTGGGGTTCGGCCGGCGAGCGCGCCGAGGCCGAGCAGATCGCCGCGCAGGTACCCGGCGCGACCGTGCTGCCGTCGATGAGCGTGACGGAAGTCGCGCAGATGATCGACGCGTGCGCGCTCGTCGTCGGTACCGACACGGGTTTCGTGCACCTCGCGCACGCGCTGCAGAAGCGCACCGTGATGATCTTCGTCGCCACGTCGCCGTCGCATTGCGGCGTCGAAGCGCCGTTTCGCTCGACCTCGATCGGCGACGGCCGCTCGGTGCCGCCGGTCAGCGCGGTGCTCGAGGCGATCGACTACGTGCATGCGGATTCGGAGTCGTTCGCGGTGCAGCACGGCGCTCCCGCCGCCTGATACCGGGCAGTTCTTTCTGGTGCTCTCGCGCAATCGTTTGGCGTAAACAAAACAGCCGCGACGGGCGGTTTGTCCATCAGGGCGGCTTGCGTCGTCGCGCGCTCACCAGCGCCCACGTCCCGAAACAACACGTGCAGAGCAATCGATTACACGGCTGTTAAATCTGTCGCTTTTCGTTGGACACCGATATGGGCGGTGCCTGCTTCGCGCATTACCCAGGTCCACGACGCACGCGCCGTGGACGCTTAGCCGCCGTGCCCGAAAGGCCGTGCATCGCATAGCGCAGACGCAGCCAGCAACGCATGCGCGGCGACAGCATGCTCAACCCAGTGCAGACGGTGTATCCCGCGATGCCGACGTCATACCGCAAGAGTAGCGCGCGGGCGGGATACCGATCGAATCCGGCGCGCCGATCCTGTAACACCCCGGTGATCATCCCTTACAAATGGCAACGCTCGCGGGGGGCCGCCTCGTGTCCAATCGGGTCATTCGGGGTTTTGCTCGAATCAATCTGACTCGATGGAGAACAACATGAAACGCTTGATCCTGACTCTCGTCGCCGGCACGCTGCTCGCATCGGTACTAGGCGGTTGCGTGATCGCGCCCGCGCCGGGCTACTACTATGGCGGCGGTGGTTACTACCATCACGGCTACTACCGCTGAGTCTGACGACGCGTGTTCACCGTTGCGGCGACGCTCAGGCGATCAGCATTTCAAACGCGACGACCGCGGCGATGGCCGCGGCGTTCGCGGCGAGCGCTTCGACCACGATGCCTTTCCACGTCGCGGGCCGGAAGCGCAGCGCGAGCAGTAGCGCGCCAAGCAATGCGAGCGCGATGATGATCACGATATCGGCATTGTGAAGATGGACGGCCATACGCGTCTCCCTGTTTTCCATAGGGTTATAGAGCGGAGTATAGGCAAGCCAAAAAGACGCGCAAGGCGGGGGATTTACCCAGGCAAGACCTGGTTAGGAACGTCGAGGAAGAGTTGCCCGATGTCGCGCGTGACGGCATCGGACAGTCACACACGCATAGCGGCGAAAGATCGATTCCGCCACCAGGCGCCGCATCATTTCATCAGGCTTTCATCGCGCGTTTCGCGCATGCAGAGCACGCCAATCAGGCTCACCGCGGCCGCGACCGACACATACGCGCCGACCCACGGCAGCCCGCCGTGCGCGGCGAGCACCTGGGCGATATACGGCGCGACCGACGCACCCAGGATCCCGCCGAGGTTGTACGCCACACCAGCACCGGTATAGCGCACGTTGGTCGGAAACAGTTCGGGCAGCAGCGCGCCCATCGGCGCGAAGGTCACGCCCATCAGAAACAGCTGGACTACGAGGAACAGCAGTACGAGCAGCGGCTCGCCGCTACCGAGCAGCGGCGCCATCGTGAAGCCCGACAGGATCGCCGCGATGATGCCGACGATCAGCACCGGCTTGCGGCCGAAGCGGTCGCTCGCGCGGGCCGACAGCGGGGTGGCGAGCGCCATGAACACGACCGCGACGCACAGCAGGCCGAGGAACGTTTGCCGCGGAATGTGCAGCATGCCGACGCCGTACGACAGCGAGAACGTCGTCGCGTTGTAGAACAGCGTGTAGCAGACCACCATCGCCAGCGCGCCGAGCAGGGTGGGCACCCAGTGCTGCGAGAACAGGGTCGCGATCGGCACGCGCACGCGTTCCTTGCGCTCGATCGCGGCCCTGAACGCCGGCGTCTCGGCGATCTTCAGGCGCACGTACAGGCCGAGCGCGACCAGCAGAGAGCTGACGATGAACGGCACGCGCCAGCCCCAGCTGCGGAACTGTTCGTCCGACAGCGACAGCGCCAACGCAAAGAACAGCCCGTTGGACGCGAGAAAGCCGATCGAAGGCCCGAGCTGCGGGAACATGCCGAACCAGCCGCGCTTGCCGGCCGGCGCGTTCTCGGTCGCGAGCAGCGCCGCGCCGCCCCATTCGCCGCCGAGGCCGATGCCCTGGCCAAAGCGCAGCACGCACAGCAGGATCGGTGCGAGGCTGCCGATCGCGTCGTAGCCCGGCACGAAGCCGATCAGCGTGGTCGACACGCCCATCACCAGCAGCGATGCGACGAGCGTCGACTTACGGCCGATGCGGTCGCCGAAGTGGCCGAACAGGAACGAGCCGATCGGCCGCGCGACGAAAGCGATGCCGAACGTGACGAATGCCGATAGCGCCTGCGCGGTGGCCGAGCCGTGCGGGAAGAACACCGGCCCGATCACGAGCGCGGCGGCCGTCGCGTAGACGTAGAAATCGTAGAACTCGATTGCGGTGCCGATGAAGCTTGCAAAGATGATCCGCGCGCTACTGTTTTGCCCGCCAGCGGGCTGGGCCGCGGAAATCGGCGAAGTGGACATGCAGGGTCTCCCTATGTCGTGACGCCGCTTGCCGCCGTGCGTTTTCGAACGCAGGCGGGGCGTGTTGGTGCGGCGTCCTTGTTGAAATAGTCGAAGCTGGCGCGCCGCGCCGGCGGGTGTGCGGGCGGCGTGAGCGATGCCGGATGATTGCCGGCGCAACGGATCGGAAAATTATAGCGAGCGGCGCCCGCGCGCAGCAATGGCGGCGTGAGGTCGTGCGCAGTCCCGGTTGCGACGAAGGTCGGTCGAGCCTTAGTCGAAAGTCTCCGCTTGCGGTGCCGCCAGCTCGCGCAACTGGAACTTGCCGTTGTCGTTGAACAGCCAGTCCTCGAACATTTCGAGCTGGCCACGGCCGTTCAGCAGCTTGCCGGGCGGCGTCGGCAGCGGCGCCGAGCGGCGCAGCGTCGCGAGCGCGGTGCTTTCGGCTTCGTCGTCGCCATTGGTCCGATAGACCGACGACTGCACGATGTGTCCGTAGCGATCGACGGTGAATGACACCACCACCAGCGAGCGCAGCATCGCCTGCGGCTTGCCTTGCAGCACGTACGACGGATTGCGCTCGACGATGCGCCGCGCGACCGCGTCGCGATATTGATCGAGCGTCGCGCTGTTGATCGCGGCCACTGGCGTGTTCACGGTTTCGTGCGGCGTCAGCGTCGTAATCGTGCAGCCGGAAGCGGTGACGAGCGCGATGCCGGCGAGCACGGTGCGCGGCGTGCACAACCAATTCGCGCGGCGCAGGAAACGGGGAAGAGTGTAGGAGAGCATCGTCGGCGAGCAGCGCGAAAAGGACCTGTCTTGATGGTAGTCAAAAACGGCCGCGATTCAATTGGCGTTCGGCCGTTGCGTGCTTGCGCATGCAGTGCTTCACGCGTTGCTGTAATGACCGGAAATATCCGCGAATTGGTCAGCGGGCGCAAACCCGCCTACACTCCGGGAGCCTCTCCGCGAGGCATCGGTGGAAGTCTTTTTCAGCCCGCTTGTCGCGGGCTTTCTTTTAGCTTCGATGCGCCGCGTCGCGCGCGGCCTTCGCCGCGGCCAGCACCTGTTCGGGCGCGGTGCCGCCCGGATGATTGCGGCTTGCCACCGACCCTTCGAGCGTCAAATACGAGAACACGTCCTCGCCGATCAGATGCGCGACGCCAGGCAGCTCGTCGCGCATTTCATCGAGCGTCAGGTCCGCGAGATCGCAACCGCGATCGGCGCACACGCGCACCGCGAGCGCGACCGCTTCGTGCGCGTCGCGAAACGGCAGACCGCGCTTGACCAGGTAATCGGCCAGATCGGTCGCGGTCGAGAAGCCTTGCAGCGCCGCGTCGCGCATCGCCTGCGGCTTGACCGTGATACCGGCGACCATTTCAGCGAAGATGCGCAGCGTATCGGCGACCGTATCGACGGTGTCGAACAGCGGCTCCTTGTCTTCCTGATTGTCCTTGTTGTACGCGAGCGGCTGGCCCTTCATCAGCGTGAGCAGCGCCATCAGATGGCCGTTCACGCGGCCGGTCTTGCCCCGCGCGAGTTCGGGCACGTCCGGGTTCTTCTTCTGCGGCATGATCGATGAGCCGGTGCAGAAGCGGTCGGCCAGATCGATAAAGCCGACGCGCGGGCTCATCCACAGCACCAGTTCTTCCGAGAAGCGCGATACGTGTGTCATCACGAGCGCGGCGGCGGCCGTGAATTCGATCGCGAAGTCGCGGTCGGACACCGCATCGAGCGAGTTCGCGCAGATGCCGTCGAAGCCGAGCGTGCTGGCGACCGCGTGACGGTCGATCGGGTAGCTGGTGCCGGCCAGCGCGGCCGCGCCGAGCGGCAGACGGTTCACGCGCTTGCGGCAGTCGATCATGCGCTCGGCGTCGCGCGAGAACATCTCGACGTACGCAAGCAGGTGATGGCCGAACGTGACCGGCTGCGCGACTTGCAGATGCGTGAAGCCCGGCATGATGGTCGACGCGTTCTTCTCGGCGATATCGATAAGCGCGGTGCGCAGCGCGGTGAGGAGGTCACCGATACGGTCGATCTCGCCGCGCAGCCACAGACGGATATCGGTCGCGACCTGGTCGTTGCGCGAGCGGCCGGTATGCAGACGCTTGCCGGCATCGCCGATCAGCGCGGTCAGGCGCGCTTCGATATTCAGGTGCACGTCTTCGAGATCGAGCAGCCATTCGAATTCGCCGCGCTCGATTTCACCCTTGATCTGCGCCACGCCGCGCTGGATCGCGGCGAGGTCGTCGGCGGAAATGATCTTCTGCGCGGCCAGCATCGACGCGTGGGCGAGCGACCCTTCGATGTCGACGAACGCCAGCCGCTTGTCGAAGAAGACCGACGACGTGTAGCGTTTGACGAGCTCCGACATCGGCTCCGAGAAGCGAGCCGACCAGGCTTCGCCTTTTTTGTGCAGTTGGGACGTCATGGTGTTGGGCGGTTAAAAGCGAGCGGTGAAGAGGCTGACAACGCGGATGCACGTGCCGTGCAAAGCGCCGCCGCGGCAAGGAAAGAGGGGGATTTTAACACCGCGCGCGGCTGCTCCAGACGCCGCGGCTGCCGCGCCGGCGGCTATTCCCGCATCAGCACCACCAGCTTCAGATCCTCGCGATGCGCGGGCTTGAACGTGATCTGGTCATAGACGACGCGGCCATCGCGCGGATGGTTGAATTCGCGCCGGCCACCCTCGCGTCCGCCCACGTCTTGCGACGCCCAGAAGCGCGCGAACTCGTCGCTCGCGGCGGACAGCGCATCGATCAGCGCGCGCGTCGGCGGGTCGGTCAGATGCCGGATCGAATCGGCGCGGAACTCCGCGGCAAGGCGCCGCGCGCGCGTTTCCCAATCGACGATCAACGCGCGCGCCGCCGGCTCGGTGAACGTATAGCGCAACAGATTGCGGTCGTGCGCGCCGTCGAGCCAGCCGACGAACAGGCCGGCCGCGAGCTCGTTCCATGCGAGCGCATTCCACTGCCGGTCGAGCACGTAGGCGGGCGTGTTCACGAGCTGCACGGTCTCGAGCAGCGTGGAGGGCGCGTCGGCGGCGGCGGAGTCGGGCTCGGCGGGATCGCGCTGCGCGGCCAGCTCGAACAGATACGCGCGCTCGGCGCGCGACAGATGCAACGCGACGGCGATGCGCGCCAGCGCATCGGCCGATGCGGACACCGGCCGGCCCTGTTCGATCCACGTGTACCAGGTCGGGCTCACGCCGCACAGCTGCGCGACTTCCTCACGCCGCAAACCGGGCGTGCGGCGGCGCGGCCCCGGCGGCAAACCGACCGCCTGCGGCGACAGCCGCTCGCGGTGAGCCCGGATGAAATCCCCGAGCGCGCGGGCCGGCGTGGCATCGAGCGGCGGCGGATGAGCGGCGGAAGACGGCGTGGTCATGCGAGTCGGGCGGCGCGTGGAGGGGTAGTGGAGATACCAGAATAATTGCTTGGATTGTACTGGTACATGGCGCGCTCTATTGTAGCGGCGCAAATCGCGCGATGCGTAGCCTCGCCCCCTCGCGCGAGCGCTGGCGTGCAGTCGCGCATGTCACGCTTGCCACGAAGTCGTGCTTGCGCGGCAGTAGGAGACGACAGAACAGGATCGAATTCTCGAATTGTTTTTTTGAATGCACTATCCCAAAAATGTTTGTGCAACAATTCTCAGTGAGACGAAATTTCATACATTCTGCTGAGACAAATCCATGCATCATTGCACGTTCGAACTCAACGAAGAACCAATTAGCACATTTGAAATAACTGGGTTTTCATTTCCCGCATTTTCCGGTATTGGCAATCACATTAATAAGAAGCTCTATTCCTGCCTGCCAGACCTTGGAGCCATTTCGCCGGGAACGTACTATATTGTGGATCGACAGTCCGGGGGACGATTGGGTTGGTTGTGGGACAGAGTACTTCGCCACCAGGACTGGTTTGCGCTATATGCCGCCGATGGGCGAATCGATGACGAGACGTTCTGCGCCAACGTAAGACGTGGCAATTTTCGTCTTCATAGCGGTACGCTCAGTAAGGGCTGCATCACGATTATCGATCCCGCCGACTTTAACGTGATCAAGGCGATGCTACGTGCTGACAGAGGATCTCTTATTCCGGGAACGGATATAAGATTTTATGGAGAGGTCTTGGTGGAATGAAGACCCTGCAGCGAATAACCTTATGGTTCGCCGTTGAACTAGTCCTAATCCTTTTATACGTCATTGCATGGTCGTACTCTGACAATCTGTTTCCGGAATCTTCCACGCTCGCCGCATTGGCTTATCAGTTCACCACCGTGAATCCTCTCGACGACGGATCCGCGGAGATGTTGGACGCAACCTATAAATTGCTGGTTGCCTTTTTAACCGTAGTGCCGATCAGCATCGTCGTCTGGCTGTCCGGGAAATGTTGGCATCGATGGTTCGCAAGGGGAGGGCGCCGCTGAGACGCGGCCCAGTGCGCCTCCCTCGGGCGGCAGCGGCATGGTTTCCGTTCACCGGGCGACCGCGCGTGTCGCGCCGGCGTTTTTGCTGGTGAAGACCTGGCAAAACCTCAACCCGTATTACGCAGCCCCGCGGCAATCCCGTTGATGCTCAAATGAATCCCGCGCCGCACGCGCGCGTTCGTGTCGCCCGCGCGGTAACGTTTGAGCAGCTCGACCTGCAGATGATTGAGCGGATCCAGATACGGAAAGCGGTTCTTGATCGAGCGCGCGAGCAGCGGATTTTCGGCCAGCCGCTCACCCTTGCCGGTGATCTCGGAGAGCACCTTCGACGTGCGCTCCCATTCCGCCACGATCCGCTCGAACACGTGTTTGCGCAGCTTCTTGTCGGTGACGAGCGCCGCGTAGCGCGACGCGACTGCGAGATCGGTCTTCGCGAGCACCATGTCCATGTTCGACAGCAGATTCGAAAAGAACGGCCAGTTCTTGTGCATCTTCTTTAGCAGCGCGAGACGGCGCGTGCGTTCGGCCTCGCTCGGCGCGCTGTCCAGATGCTCGGCGACCGCGCTGCCGAAGCCGTACCAGCCGGTCAACAGCAACCGGCATTGACCCCAGGAAAAGCCCCAGGGAATCGCGCGCAGATCTTCGATCTTGCGCTGCTTCGGATCTTGGAGTTTGCGCGAAGCGGGGCGGCTGCCGATGTTCAACTCGGCGATCTCCGCGATCGGCGTCGACTCGAAGAAATACTCCTTGAAGCCCGGTGTTTCATAGACGAGTGCGCGATACGACGCCATCGCCGCATCCGACAACTGCTGCATCGTTTCCTCGAACACCGGCAGCTCCGCGGACGCATGGTCGTGCGGCAGTAGCGATGCTTCGAGCGTCGCTGCGACGACCGTTTCCAGATTGCGCCGGCCGATCTCCGGATTGGCGAACTTGCTCGCGATCACCTCGCCCTGCTCGGTCAAGCGAATCTGACCGTCGACGGTGCCAGGCGGCTGCGACAGGATCGCCTGATAGGTCGGGCCGCCGCCACGGCCGACGGTGCCGCCGCGGCCATGAAAGAGCCGCAGCGTCAGGCCGCGCTCGTTGAACAGCGCGACCAGCGCGAGTTCGGCCCGATACAGCTCCCAGTTCGACGTGAGAAAGCCGCCGTCCTTATTGCTATCCGAATAGCCGAGCATCACTTCCTGCTGGTTGCCCTGATGCTCGATCAGCGCGTCGATACCCGGCAGCGCGATCAGGTCGCGCATGATGTGCGGCGCGTTGCGCAGGTCGGGGATCGTCTCGAACAGCGGGATCACCATCAGACCCGCGCGCGCGGGGTCGTCCGCGTCGCCGAGGTGTCCGCGCAACAGGCCGGTTTCCTTTTGCAGCAGCATCACCTCGACCAGATCACTGACAGTCTCCGTGTGCGAAATGATGTAGTTGCGCACCGCGCGCGCACCGAATTTCTCGCGCGTGGCGCGGGCTTCTTCCAGCACGCCAAGCTCGCTCTTCACGAGCGCCGAGTAGTCCGCATACGGCACGCGCAGCGGCCGCGGCTGCGCGAGTTCGGCAAGCAGCACCTCGAGCTTGTCCGCTTCCGATAGCGCCGCATAGTCGGCCTCGACACCCGCGCGCTTGAGCAATTCGGCGATCACTGCCTCGTGGATGTCGGAGCTTTGCCGCAGATCGATGCTCGCCAGATGGAAGCCGAACACTTCGGCGGCACGCGCGAGCGGCGCGAGGCGCGGGGCCGCGAGCGGCGCGCCGTGATGTTCGGCAAGCGAATCGATCAGCACGTGCAGGTCGCGCACGAACTCGGCCGAGTCGTCGTACGGAATCGCCCGGATCGGCGCCGCGCCGCGGCCCGCGCTGCGCAGCGGCACGCTGCCTTCGCCAAGGCGCACGCGCGCACTTGCCGCGAGCCGCGTGTATATGCCGATCAGCGCCCGGCGATACGGCTCGTCGGTGCGGTGCGGCGACTGGTCGGGCGAGGTCGCCGCGAGTTCCTTTAGCGCATCGCTCGCGCCGGCGAGCAGGTTCGACACCGATAGTTCGGCGCCGAGCTTGTGCACCTGCTCCATGTAGTGCTCGAAGATCACCGCGGCCTGACGCGTGATCGCGTTTTCGAGCGTTTCGGCGGTGACGTTCGGATTGCCGTCGCGGTCGCCGCCGATCCAGCTGCCCATCTGGAAGAACGGCGGCAGACGTGCTTCGACGCCATGCTCCTTCAGTGCTTCCTCGATATCGGTGTAAAGGGCGGGCAGCTCTTCGAGGAACGTGCTGCGGTAATACGACAGTGCGTTTTCGATTTCATCGGCGACGGTCAGGCGCGAATCGCGCAGCATCCGGGTTTGCCAGAGCGACGTGACACGCGCGCGCAGCATCGCTTCGTTGTGCGCGCGCTCGCGGTTGGTCAGCGGCTGGTCGCGCTCGGCCAACAGCCGAGCGATATCGTGCTGCGCGTCGAGAATGCTTTTGCGCTGCACTTCGGTCGGATGCGCGGTCAACACCGGCATGATCAGCGCGTCGTTGAAGAACTGCTGCAACACCGGCGTCGCGGCCGCGCCCGCCGCGGCGAGCCGCTCCAGCGCAAACGCGATCGTGCCCGGCTGCGAGGCCGAGCCGGCGAGCTCGTGAATCCGATGACGGCGGTTGCGATGGCGATCTTCGGCGATATTCGCGAGGTGCGAGAAATAGCTGAATGCGCGCACCACGCTGACCGTCTGCTCGGGCGTCAGCGCGCGCAGTTTCTTGTCGAGCGCCTGCGCGGCGGCACTGTCGTCCTCGCGACGGAAGCGCACCGCGTCCTGGCGGATGGTTTCGACGACGTCGAACACCGCGTCGCCTTCCTGTTCGCGCAACACGTCGCCGAGCAGGCGGCCCAGGTAGCGGATGTCCTGGAACAGCGGATGGTCTTTGTTCTCGCGCGTGCGCGACGCGCTCTTGACGGCCGGCGCAGCGGGTGCGGCCGCGGACACGGGCTGCGGCTCGCCGTTCAGCTTCGGCCGCTTCGGTGTTTTCGCGGCGCGCGGCGGGGCGGCTGTTGCGATGGCGGAAGCGTCGGGCGCCGCGGCATCGGCCGGGCGAACGGTGGGCGAGGCAGTGTTGCGGCGGGCGGGGCGCGCCGATCCGGAAGACGTCACGATGGGTTTCCTCGGGGAAAGCCTGTTGATTGATGAACTGGCCGTGCGGAACTGCAACCAGCAACTGCAACGTGAACTGCGTGCAACCAAGACTGTGAAGCGACTGCCAATAGCGACTGAAAGGAAACTGCAAGGACAACTGCAAAAGGGACTGCGGGGCGGACGACATGCAAGCGGCTTCACGCGTTGCCAATAGCGCGAACCCGACGCAGGGAGAGAGCGCCACGCGAGCTCATACGCCGCGCCGAACAGCGGGCGCGTGCCGTCGAAGCACGTAACGCCGCACTGCATCGTCCCGCATGCCGCCGCCCGGTGCGCGAACGACCGTGCGAGGCAATTGGATGGGGGCTTTCGCGCGTGACGCGAAGCCCGTCTCCCCCGTCGATACCGCGTCAGCACGGCGCCAGCGGCGCCTTTCGACGCAGGGTCGCGTGCTAACATTGATTGTTATCCCATCCCGAGATCAAGCAGCAAGCTGATGACTACCGAGACGTTTTCCACGCCACCCCACACGCTTGTGATTGCGTCGCGAGAAAGCCGCCTGGCCCTCTGGCAGGCAGAGTATGTGCGGTGTGCGCTGCACAAATTATATCCATCTTGTGACGTAAAAATCCTCGGAATGACAACTCGTGGGGATCAGATTCTCGATCGCACGCTGTCGAAGGTCGGTGGTAAAGGCCTGTTCGTGAAGGAGCTCGAAGCGGCGCTCGCCGACGGCCGCGCGGACCTCGCGGTGCATTCGCTCAAAGACGTGCCCATGCAGTTGCCCGACGGCTTCGCGCTGTCGGCGATCATCGAGCGCGAGGACCCGCGCGACGCATTCGTCTCCAATCAATTCGATTCGCTTGCCGCGTTGCCGGCCGGTGCGGTGGTCGGCACGTCGAGCCTGCGCCGCGAGGCGATGCTGCGGATGCGTTATCCGCATCTCGAAGTGCGGCCGCTGCGCGGCAATCTCGACACGCGGCTTGGCAAGCTCGATCGCGGCGACTATGCGGCGATCATTCTGGCTGCGGCCGGTTTAAAGCGTCTCGGTCTTGCGGACCGCATCCGCGCGCTGCTGGAGCCGGAGGACAGCTTGCCCACCGCGGGACAGGGCGCGTTGGGCATCGAGATTCGCGCCGACCGCGACGAGCTCGCCGCATGGCTCGCGCCGCTGCATCATCAGCGTACGGCGGCGGCTGTCGAGGCGGAGCGGATGGTCTCGCGCGTGCTTGGCGGCAGTTGCGAAGTGCCGTTGGGCGCGCACGCGAGCTGGCATGACGGCGCGCTGCATCTGCGTGGCATCGTTGCGACGCCCGATGGTCAGCGTCTGCTGAGCGCGCAGGCATCGGGGCCCGCGCCGACCGTCGAACGGGCGCGCGCGCTGGGGCAGCACGTTGCCGACGAGCTGGTGCGGCAGGGCGCGCTCGAGATCATCCGCGCGCTCAGTACCGCGAGCGGTCCGGCCGCGG
The DNA here is from genome assembly GCF_036488505.1 of Paraburkholderia sp. GTDB lineage: Bacteria > Pseudomonadota > Gammaproteobacteria > Burkholderiales > Burkholderiaceae > Paraburkholderia. The sequence continues at coordinate 8,103 of NZ_DASXHN010000400.1, read as the reverse complement.
ACCAAACGGCGGCCGGCGAGTGATGAGCGCCACCGCTGCGCGCAACGCGCCGTTCACGGTCGTGATCACGCGGCCGGCGGGCCAGTCGGGGGAGCTAATCCAACAGCTCCAAATGGCCGGCCTCGCGACCCTCGAGTTTCCCCTTATCGATATCGCCCCGGTGCTCGACGACGCGCCTTTGCGCGACGCGCTCGCGTCGCTCGACCGCTATGCGCTCGTCGTGTTCGTGTCGCCCAACGCAGTCGATCACGCGTTTGCCCGCAGCGCAGCGATCTGGCCGCACGCGCTGCCGATCGGCGTGGTCGGCCCGGGCAGCGTGCGTGCACTCGCGCGCCACGGCGTGGGAGCACCTGCGCACCGTGTGATCAGCCCCGCCGCCAGCGCCGCCGACGAGGCCACCGGCTTCGACTCCGAAGGCCTCTTTGCCGCGCTCGACGCATCGCTCGGCGCGGCCAGCCTCGAAGGCAAGCGCGTGCTGATCGTGCGCGGTGACGGCGGGCGCGAATGGCTCGCCGATCGGCTGCGCGAAGCCGGCGCCGAGGTCGACGCGGTCGCCGCATACCGGCGCATCGTGCCGGAGCCGCCGATCGGCGCGTGGGCGCGCGTGCATCAACTACTTGCCGGCGAGCCGCACGCCTGGCTGCTGACGAGTTCCGAAGGCGTGCGCAACCTGCACGAGCTCGCGCATGAACATCTGACCGCCGACGAAATCGCGCAGCTCAAACACGCGATTCTCGTCGCGCCTCACCCCCGCATCGCGCAAACCGCGCGGGCATTGGGTTTTGATAGGATTACGGTGTCCGGCGCGGGCGACGAGCGCATCGTCCGCGCCGTCGTTGCCGCCGTTCCGGCCGTCGTCCAACCGGTATCGTCCAATCCGGCTCATTCACCGGCTCACTCACCGGCTCAATCACGCATGACTGAAACGAACGCCTCCACGAACGCCTCGCCCCAGCCGTCCGCAACCGCTCCATTGCCGCCGAATCAACCGTTCACGCCGTACGAAGCGCAGCAAACGCGCCGCAGCACGAGCGCGCCGCTGCTCTGGGCTGTCGTCGTGATCCTCGCGTGCGCGGTCGGTGCCGGCGGCTTCGTGATGAACCGCAAGCTGGTGCGCACCGAGCAGGAACTCGCGCAGCGTCAGCAGGCGAACGATACCCAGACCAACGAGCTGCGCATCAAGCTCGATCAGGCGCTCGCCAGCGTGCATCAGGCCGACTCGCAGGTCGCGCAGTTCGAAGGCAAGCTCGCCGATGCGCAGGCCGCGCAGCAGGCGCTGCAACAGCAATACGCGGATCTCGCGCGCAATCGCGACGACTGGACGCTCGCGGAAGTCGGGCAGATGCTGTCGGCCGCAAGCCAGCAGTTGCAACTCACCGGCAATACGCAGCTCGCGCTGTTCGCGCTGCAAAGCGCCGATACGCGCCTCGCCGCGTCGGACAGCCCGCAGGCGGTCGCGGTGCGCAAGGCGATCGCGCAAGACATCGACAAGCTGAAGGCGGCGCCGTCCACCGATCTCACCGGCCTCGCGATCAAGCTCGACAACGCGATCGATCACGTTGCCGCGCTGCCGCTGTCGGGCGAAGCGCCGATTCCTCACGCCACGCCGCGCGCGGCCACATGGGCCGATACCGCGAAGGTCGCGGCGGCCACCGGCAAGCCGCGCTGGGAAGTGTGGATCGATGAAGTCACGCACGGCATCGGCGAGCAGTTGACGAGCCTCGTGCAGGTACGCCGTATCGACAACGCCGACGCGATGCTGGTCGCGCCCGACCAGGGCTATTTCCTGCGCCAGAACCTGAAGCTGCGTCTGCTGTCGGCGCGGCTCGCGCTGCTCTCGCGCAACCAGACCACGCTGAAGTCCGATTTGCAGGCCGCGCAGTCGTCGCTCGCGCGCTACTTCGACGCGTCGTCGAAAGACACGCAGACCGTGATCGATCTGGTGAAGCAGGTGGACGCCGGTTCGGCCGCGGTCGAGTTGCCGAACCTCGATACGAGCCTGCAGGCCGTCAATCAATACCGGAATCGAGGTTAATCATGGCGATCCGGGGACTTCTTTGGCTCGCGGCGCTGTTCGCCGTCGCGGTGGTGCTCGCGGTGGGCGGCCGCTTCGACGCGGGGCAGATCATGCTGATCTATCCGCCGTATCGCGTCGACATGTCGCTGAATCTGTTCGTCGTCGGCCTGGTGGTGCTGTTCATCGTGCTGTACGCGCTGCTGCGCATCATCCGCAACATCTGGCGCATGCCGCAACGCGTGACCGCGTACCGTGCGCGCGCGCGCGTCGCGAAGGCGCACGCATCGCTGCGCGACGCGATCGGGAATCTGTACGCGGGGCGTTTCTCGCGCGCCGAAAAAGCTGCGAAGGACGCACTGGCAAGCGCCGACAACAAGGGCGCGGCCGGCCTGATCGGGGCCACCGCCGCGCATCGGATGCGCGAATACGGGCGGCGCGACGAGTGGCTCGCGCGGATCGACCAGCCCGACTGGCAGGATGCCCGTCTGATGGCCACCGCCGACATGCGCGCCGACGGCCGCGACGCCGACGGCGCGCTGAGCGCGCTGACCGAAATGCAATCGCAGGGCGCGCGGCGCATCCACGCGCAGCAGATCACGCTGCGCGCGCAACAGCAACTGAAGAACTGGAGCGAAGTGCTCAAGCTCGTCAAGATGCTGGAGAAGCGCGAGGCGATCCATCCGGCGGTCGCGGTGCGGCTGCGTCAACAGGCGGCGGAAAATCTGCTGCGCGACCGGCGTCACAATGCCGATGCGCTGCTCGAACTGTGGAGTTCGCTGTCGGCGGCGGAGCGTCATTCGCCGCGTCTGGCCGACGTCGCCGCCGAGTTGCTGGTCGCGCTGAACCGTCCGCAGGACGCGCGCAAGATCGTCGAAGAAGCGCTTGCGCAGAACTGGGACGCGCGGCTGTTGCGGCGTTACCCGGATACCGCGGGCGGCGATGCGCTGCCGCTGATCCAGAAAGCGGAAGCGTGGCAGAACGAGCGGCCGGAAGATGCCGATCTGATGTTCGCGCTAGGCCGGCTGTGTCTGCATCAGCAGTTGTGGGGCAAGGCGCAGTCGTTCCTGGAGCGGGCGCTGAAGCTGGCCGACAACGAGACGCTGAAGATTCGCTCGCATCGCGCGCTGGCACGCTTGCATGAGCAGCTGGGCGACACCGATAAAGCGAGCCAGCACTATCGCGAGAGTGCGCTGGCGATGAATGTGGTGTGAGCTTCGCGATGCGAGCGGCGCCTGAGCGCTAAAACCGCGCCGATCTCTGAACCGCTACTGAATGGCCGCAGCCGATGCTGCGGCCATTTCTTTTTCCACGGCGCGAGCCGCTGCGGCGCAGTTGCGCGCACGCGGGCGGGACTGTCGCCGACTGCGCGGCAATCCCATGAATACCTCCCCCGAAACCCGGCTTTTCGAGCGATTGAGCATCACGGCATTACCCGACAATTCGTAGCTATGCGAGGCGGGCAATTGCGCGCGCCTGCCGCCCGAACGACGAAACGGTATTCGTCACCACGCGCACTTTGTCGAGGCAGACATGTCAAGCAACATCACGATCACGGACGACCAGATAGCTGAAATTGCCAACCGGATGGCGGACGAGGGGCAGACGGTATCCCCGGTGGCCATCTGGTCCGAAGTCCACACCGGTTCGGTGGTCGCGGTGGCCGCGGCCTTGCGCAAGTGGCGCGAAAAGCGCGCGCCTCGCGTGCCCCAGGTCGTCGAGCGCCCGGCGTTGCCGGACAGTGTGACGGACACGATGCGCGACGCGCTCGACCGGCTGTGGACCTCCGCGCAGGACGAGGCGGAACGGGCGGTGGCGCGACGCCTCGCTGGGATGCGTCAGCGTGTCGAAGAAGCCAGCACCGAGCGCGACGACGCGCTCGCGGAGCTGCAAAACACCGTCCAGGAACTCGATGCGCTGCAAGGCCAACTGGATCAACTGGCGAACTCCTACGAGGAGAAGGTCAATGTCGTGACGGGTCTCGAAGAGGACATCGCGCTCGCGGTGCAACGAACCGACGCGGCCGAGAAGCGCGTGCAGGAGCTTACCGAGCGCGTTGCCGATCTCGAAGCGGAACTGGAGCGCGCGCTGTCGGAGCTGGCCGCGCGGGCCGAAGCGTCCGCTCAACACGAAACGAGCGCGGCGGAACAAGCCGAACGGGCCGGAGAGCCGGCCGAAGCGGCCGAGCGCGCGGCGGCGACTGAAGAAATCGAAGCGGAGCGCGCGGCTGCGCATGCGGAAGCGGTCGCGCGTCTGGAACGCGACCTCGAAGCGATTCGCGCGGAACTGCAAGCCGAGCAGGAAGCAAACGCGGCCCGCCGGGACGAGGTTGCCGGCGCGCAGGCCGAACGGGAGGCGGCCGCGGTCGAACTGCAGCATGCGCAGGCGCAACTGGGCAGCCTGAGCGATGAGCGCAAGGCGGATGCATCTGAAATCGCGAGGTTGTCGGCCAGTCTCACCGAGGCGCAGCAACGCGCGGAGGCCGAACAGCAACGCGCGGACGCCGAACAGCAGCGTGCCGACGCCGAACAGCAGCGCGCGGCCGAACTCGCCGAGCGCGCGGTGGCGAACGTCGAGCCCGCGCTCGACGAGCCGGCAGCGGCGGCCGAGGTCGACCAGCAAGAAATCGACGCACTGAAGGCGCAGATTGCGCGCGACGCGCAAACGCACGCCGCCGCGATTGCCGAAGCGCGGGAGACCGTGAAGAAATGGTCCGACTACGCGAACGGACTGAAGCAGCAACTGGCACAGGCCAACGAAAAGACGATCGTCGTACTGGCCCGTGGCGCAGGCGAAGCAACCTTGAGCCGCCGGCTTTCCGCCGAGCTGAGCCTGGTCAAGCCGGATCATGACCTGCTGCGCAAGGAGGCCCAGCAGCAGGTCATCGTCGAGACGATCAGCGCTCATCTCGAGAAGCAAGGTTATCGCTACGACGAGAAAACCGGTGTGGTGTCGAAGCTGAACACCGAAACCGCCCCGGCCTGAGCGCAACAATGAATGATTGCGCGCCGCAGCCGACGCGGTGCGCAACGCTCGTATCGTAACGTGCAGGCCCAGACACGCGATATCCGCCGGCAGAAAGCCGGGTGTCGCCATCGGCTCGTGATGAATGCGCGCGAGCCGGGATCGTGAATTGCTACTCGCCAGTACTCAGCAGACGGACATTCGAGGAGGCGACTGTGGCGAGCCACGCTTTAGCGACAAACACCGAAGCCCGGAGTACTGACGAAAAGCACAAAGGCGTCGTCGTCATTACAGGCGCGAGCGCGGGCGTTGGACGCGCGAGCGCATCCGAATTCGCGCGACAAGGCTATGACGTCGGCCTGATCGCACGTGAGCCACAGCGGCTCGAACGCGCGGCCAGTGAAATCAGCGGTACCTACGGGGTTCGCGCGCTCGCGCTACCGGCCGACGTTGCCGATGCCGATGCGATTCAGCAGGCCGCCGAGCGCGTGAATCGCGAGTTGGGTGGCATCGATATCTGGGTCAACGTCGCGATGGCTACTGCCTTCGCGCCGGTGTCCGCGCTCGGTGCGCGCGATATCGAACGCGGCACGCAGGTGACTTATCTCGGGCAGGTCAATGGGATGCTCGCCGCGCTTCGCCTGATGCGCGAACGCGGACAGGGGACGATAGTCAATGTCGGCTCGGCGCTCGGGTACAGGTCGGTGCCGTTGCAATCGATCTATTGCGGAGCGAAGTTCGCGGTGCGCGGCTTCACCGATTCGTTGCGCTCCGAATTGCTTCATGACCGGCTCGATATTCACCTGACGATGGTCGATCTCCCCGCCGTCAATACACCGCAATTCGACTGGGCGCTCAATCGCACCGGACGCCGCGCGCGGCCGGTCGCGCCGGTTTTTCAGCCGGAAGTGGCGGCGCGCGCCATTTACTTTGCCGCCACGCATCGGCGGCGGCAGGTGTGGGTCGGCTGGTCCACCGTCAAGGCCATACTCGCGAACCGGATAGCGCCGGCGCTGCTCGATCGCTATCTCGCGCGTGCGGGTTATGACGGGCAATTGAGCGACGAACCTGTGCCTGCCGATGCGCCCGCGAATCTCTATGAGCCTGTGCCGGGCGACTACGGCGCTCATGGCCGCTTCGACGACGAAGCGCGCGCGCACAGTTGGGAGATGTTCACCGACCGGCATCGCAATGCGGTGTACGGCGGCGCGGCACTTGCGCTGGCGGGTGGCGTCGCGTGGCTGTTGAAGCGCAAACGATCTTGACGCGGATGTGTTGCGGTCGGGCGAATTCGCCGCCGCGTGAGTGGCTTTCAGCGATGCGGCGCCGACTCATTGACCGTTAATCAGGATTTAGTTTGCGTCGTTTCGGCGTCTGCTTGAAATAGTCGCGCGTCAGAAGAACATCCGTTAGGACCGGCGTTTTCTGTGCATCGTGCTCCCCGTGTTGCGGGTTGGGGTGGCCGAAAGTCAAGTCGACGTCCACCGGGAAACGGCTCGTCGGCTGATGCGAAGCGCGATAGCGATAGTGATGCAGAAGAACATGCTGCGGCACAGGCCTCATTTCATTGCCGGGTTGCTGATTGCCGTCGCCATCGATCCAGTATCCGATGTCGAGAGGGAATAGATCTTCCAGGGTCGAACGGGGGATTCCCACGATGACTGGATTGAACCGGATCGTGAAGACCCTCGGGACTTGCTTCACCTTCATGCGGTTGGCCGTTCGGGCGACCGGATCGGCCGTCACGAATAGCGTGATCTGCGTGCGGGGGAACGCGGGATTCTGGAAGGAATACTCGGTGCCTACGGTTCCCCGCAGAGGGGTCGCGGCGACGTTTTGACCGAATATTTCGAGCGCGCGATCGAATGGGTGGTCGTCTCGCAGGATTGCCATTGCGGTGGTTAATAGCTTCAGCGCCGTGTTGCGCTGGGCGCCGGTGACTGGTTGCGTCATATCAGTTGCTTGCTCCTATCGTTCTGATGCGTGGGCATATCGGGCGGTGCCTGTGCGGCGTTACGAACGAGAGGAGCATCATGTCCTGCCAACAGGCTTGAACCACTTGCGTATGCGTACGCATCTTCTTCATTGAGTTGGATTCGGTAGCTGATTTCGGATCTCGCGGGTGTGCAGGTTTGCTGTCCTGTATCCGGCGATGCCCGGTCGCTCGCTGCTTAAAACGAGCTGTTTTCGCGGCTCTTACGTCTCACTGCGAAGTAGTCACGAGTCAGGATAACGTCCATCAGCACCGGCGTTTTGCGCGCGTTTTCGGTCAGATCATGCGGATCAGGGTCGCCGAAGGCCAGTTGGACATTGACGGGAAATCGGCTCGTCGACTGGTTCAAAGCACGGTAGCGATAGTGATGCAAAAGAACCTGCGGCGGTATTGCTCCCATGTCATTGCCGGGCCGCCGGTTACCGTGTCTGTCGACCCAGTATCCAATATCGAGGGGGAGCAGGTCTTCCAGCGTTGACCGAGTGATGCCGTCCATCAGTGGACTGAACCGGATCGTGAACACGGTTGGGACCCGTTTGGCCTTCGTGCGATCGGCTGTTTGGTCGAGCGGGTCCGCCTCCACGAACAGCGTGATGTACGCAAGAGGAAATGCCGGATTTTCGAAGGAATACTCTGTACCCACGGAGCCGCTGAGAGGGGCTGCTGCAACGTTGACGCCGAATATCGTGTGCGCAGGATCGAACGGCTGATCGTCCCGCAGGATCGCCATTGCCGTAGTCAATACGCTGAGCGCCATCTCGTGCTGTGCATCGGTAACGGGCGGTCTCATGTCAGCCCCTGGCCCCGACGACCCTGAGGGCGCCGACATACTGGGCTGTGCATGTACCGGGATTGCGAACAAGAGGATCGCCAGAGTTTTGCCAGTAAGCCTGGACCACCTCCGCGCATGCGTGGACATCTTCTTCATGGAATTCCCTTCCGTGGCTGGTTCGAATTTGGGACTTTCCTGGTTCCTGCCAGACCTCGACAGCGATCGTCTACAGCGCGACCGACCGCTGCTTGTTGCAGGCTTCAGTTGCGCTATGCGGGTGTCGGTTTGAAATAGTCACGGTTGAACCTGACCACTATCAGGACCGGCGTCGTTGGCCCTCCATCCTTAGCCGCGTTAGCA
>NZ_DASXHN010000334.1:0-1989 GCF_036488505.1 Paraburkholderia sp. | reverse complement strand
GCCGCGCGAAGATCGACCAGCTGCTCGAGGAACTTTCGAAATGACGTCTTTACACGATCGTCACATCAAACCGCTGATTCTCGCCGGCCTGAACGGCGACAACTGGCATCTCGAAGATTATGTGGCGCGCGGCGGTTACGCCCAGCTGCGCCGCATCCTGGAAGAAAAAATCCCACCCGAGCAGGTGATCGCCGACGTCAAGGCGTCGGGTCTGCGCGGCCGTGGCGGCGCGGGCTTTCCGACCGGTCTGAAGTGGAGCTTCATGCCGCGTCAGTTCCCGGGCCAAAAGTACCTCGTCTGCAATTCGGACGAGGGCGAGCCGGGTACATTCAAGGACCGCGACATCCTGCGCTTCAACCCGCACTCGCTGATCGAGGGCATGGCGATTGGCGCGTACGCGATGGGTATCACGGTCGGGTACAACTATATCCACGGCGAGATCTGGGAAGTCTACAAGCGCTTCGAAGAAGCGCTGGAAGAAGCGCGTCGCGCCGGCTTCCTCGGCGACAACATCATGGGATCGGGCTTCTCGTTCCAGTTGCACGCACACCACGGTTACGGCGCCTATATCTGCGGCGAAGAAACGGCGCTGCTCGAATCGCTCGAAGGCAAGAAGGGCCAGCCGCGCTTCAAGCCGCCGTTCCCGGCGAGCTTCGGGGTGTACGGCAAGCCCACGACGATCAACAACACCGAAACGTTCGCGGCTGTGCCATTCCTGCTCGCGATCGGTGCGCAGAATTACCTTGAAATCGGCAAGCCGAACAACGGCGGGACGAAGATTTTTTCGGTCGCGGGCGACGTCGAACGTCCGGGCAACTACGAAGTTCCGCTCGGCACACCGTTCGCCACGTTGATGGAGCTCGCTGGCGGCATGCGCGGCGGCAAGAAGATCAAGGCCGTGATTCCGGGCGGTTCGTCGGCGCCGGTGATTCCGGGCGACATCATGATGCAGACCGACATGGACTACGACTCGATCGCGAAAGCCGGTTCGATGCTTGGTTCGGGCGCGGTGATCGTGATGGACGAGACACGCTGTATGGTGCGCTCGCTGCTGCGTCTGTCGTACTTCTATTACGAGGAGTCGTGCGGTCAATGCACGCCTTGCCGTGAAGGTACGGGTTGGCTGTATCGCGTCGTGCACCGGATCGAGCATGGGCTCGGCCGTCAGGAAGATCTGGATCTGCTGAACTCGGTTGCGGAAAACATCATGGGCCGCACGATCTGCGCGCTCGGCGATGCGGCGGCCATGCCGGTTCGCGGCATGCTCAAGCACTACTGGGACGAATTCGAATATCACGTGGCTCACAAGCATTGCCTCGTCGGCGGTCATGCCGGCGCGACGGCGGCGTCCGAGACAGTGGCCGCCTGACGTGGCCGAATGAGTCAGGCTGACGGGTAACACCCAGCCGAACACCTCAACCGCAGGATTCATTGCCGGCGCGGCGATGAACAGGCGAACGATTGAGCGGTAACAGGTTAAGGAAGATTGACCATCATGGTTGAACTGGAAATAGACGGCAAGAAGGTCGAGGTGCCTGAAGGCAGCATGGTGATCCAGGCTGCGCATAAGGTCGACACGTACATTCCTCACTTCTGCTATCACAAGAAGCTGTCGATTGCGGCCAATTGCCGGATGTGTCTGGTCGATGTCGAGAAGATGCCGAAGGCCGTGCCCGCGTGCGCGACGCCGGTGTCCGCCGGCATGATCGTGCGCACCCAGTCGGACAAGGCGGTGAAGGGCCAGCAGTCGGTGATGGAATTTCTGCTGATCAACCATCCGCTCGACTGCCCGATCTGCGACCAGGGCGGCGAATGCCAGTTGCAGGATCTCGCGGTGGGTTACGGCAAGTCGTCGTCGCGCTATAGCGAAGAAAAGCGCGTGGTGTTCCACAAGAACGTTGGCCCGCTGATTTCGATGGAAGAAATGTCGCGTTGCATTCACTGCACGCGTTGCGTTCGTTTCGGTCAGGAAGTCGCTGGTGTGATGGA
>NZ_DASXHN010000496.1:0-13931 GCF_036488505.1 Paraburkholderia sp. | reverse complement strand
GTCCGCCCGGTGACGCCCTGCTGCGGGCTGGTTTTGTGTCGCGCGTCCTGTGAATCGAGTATTGGCCAGCATGCCGCCGCGTACAATCGCCGCGAACCGTTGGACACTGCCAAACGCACTGCGCTGACTGCCGCGGCGTGCCGGGTCCGTTCGTCGTCAAAGGAAGTTTTTCGATGCCCACCGTTGCGATTGCCATCTTCCCCGGTGTACAGGCGCTCGACGTCGCGGGCCCAGTCGACGTGTTTGCCGAGGCCAACCGCTTTATCGCGCCGGACCATCGATATGAAGTCAAGCTGATCGCCGCCCAGGCCGAGCCGCTACGCGCGTCGAACGGCATGACGCTGATTGCCGATGTGACGTTCGAGCAGGCGCGCGGGCCGTTCGACCTCGCGCTCGTCGCGGGCGGCCCTGCGTTGCCGGACAACGAAGTGCCGGACGCAAGGCTGCTCGAATGGCTCGCCAACGTCGCGACGCGCTGCGGCCGTTACGGCTCGATCTGCACCGGCGCATTCGCGCTCGGCCATGCGGGGCTGCTCGATGCGCGCAACGTGACCACGCATTGGCAGCATGCGGCGCAACTCGCCGCGCAGTTTCCGCGCGCCCAGGTCGACTTCGACCGTATCTATCTGCGCGACGGGCCGCTCGTCACATCAGCGGGCGTGACGGCGGGCATCGATCTTTCGCTGGCATTGGTAGCCGAGGATCACGGCCCGCACACCGCGCTCGCAGTCGCCAAACGGCTCGTGGTGTTCGCGCAGCGGCAAGGCGGCCAGTCGCAATTCAGCCCGTATCTGACCGCGCCCGCCGACGACACGTCGCCCGCCGCGAAAGTGCAGGCGCACGTGATGGCGCGCATTCGCGAGAGCTTCACGGTGAAGCAGCTCGCCGACGTGGCGGGCATGAGCGCGCGCAATTTCGCGCGAGTGTTCGTGCAGGAAACCGGCGTGACGCCGCATGAATTCGTCGAACGCGCGCGCGTGGATGCGGCACGCAAGCTGCTGGAAAGCAGCGGCTCGGCGCTCAAGGCGATTGCCTACGATTGCGGCTTCGGCACTGCGGACCGCATGCGCATCGTGTTTGCGAAGCGCCTTGGCGTGACGCCCATGCAGTATCGCGAGCGTTTTCGCTCGGCCTAGCGCGGCGGCAACCGTTCGCCGCCAACGGTGTGAACGCGTCCCTGCGCCCCTCGAATGGGGCGTGAGAAAATGGCGAGCTCTGCATGCCAACGATCACAAGGAATGACATGACCCCCTCTTCTCCGATTCGCGCGATCGTCACCGGCCACACGCGCGGCCTAGGCGCGGCGCTCGCCGAACAACTGCTCACGCGCAACGTCACGGTGCTGGGCCTGTCGCGCTCGCGGCACGCGGCGCTGAAGGCACGCTTTCCTACGCAGCTCGAAGAAATCGAGCTGCAACTCGCCGACTCCGCGCGGGTCGCGCAATGGGTCGCGACCGACGCGCTGCGCAATTTCGTCAGCGGTGCCCAAACGGTGCTGCTGATCAACAACGCCGGGATGGTGCAGCCGATCGGTCCGATCGAAGGACAGGGCGCGACCGCAGTCGCCGACGCGGTGAGCCTGAACGTCGCGACGCCGCTGATGCTCGCGAGCGCACTCGCCGCCGCGGCTGCCGACGCGACCGACCGGCGCATCGTCCACATCTCGAGCGGCGCGGCGCGCAACGCGATTGCGGGCTGGAGCATCTACTGCGCGACGAAGGCCGCGCTCGATCATCACGCGCGCGCGGTGGCGCTCGACGCGAACCGCGCGCTGCGCATCTGCAGTCTCGCGCCGGGCGTGATCGATACCGACATGCAGGCGCAAATTCGCGGCAGCGGCGAAGCGCAATTTCCGATGCGCGCGCGGTTCGAAGACCTCAAACGCAATGGCCAACTGTCGACGCCCGAGCAATGCGCGGCCCAGCTGATCGATTACGCGCTCAGCGATAAGTTCGGCGACGCACCGGTGGCGGACATCCGCGAGATCGCGAAGCCGGCTTGAATTGGCGATTCCGACGCTCCCGAAAATCCTCACCTTTGGTACGGAGCAGTCGCCCAGTGGCGCATGCAGCCGTCGCCATTGCTCCCGAAAACGCTCACCTTTGGGCATGGGAGCAACGAAACAGCATGTTTGGGCAGGTCGTTGGAACCTCGTCCGCGATGCTCCCGAAAAACCTCACCTTGCATGAATTCGAGCCGCTCGGCTGCGCGGCGCTGATCGCGCACAATGGCATATCGCCTGGACATTCAACGGGTTACGCGACGCGATGCCCCAGGCGTATGCACTTATTCGCGACTGGTTTGTCGGTATCGCAGACGTTGGCGAACGCTCCGCTGGGCTCCCGAATTTCCTCACCTTTAAGCCAATGAGTCGAGATGACGGCGGATGTACGCCTATCGTGTCAACCACCGCGATGGACGGTTAGTTTCGTATCTCACGTGTTCGAGCAGTTGCGGAGGCTGCATGCAAGCTGCTCCCGAAAACGCTCACCTTTGGCGCGACGATCTGGTTGTCCACGCGCCAGGAACACATAATGCATCGTGAAATAAGGCATTTAATGTAGTGCTCGTGTCGATGCGAAGCGAAGAAACGAGTTTGACGCGAGCATTTATAGCGTGTGAGCGCGACGAGACTTCATCCCGGAATCGCCACTTCAAAGATCGCCCCGATCGACTCCCGAATTCCCTCACCTCTTCATTTGAAGTGCGCATACAGGTGCGCATATTCTCACCCTGCCGACTCCCGAATTTCCTCACCTTTTGGTTTTCCGCCCACTCGCTGGATCACGCTTGTTCGCGAAAACGCTCGGCTAACAGCGCAACCAGCGCCGCGTTGTGACATCGCTGTGAATGCGCCATTCATGCAGTCGTCGCGGCATATAATCAGTGCCGACGATCGACCACTCGTCGCGAGGCGGCATCGCGTTTCACCGCCTTTTTCCGCTGGCATTACGCATCTCGAACGGCAGTTCCTGACAAACCGGCAAAGGAGGAAGAATGAAAGCAAACGGCGCGAGCAAACTCATCGGCGCGATATTCGCGGTGGCCATCGCGAGTTGCGCGACCTATGCAAACGCACAGGCTGGTGGTGGTACGCCGGCCGACATGTCCGCGCAGAGTCAGTCGGTCGCGGCGCGCCCGAATCAGAACCGCTCGGACAGTCAGATCGTCCGTGACGTTCGCCGCGCGTTCACGCGCACGACGAGTCTTAATTCCACCGGTATTCATGTCGCCGCGCGCCACGGCGTTGTCACGTTGACGGGCTGGGTGCCGCAGCGCTCGCAGATTCAGCGCGCCGGCAACGCCGCCCGATCGGTGCGCGGAGTCAAGTCGGTGTCGAACCGACTGACAGTGCGAACGAGACACTCGAGCGGTCATTGAGTCATGCGCGGCGGCATCGATTATCGATCGGATAAATCGATGCCGCCTTCGTCACCCTGGTGACTTTCGCCCCCTCCGCTTCGGCCGATATGGCCGTTCATATCATTTAGCGCAAGCAGGATCCGCCGCGCTGAAACTTCCGTCGTTCCATCGGCCCAAGCTCCGGAGCCGCGTTGCGTTGTTCATCGCACACGCTTTTCCGCTTTGCTTGAGAAACAGGTTGACCTTCGCTAAATGGGCCTTCTAGAATTCAAAAATCTTCACCAATGGGGCTTATGCCTTGGACGCCTGCAGTAGCCGACTTTCGAACAGATTCGCTGCCTGACGGGCAGGACGTCCGCGCTCCGTTCTTCAGCCGCCGTCTTGCCAGCAGGCAGACGGTGCGCGCCGCAATATCTCTCCGTGCACCTTGTTAGCGTCTTGTCAGCGTTCTCTGGATCGCCGCGTTTCATCGCGTCCAGTCGCCGATAGGGCGCCCTAATGCGAGCGTCAAGCCCGCAGCAGCGTTCGCGCGTGTTTCGTCAGTTTGACGGAACGCCGGCCTATGCATGAATCAGCGCGCGTGCATCGAGCCGTATCAAACCTGTGCTGACGTGTTGCCAACAACCAGCCGGCTTTCTGGCGTCGTCTGGTAGCACGCGCTTCATAGCGTCTGCAAGCCGTCCGTCATACGGCATGCGGCGCTGCGATGAGTTTGCGTCCTTGGTATACCGAAGCTACATACGTTTCTGTCGATAAACACAACCAGGAGAGAACGGCATGTCTACTCCGACGAATATTTCCTCCGCCCGCAGCGCGGTGCTCGATGCGGCGCATGTCGGCGACATCAGGGGCGCGCTCGGCACGATCGCCCATCATGACGTCGCGCCCCGCACGACCTGGTGGGCACGCTTGCGCACGCTGCTCGCGATTCTCGGCCCCGGCCTGATCGTGATGGTCGGCGACAACGATGCGGGCGCTTTCGGTATCTACACGCAGGCGGGACAGAACTACGGCACCACCCTGCTATGGACGATGCTGTTGCTGGTACCGGTGCTTTTCGTCAATCAGGAGATGGTGTTGCGGCTCGGCGCGGTGACGGGCGTCGGTCACGCGCGGCTGATATTCGAGCGCTTCGGCAAATTCTGGGGGGCATTCAGCGTGGTCGATCTGTTGATCCTCAACGCGCTGACCATCGTGACCGAGTTCATCGGCATCACGTTCGTACTCGACTTTTTCGGCGTCTCCAAGATCGCGGGCGTGTGCATTGCCGCAGCGCTGACGATGGCCGCCGTCAGCACCGGCGACTTCCGGCGCTTTGAACGCTTCGCGGTGGTGTTGTGTCTGCTGAGCCTGCTGCTCGTGCCGGTGCTCGTGTCGATTCATCCCCCGGCCAGCCAGATTGCACGCGACTTCTTTATTCCGAACTGGCCCGCGCATTCGAAACTCGCAGACGTGATGCTGCTCGTGATCGGCATCGTCGGCACGACCGTCGCGCCGTGGCAGCTATTCTTCCAGCAGAGCTATGTGGTGGATAAGCGCATCACGCCGCGCTTCATGAACTACGAAAAAGCCGACCTGTGGATCGGTATCGTGTTCGTGCTGATCGGCGCGGTCGCGATGATGTCGTTCAGCGCTGCGCTGTTCGCTGGGCGGCCCGCGTTCGGCAATTTCGCCGATGCGGGTGGCGTGATTGCCGGTCTCGAAAATTATGCGGGGCGGACCTCGGCGGTGCTGTTTGCAATCGCGCTGCTGGATGCATGCATCATCGGTGCGGCGGCTGTATCGCTATCGACTGCGTATGCGATCGGCGACGTGTTCAAGATCCGCCATTCGCTGCATCGTAGCGTGTCCGATGCGAAGGGCTTCTACCTGGCCTACTTCGCTATCGTGGCAACGGCCGCAGCGCTCGTGCTGATTCCCGGCAGCCCGCTCGGTCTTCTGACCGAGGCCGTGCAAACCCTCGCGGGCGTACTGCTGCCGAGCGCGACCGTGTTCCTGCTGCTGCTTTGCAACGACCGCGCGGTGCTCGGTCCGTGGGCCAATTCAACGAAGCTCAATCTCTTTACCGGCGCGGTCGTCTGGGCGCTCGTGATGCTGTCGATCGTGTTGACCGCGTCGGTGATTTATCCGGACATCGCCGGTGAGACGATTCTCGAAATACTCGCGGGCGGTACGCTGCTCGCTGTCGTCGGTTACGCGGCGACGCTCGCGGCGCGCAAGGTGCGCGGCGAGCCGGCGGCCGAACCGATGCGGGCTTATTCGAAGGAGAGTCGCAATACGTGGCGCATGCCCCCGCTCGACGAATTGCCGCCGCCGAGCCTGACGCTCGCCAAACGCATGTGGATGGGTGCGCTGCGCGGCTATCTGCTGATCGCGATCAGTCTGGTCATCGTGAAGGTCGTGCAAATGGCGTTGATGAAATAGCGCCAATGGTGAGGTGTTCCAGGAGATGATGCGTCGAAGATCCAGATGGTGAGGACTTACGGGAGCCGCGATGCGCGTGACGACTGGATGCGCCAGAACGACACGCCACGCGGCCCCGTCAAACTCTTTCATCAGGCAATCAAACTTATCGCCACATCGCGCGCAATGCTGGCTTCATCAGCTTGCCCATCGCCGTAAGCGGCTGCGTTTCCCGCCACACGCATTCGTGCTCGTCCCATTGCGCATGCGGACGCCCGGTCACGGCCACGTCCGCGACCGCCGAAGGTGCAAGCGTCATCTTCCACGAGCACAATGAGGGCGGGTAGCCGCCAGCGCATCCCAGTCCCCTGCTCATACTCACCATAGGATCCCTCGCCATGCAGAATGAACCGAATGACGGCGTCGATCGACGCAACTTCATGAAGACTGCGATTGCGCTGGTCGGCGCATCGTCCGCGCTTGTCACGCAGGCCGGCACCGCTTACGCGCAAAGCGCGACTGCGCCGGCCGCCGGCGCGGGCGCCGCTCACGGCACGGTCTACACCGGCGATGTGATCGATGGCAAAAAGGTGATTAGCGCGCTCGACGTCGAGGACTTGCCGCGCGGCACCAAGCAGATGTTCTACTTTCAGGGCGTGCAGATGCCGACCGGGCAGCATTGGTATGTGTCGGTGATCGTCGTGCGCGGCGCGAAAGCCGGCAAGCGTATTGCGCTCGTGAGCGGGGTGCATGGCGACGAAATCAGTCCGGTGCACATGATACAAAGCGTTGTGAGCCAGCTGGATCCGGCTCAAATGTCGGGTACGGTGCTCGCGGTACTCGACGTATCGCGCCCCGCATTGGAAGCGATGGAGCGCCGATGGCCCAATTCGGGCAGAGGCATGGACCTGATCGACATCAATCGCGAGTGGCCGGGAAACGAGAACGGCGCGAGCGCGCCGAGCCGGCATGCGGGGCTGGTATTCAACCGGCTGCTACGCCCCAACGCCGACTACGCACTCGATTGTCATACCGGCACAACCGGCATGGACCTGACGTCGTTCAATCTGGCGCGGATGGAATTGCCCGAACCCCGCGCGATGGCGGAGCTGTTTCCGATCAAGCAGATCTTCGATAACCCCGCCTACCCGACGCTGCTTGCCAATGCGTTCATCAACGTGGGCATTCCCGCGATCACGCCCGAGATCGGTGCGGCACGGGTTCTCGATCTCGAGATGATCCCGTCGTTTGTTGAAGGCACGATGAATGTGCTCAAGCGTTATGGCGTGATTGCCGGACCGATGGGGCGCACCGGACGGGATGTTGGGATCTTTGTCGGCAATAGCGGTCACACGGTCATGTCGACGCATGGCGGATTCGTCGAGTTGCTGGTCGGGCTGGACGACATGGTGTCGCCCGGGCAGAAGGTCGCAATCCAGCGCAATACGTTCGGCGAAGTGGTCGCGCAGTACACGAGCGGGGTCGCTGGCAAGGTGACAGGGCTGCGCAACGATGCGACGGCGGAGCCTGGCATTCCGCTGGTGATGATCCTGTATCAGAGCGCCGCGAAAGAGAATCCGGAAGATTACGTCGAATAAGCGCCGCGTTGAATCGCGGATGGTGAGTATTTCCAGGAGACGGCAACGCGAGGTTTCATAACGGTGAGGAATTCCAGGACCTGAAAACATAGGTGAGGTGGATTCACGTAGTTCGGATCACCTGGCAATCGGCTACCGTCCTCCCGAAAAACCTCACCTTCAGAATTTCACCTTCACCTGAAACCCGATCGTAAACGGGAGGTTATCCGAAGGAATCGGCGGCACCACGATGAAGTTCGCGCCGACGCGTTTGTAGTCGACCATCACGATCGGCGCGACCACCGGCCCCACCGAGTGGTTGCGACCGAGCCCCCAGTTGCCGTAGTTGTAGCCGGAAATAATCCCGCCTATCGCCGCAATCCGCACGAAGCCCCAGTGCGCGAACTCCGGCGCCCAGACGCCGCCACCGTAGTAGGAAGGCCGCCGCAGAGAGTTGCGAAAGCCGCCGGCCGTCACTGCCCATTGGTTGTTGAGCCAACATTCGACGCCCAGGCCGGGATTGAACTGCTCGAAGTGGGTACCGGGATCAGGGTTGATGTGATACGAGCCGAGCATCGCGTCGACCCATATGCCGCCTTCGCACCAGTTGCCCGCGTGCGCGGCGCAAGCGGCCAGGCCCGCGACGAGTGCCACTGCGATATGTCGGATTTTCTTGTTCATCTGCCGAAAGTGCATGTGTTCTCCGTCACCGGTCGAGTGCCGGTGTCGTTATCGTTCTGGCGATCTGGTTGCTGCTCGTCGCGCACTGTACCTCAACCCGCGCAAGCGATGTGGGAGACCACGCCCGCACGCGTGGGCACGGGACGTGCCGCGCAGCCGAAACCGCAACGATAACGGAGAACCGATGGCGAAGTGATGAATCAGCGGCGAATCGGCGATGGATTCACGGCATGCGCCAGGCACGCCATCGGCGATGAACGCAACGCGTCGGGCGAAACGACTACAAACCGAGGTCCGACAGGCTCGGATGATCGTCCGGACGCCGGCCAAGTGGCCAGTGATACAAGCGGTCGGCTTCGCGGATTGGCAGATCGTTGATGCTTGCGTGACGATGCGCCATCAGCCCGTGCTCGTTGAACTCCCAGTTTTCATTGCCGTAAGAGCGGAACCAGTTGTTCGAATCGTCGTGCCACTCGTACGCAAAACGCACTGCGATGCGATTCTCGGTGAATGCCCACAGTTCCTTGATCAGCCGATAGTCGAGCTCCCTTACCCACTTGCGGCGCAGAAAGCCGACGATCGCGTCGCGGCCATGCACGAATTCGCTGCGGTTGCGCCACGCGCTGTCGGTTGTGTACGCCAGTGATACGCGTTCGGGCTCGCGCGTGTTCCATGCATCTTCCGCGGCCCGCACCTTCTTGATCGCGGTTTCGCGCGTGAACGGCGGCAGCGGCGGGCGGGTTTCGATTGTGTCGGCCATGGTGATGCTCTCTCAGGTGGCGGTGCGCCGGGATGGCGGCCGTCTGGTTGCGGGTTGAAGTGCGGATTTCCTGGGGGAATGTGTTGTCGGCTCGTCCGCGGACTTCGTTGTTTGCACATCGAGCAGGATCCGCGCCGTCGCCTGTGCGTCGCGCGCGGCATTGGCCTGGCCGCTCACCAGCGCTACCGCGATCGCGCCGTCGAGCAGAATCAGCCACTGTCGAGCGAGACGCGCAGCGCCGCGCGCATCGATAGCCGAGTCCACCGCCAATGCATCGCATTGCATTCGCACGAAATCGAGCAGACGCTCCTTGTGTTTGCGCGCGACGATCCGGATCGGATCGTCGCTGCAGGCGATTTCGCCGGCCGCGTTCAGAAACGCGCAGCCGTGGAAATCTTCCGATGCGAACCACTCGAGCAGCACGTCGAACATGCCGAGCAGGCGTTTGCGCGCAGTCTTGCCACGCTGCTGCGTGCCAGCGATAAACCAGTTCATCCAGCGTTCGTCGCGCCGTTCGAGTGCGGCGGCAATGAGTGCATCTTTCGAACCGAAATGCGTGTAGAAGCTTTTGCGCGCGGTGCCGGACTGCCGCACGATTGCGTCGACGCCCGTCGCATGGATGCCGCCGGCGTAGATCAGCGCTTCGGCGGCATCGAGCAGCCGCTCCCGTGCGTTGCCGGATTGCCCTGACTCTTGCGCCAGGTCAGGCGCAATATCATTCGAGGTTTCGTGTGTCATCGACTAAAGGTAGAACGATCATTCTACTTCGTCAAGTTTTTTCGTGCGTTCGCCGGGCCTGGTGCGCGATCGGTACGCTTGCTGATATCGTGACGAAGTCCGCTCAACCGGGAATGGCTTCGATGAACTCATCCTCTATCCGCACGCTGTGGGTGCGCGCGCTGCTCGGCGCGACCCTACTGGCGCCCGTGGCCTGCACCCCGATACAGGTGCTCACGCATTCGGTCAGCCAGAACGAGGCGCGCGTGCCGGCCGGCCGCTACGACATCGACCAGGACCATACGAGCATCACCTTCGATATCGATCACTTCAAGTATTCGCGCTTCACGATGCGCTTCGATCGCAAGCACGGGCAGCTCGACTGGAATGACGGCGGGCTCGAACGGAGCACCGCGTCGGTCACGATCGACGCCGCGAGCATCGACACCAACGTGCCGTTGCTCGACAAGATGGTGAAGAGTGGCAGCATGCTCGGGGTGTCGCAGTATCCGGAAATCCATTTCGCCAGCACGCGCTTTGAGCGCACTGGCGAATCGCGCGGCATGCTAACGGGCAATCTGACGATTCGCGGCGTCACGCAGCCGGTCACACTCGATGTCACGTTCAACGGCTTCGCACCCGATCCGCTGACGAAAAAAGACACGCTCGGTTTTTCCGCAGACGGCCATTTCAGCCGCGCGAAGTTTGGTCTCGCGACGTGGTACCCGGCCGTCGGCGACGATATTCACGTGCGTATTCAGGCGGAATTCGTGAAAACGCCCGCAGGCGCGTGAGCGTTGCGGGCGTTGCGGGCGTGACAATGAAACGATGACGTCGCGCTAATTCAGGCCGCGGTCCAGTCGAGGATCACTTTGCCGCTCTCGCCAGAGAGCATCGTCGCGAAAGCCTGCTGATAGTCGTCCACCTTGAAATGATGCGTGAGGATCGGCGACAGATCGAGACCGCTTTGCAGCATCGCGACCATCTTGTACCAGGTCTCGAACATCTCGCGCCCGTAAATACCCTTGATTTCAAGGCCTTTGAAGATCACCTGATTCCAGTCGATCGCGGTTTGCGCCGGTGGGATGCCGAGTAGCGCGATCTTGCCGCCGTGGTTCATCGCTTCGAGCATGCTCGTGAATGCGCTTGGCACGCCGGACATTTCGAGGCCAACGTCAAAGCCTTCGGTCATGTGCAGCGCGTGCATCACGTCTTGCAGCGATTCGCGAGACACGTTCACCGCGCAGGTCGCGCCCATTTTGCGCGCGAGTTCGAGGCGATAGTCGTTGACGTCGGTAATCACGACGTTGCGCGCGCCGACGTGCTTCGCGATCGCGACCGCCATGATGCCGATCGGTCCCGCGCCGGTAATCAACACGTCTTCGCCGACCAGATTGAACGACAGTGCCGTGTGCGTCGCGTTGCCGAACGGATCGAAGATGGCGGCGAGATCGTCGGAAATCTCAGGCGGAATCTTGAATGCGTTGAAGGCCGGAATCACCAGGTATTCGGCAAATGCGCCTTCGCGATTCACGCCGACGCCGACCGTATTGCGGCACAAGTGCCGGCGTCCCGCGCGACAGTTGCGACAGAAGCCGCACGTGATATGCCCTTCGCCCGACACGCGATCGCCGATTGCAAAGCCGCGCACTTCCTGTCCCATCTCGACGATTTCGCCGACGTATTCATGGCCGACGTGCATCGGCACCGGAATCGTCTTTTGCGCCCAGTCGTCCCACTTCCAGATATGAATGTCGGTGCCGCAAATCGCGGTGCGCGCGATGCGGATCATCACGTCGTTATGGCCGACTTCCGGCTTGCGCACATCCGTGAGCGTGAGGCCCGGTGCGCGCTCGAGTTTCGCCAATGCTTTCATCTATCGCTCCCTGGCGATTACTGGGAAATCACACCGAACTCGCGGCCAACGCGCGCGAATGCGGCGACAGCGCGGTCGATCTGTTCCGGCGTATGCGCGGCGCTCATCTGTGTACGAATGCGCGCGCGGCCGCGCGGCACCACCGGAAACGAGAAGCCGATTACGTAGACGCCTTCTTTTAGCAACGCATCAGCCATCTTGCCGGCGAGTTGCGCATCGCCGAGCATCACAGGAATGATCGGATGTTCGCCCGGCACGAGCGTGAAACCGAGCGCGCTCATCGCACTGCGAAAGCGTTGGCCGTTTTCGCGCACCCGCGCACGCAATTGCGCGCCTTCGTCGCTCGCGAGCAGCTCGAGTACTTTCAGCGACGCGGCGGCGATGCTCGGCGTCAGCGTGTTGGAGAACAGATAGGGACGCGAGCGCTGCCGCAGCAATTCAACGATCTCCTTGCGCGCGACGACATAGCCGCCGGATGCGCCGCCCAGCGCCTTGCCCAATGTGCCGGTGATGATGTCGACGCGCGACATCACGCCGCAATGCTCGGGCGTGCCGCGCCCATGTTCGCCGATGAAGCCGACCGCGTGCGAGTCGTCGACCATCACGAGTGCGCCGTATTGGTCCGCGAGATCGCAGACGCCCGCGAGGTTCGCGATGATGCCGTCCATCGAGAACACACCGTCGGTGGCGATCAGCTTGAAGCGCGCGCCGGCCGCGTCGGCTTCGCGTAGGCGCGCTTCCAGATCGGCGAGATCGTTGTTCTTGTAGCGAAAGCGCTGCGCCTTCGACAGCCGCACGCCGTCGATGATGCTCGCGTGATTCAGTTCGTCGCTAATGATCGCGTCGTTCTCGTCGAGCAGCGTTTCGAATAGACCGCCGTTTGCGTCGAAACAGCTCGAATAGAGAATGCAATCGTCGTGTTCGAGGAACGCGGCAAGCGCCTGCTCGAGTTGCTTGTGCACGGTTTGCGTGCCGCAGATGAAGCGCACCGACGCCATGCCGAAACCGTCGTTGTCGAGCCCCTCCTTCGCGGCTTCGATCAGCCGTGCATCGTTCGCGAGGCCGAGATAGTTGTTCGCGCAGAAGTTCAGTACGCCGGTGCCGTCGGCGAGGCGCACGTCGGCCGCTTGCGGACTCGCAATCACACGCTCGCTCTTGTAAAAGCCGTCGGCACGGATCTGCTCCAGGGTGCCGCGTAGATGGGCTAGGTATTGGTCACGCATGAACCGAACTCCTGGTGATGGTGGCGCCCCCGTGTGCCTCCGTTATCGGTGCTGCGGCACGGGCGTCATGGTTGACGGCGAAGCGGCCTGCTATAGTCGGCCGTCAGCTTTATCGGACGTTTTCGTTTTTTCGAACTAAAATCCGGTATATCGAACAACTCTAAACGATGGGTCAGGAAATGGCAAGTTCCGGTACACGCCGCAGCGCCGCCGATGCAACAGCCAATGCAACGGTCAATGCTGCGTCCGCCTCGAGCGCGGCGGCACCGTCGACGAATGCGGCGCCGCCGCGCGTCGGCGAGCGAATCCAGCGGCTGCGTGCCGAACGGCGCATGACGCTCGACGACCTGTCGCGTGCGGCCGGCGTGTCGAAATCGATGCTTTCCGAGATCGAGCGCGACAAGGCCAATCCGACGATCGCGGTCGCGTGGCGCCTGACCAACGCGCTCGGCGTGAGCCTCGACTCACTGTTTGCGCCACTGAAGGCACCGGAGGCGATTGCCGTTTCCGGCCCGCACGAAATCCCTACGCTAAGCGGTCACGACGCGAAATACCAGTTGCGCGTGTGGGGGCCGATCGAACTGGCCGGCAAATTCGAGTGGTACGAGTTGACGTTGCAGCCGGGCGGGGCATTGGTTTCGAACGCGCACGAACCGGGCACGCGCGAGCACCTTACCGTGCTGCACGGATCGATCGAAATCGAGGCGGCCGGCGCGACCAGGAAACTCAAGGCGGCCGACACTGCGCGTTACGTCGCCGATCAACCGCATGCGATCCGCAACGCGGGCAAGGGCGAAGCGAAAGCGCTGCTGGTGGTGATTCACGGTTGAGCGGGCAACGACAGGCTGTTGTCGCAATAGGCTGTTCGGCCGAGGTTGCATTGGACACTGTATGTTTGTACAGTATTCGCTATCGACTGGAGCCGACAATGAACAACCTGAAAGCCGATCGCACCGATCAAGCTCTGGCCGCGCTGCGCTACCAAACCGCCGCGCGCGATCTCGAACATATCGTGCGCAGCATCGCCGTGCGCTACATCGCCAGGCAGGTGCCCCTTACGTGGCGCCTGCTGCACGCGATCGAGGCCGAGGCGCTGGCCGATCTGGGCTTTGCAAGCCGGCACGACGCGCTGATGCTCGGCTTGTTCCAGCGGCCGTCCGACCTGCCTTATCCCGAAACCGACGACACGGTGGACTTCGGTACGTCCAATGCGCTGCCGGCCGTTTTTGCGTTTGCCGTCAATGCGTATGAAGAAGCCGCGCGCGAGGTGACACGCGATGCGGCGCGACGACCGGCGCGCCGCAATGCGCCGCTCAAACGCGCGCGAGCTT
>NZ_DASXHN010000478.1:0-1661 GCF_036488505.1 Paraburkholderia sp. | reverse complement strand
GATGGTCGAGATCGCCAAGGCGTTGTCGTTCGATTCGCGCGTGCTGATCATGGACGAGCCCACCTCGGCGCTCAACGACGCCGAGATCGCTGAGCTGTTTCGCATCATCCGCAAGCTGAAGAGCCAGGGCGTCGGCATCATCTACATCTCGCACAAGATGGATGAGCTCAAGCAGATTGCCGACCGCGTCACCGTGATGCGCGACGGCGAATATGTGGCCACCGTCGCCGCCCAGGACACCAGCGTCGAGGCGATCATCGGCATGATGGTCGGGCGAAGCTTGACCGATGTCACGCCTTCCCACAGCACTGGGGACAAGGGCGAAGTCGCGCTCGAAGTCAGGAATCTGAATGCCGGCCCGCTCGTCAGGGACGTGAGCTTCACGCTGCACAAGGGCGAAATATTGGGCTTCGCGGGCTTGATGGGCGCGGGGCGCACCGAGGTCGCGCGCGCGGTGTTCGGCGCCGATCCGATCGAATCGGGCGAAATCGTCGTGAAAGGC
This sequence comes from Paraburkholderia sp., assembly GCF_036488505.1. Taxonomy (GTDB): domain Bacteria; phylum Pseudomonadota; class Gammaproteobacteria; order Burkholderiales; family Burkholderiaceae; genus Paraburkholderia. Next base: position 1,159 of record NZ_DASXHN010000478.1, on the reverse strand, counting down.
GTGAAGGCGGTCATCCGAACGCCGAGCGACGCGGTGGCGCGCGGCATCGGTTATCTGTCCGAGGACCGCAAACGCTATGGCCTTGCGACCGGCATGGACGTCGAATCGAACATCGTCATGTCCAACCTGAGCCGGTTTCTCGCGTTCAACTGCTTCCTGCGCCGCGCGCAGATTCGCCGCACCGCCAGCCAGTTCATCAACCTGCTTGCCATTCGTACGCCTTCCGCGACCCAGCAGGTGGGGTTGCTGTCGGGCGGCAACCAGCAGAAGGTGGTGATCGCCAAGTGGCTGCAGCGCGATTGCGACGTGCTCTTTTTCGACGAGCCGACGCGCGGCATCGACGTTGGCGCGAAGAACGAGATCTACAAGCTGCTGCGCTCGCTTGCCGACCAGGGCAAGGCCGTCATGATGATCTCGTCGGAATTGCCGGAAATTCTGCGCATGAGCGATCGCGTGATCGTGATGTGCGAGGGCCGCATTACCGGCGAGCTGTCAGCGCGAGAAGCGACCCAGCAGCGCATCATGCATCTGGCGACGCAGCGTGAAACCCTGAAAACGGCGGCGTGAGCCGACAGACCGATATGACCTTGCCCACGGATAGTTCGGCGCTTGCGAGACAGGGACGCTCTGCCGCCCTGAGAGCGCGCGTCTTTTCGCCGACCGCGCTGCAAAAGCTGCTCGCCTTCGCGAGCCTCATTCTGCTGCTGATTTTCTTCAGCTTCGCCTCGCCCGCGTTCATGCAGATGGACAACATGCTGGGCATTCTGCAGGCGACGGCGGTCAACGGCGTGCTCGCGATTGCCTGCACGTTCGTGATCATCACCGGCGGCATCGACCTGTCGGTCGGCACGTTGATGACCTTTACGGCGGTGATCTGCGGTGTGTTCCTCACGTTCTGGCATTTGCCGATGTGGCTCGGCGTGCTCGCCGCGATCGGCACGGGCGCGGTCTGCGGGACCATTTCCGGCACCCTCACGGCAAAGATGAAAATACCGCCCTTCATCGCCACGCTCGGCATGATGATGCTGCTCAAGGGCCTCTCGCTCGTCGTCTCGTCGGACAAGCCCATCTATTTCACCGATACCGAAAACTTCTACCGGATCTCGCAGGACTCGCTGATCGGCTATCTCGTGCCGAGCCTGCCCATTCCGAATGCGGT
>NZ_DASXHN010000440.1:0-26009 GCF_036488505.1 Paraburkholderia sp. | reverse complement strand
CATAGTGGTTTAACCAAAGCACGCATTTTAGGCGCAAACAGCAGGAATAGAATAAGCACCATCGACTCACCGAGACATTCCACAGGAGGAGCACAGCATGTCGAACAGGTATCGAATCGCCGTCATCCCGGGCGACGGCATCGGCGTTGAAGTAATGCCCGAAGCACTGCGCGTACTGGAAGTCGCCGGCCAACGCTTTGGCATCGAACTCGACTATCAGCACATCGAGTGGGCCAGCTGCGATTACTTCGCGAAGCACGGCAAGATGATGCCGGACGACTGGAAGACGCAACTGCAATCCGCCGACGCGATCCTGTTCGGCGCGGTCGGCTGGCCCGACACCGTGCCGGATCACATCTCGCTGTGGGGGTCGTTGCTGAAGTTCCGCCGCGAATTCGACCAGTATGTGAACCTGCGCCCCGCGCGGCTCTTCGCGGGCGTGCCGTCACCGCTCGCGGGACGCAAGGCAGGCGACATCGATTTCTGGATCGTGCGCGAGAACACCGAGGGCGAATATTCGTCGGTGGGCGGCGTGATGTTCGAAGGCACCGAGCGCGAATTCGTGCTGCAGGAATCGGTGTTCACGCGGCACGGCAGCGAGCGCGTGCTGAAGTTCGCGTTCGATCTCGCGCAGCGCCGCGCGCGCAAGAAAATCACCGTCGCGACCAAGAGCAACGGCATCGCGATCAGCATGCCGTGGTGGGATAAATGCGCGGCCGGCATCGCCGCGCAATATCCGGACGTGACGTGGGACAAGCAGCACATCGACATTCTCTGCGCGCGCTTCGTGCTTAATCCCGACCGCTTCGACGTGGTGGTCGCGACCAATCTGTTCGGCGACATCCTGAGCGATCTCGGCCCTGCGTGCACCGGTACGATCGGCCTTGCGCCGTCGGGCAATCTGAATCCGGACCGCAAGTTTCCGTCGCTGTTCGAACCGGTGCACGGTTCAGCACCCGATATCGCCGGCAAGCACATCGCCAATCCGATCGCGATGATCTGGTCGGCCGCCATGATGCTCGACTTTCTCGGCCACTCGACCGGCCATGAGCGCGAAGCGCACGACGCGATTCTGCGGGCGATCGAGGCAACGCTCGTCGAAGGGCCGCGTACCGGCGACCTCGGTGGTGGCGCGAGCACGAGCGACGTCGGCAAAGCAATCGCGGCGAAGCTCGGCGCGTGAGATAAGCGAGCACTTCGCTGGACCTCGCGCTTTCCGAATACACTGGCTGGCAGGCGCGAGCCACAACAACGTCTTCATCAAGACCTGATCAATTTTTTTGCGCAAGGACGCGTCCGCACAAGCATGGAAGCCTATCCAATCGAAGTCGCATTCCCCGATATCGCGCCGCACGAGCAATCGTCGTCCGGCATCGCCTACGTCCACACGTTCGATTCCGGCTTGCCCGGCCCGCACGTGATGATCAATGCGCTCACGCACGGCAACGAAGTGTGCGGCGCGATCGTCGTCGATGAACTGCTGCGCCGCGCGCTGCGTCCGCGGCGCGGGCGCCTTACGCTGTCGTTCGCGAACGTCGCCGCGTACCGCCGCTTCGATTCCGCCAAACCGGATGCCGCGCGCTTCGTCGATCAGGACTTCAATCGCGTGTGGACCGCCGCGGTGCTCGACGACACGTCGCGCACGTCGAGCGAACTGGCGCGCGCGCGGGCGATGCGCCCGGTGGTCGATACGGTCGACGCGCTGCTCGATCTGCATTCGATGCACGAGAAGAGCAAACCGCTGATCGTCGCCGGGCCGCTGCAAAAAGGCATCGAGCTTGCCACCCGGCTCGGCACGCCGGCCACGGTGATCTGCGACGAAGGGCATCCCGAAGGCCGCCGGATGCGCGACTACGAAGGTTTCGGCGACCCCGCGAGCGCGAAGAACGCGCTGCTGATCGAATGCGGCCAGCATTGGGAAGCGGCCGCGGTGACGGTAGCGCGCGATACGACCGCGCGCTTCCTGCTGCTCGCCGGGGTGGTCGACGAAGCCGATCTGCCAGCGGGCTGGCTCGCGCCGCTGCCGCCCGTGCAACACATCGTGCGCGTCACGCAGCCGGTCGTCGCGACCAGCATGGACTTCCGTTTCGCCGCGCCGTACACCGGCCTGGAGATTTTCCCCGAAGCCGGTGCGTTGATCGGCTGGTCGAACGGCGAGGAAGTGCGCACACCCTACGACAACTGCATGCTCGTGATGCCGTCGCTGCGGCAATTGCGTCCGGGCGTGACCGTCGTGCGGCTGGGCAAGATCGAGCAAACGGTCGCGAATCCGGGTGCGGCCGGCTGATCGCCCTAACGCGTTGCCCTTCCACGAGCGCTGCGTTTGAGCCGCGCGTTTCAGCCTCCGCTTAACCCTTCACCTGACGCATGCCGCGCATCGACGCGCGGCATGCCAACGCGCGTCGCCCCCACCTCCGACGCGTCGAATTCCCACCCAGCGCACTTAGGCCGACGCCCATTTTTGGACTTCTCGGGTATTCCCGCGTTGACCCTATGCGATCAGATTGCTTACAGTGGCGCGCGTTCGCAAGAAGAATCCCCGTTCTTTACACGAACAAATCGCCTGCCCGGCGCGGTTTCTGCAAAGCGGCCGTCCGGGTATGATCTATTGCCGAAGCACAGCCGTTTTCGCGGTGTACAGGCGTCGTGCGTCGCCTGCAAACGGCGTACGGTCTTGAGAAAACCAGCTCGTCGTGCGGGCCTTTTCGCAGTAAGGAGACCATCATGAACCGCAGCACCGCTGTGAATGTTCAAACCTTCATCAACGAGCATCCGTTTTCGCCGTTCCAGTGGCTGATCTTCTTCATGTGCTTCGTGATCGTCCTGCTGGACGGTTTCGACACGGCCGCGATCGGCTTCATCGCGCCGTCGCTCATCAACGAATGGGGTATCGACAAACCGTCGCTCGCACCGGTGCTGAGCGCGGCGCTGTTCGGCCTCGCATGCGGCGCGCTCGGTTCGGGCCCGCTGTCCGACCGCCTCGGGCGTCGCGGGATGCTGCTCGGCTCGGTGCTGCTGTTCGGGCTCGCGTGCCTCGGCTCGGCGTTCGCGGACAGCATCGAACATCTGACCGTGCTGCGCTTTATCACCGGCGTCGGTCTCGGCGCGGCGATGCCGAACGCGGTGACGATGATGGGCGAGTATTGCCCCGATCGTCGCCGCGCCACCGTGATCAACCTGATGTTCTGCGGCTTCCCGCTCGGCGCCGCATTGGGCGGCTTCCTCGCCGCGTGGATCATCCCGCACTTCGGCTGGCGCAGCGTGCTGCTGCTCGGCGGCGTGACGCCGCTGCTGCTGGTGCTGCTGCTGTTCGCGAAGATGCCGGAGTCGGTGCGCTACATGGTCGCCAACCATAAGCCGGTCGAACGGATTCGCGCCGCGCTCGCGCGCATTTCCGGCGACGCGGTGCAAGCCGGCGCATTCACGATGACCGAAACCGCGCCGCAAACCGGCCGCAAAGGTCTCGGCGTCGTGCTGTCGCGTTCGTATATCGTCGGCTCGGTCATGCTGTGGCTCGCGTATTTCATGGGCCTCGTGATCTTCTATGCGTCCATCAACTGGATGCCGATCCTGTTGAAAGACGCCGGCCTCGCGCCGCAACGCGCAACGCTGATTTCCGCGCTGTTCCCGCTCGGCGGCGTCGGCGCGGTGCTGGCCGGCTGGCTGATGGACCGCTTCAATGCGAATCGCGTAATCGCGGCGTGCTACGCGCTGACCGCGGTGAGCGTGTACTTCATCGGCCAGGCAGCGGGTAATGTCGGCGCGCTGGTCTTCATCGTGTTCGTCGCCGGTGTGCTGATGAATACCGCGCAATCGTCGCTGCCGGCGCTGGCCGCCGCGTTCTACCCGACCGAGGGCCGCGGCACCGGCGTCGCATGGATGCTCGGCGTCGGCCGCTTCGGCGGCATCGCAGGTTCGTTCCTCGTAGCCGAACTGGCGCGCCGTCACTTTTCGTTCAGCGGCATCTTCGCGACGATCGCGGTCGCTGGTCTGCTGTCGTGCATCGCGCTGCTGATCAAGCAGGCCGCGCGTCCGCAGGTGGTGGAAGCGGGTGCGTCGAAGGCTGAATCGTTCGGACACTGAACCTGCGAGGACGCGGCCCCCGAGAGGGCCGCCGATAGTCCGGTGATGCCTGAAGCCGCCCTGCGATGCGCAGCGCGGCTTTTCTTTTACGGCCTGCCGGATCCGTCAGCTTGGCATGAGAAAAGGGGCGCCACGCCGGTTCCCGATACACTACGCGACTCGTTTATCCGCGCGCCGGCCAAACGGCGATACCGCCGTCACCGCGCCGCCGCCCGTCACATCTCAGGATCCAGGCAATGAAACGCGTCGTCGTATCCGTGCTTATCGCGCTGGGCGTCGCGCAACCGGCCGCTCAGGCCGTTGCGCAAACCGTCAGCAATCAATGTTTTGCGTTGGGCGATATCGCCGGCCAGGTCGCATCGTGGCGCGCGCACAAGAAGACCAAAGCGCAGGCGCTCGATCAGGCAGCCCACTACTACAAGGACCCTTCCGATCGCGCGGCGGTCGATGCGATCATCGAGACGATCTACCGCCCAGGTGCGCCGGATATGACGCCCGATCAGGCAAGCATGGCGATCACGTCGGCGTGCGCGGAGCGGCAGAAAACGCACTAGTCCGAGCGTCGCGTCCGCGTCACGCGTCTGCCCACACGCAAACGTCGCCGGTGTTCAGGCGTGACTCGCCAAGCACGGACGCTTCACCTGTAAGGAATGGGGACGTTGCAATCCGCACAGCGCATGCAGGCCCCGGCGCCCGCCCAATGCGACGAATCGGTTCTGATTGGATGAGTCCGGCATAGGTTCATTGCGTCACTCTGGTAACCCCTGCTACTGATTTCTTCGAAGCAGTTTATCGATTGCAGCACATTTTGGAACTTTTGATGTTTCCATATCTGCAGGACACGCGAGCCATTTATAGAATTCCAGTTCCTGCGATGCAATCTTCAACCGGCATTCCGCGACCTGAAAGCCGGTATCGGGTGCATAGCGGTCACTCCACTCGTTAAACGAATAAGCAATCAACGTGCAGTCGGACGACGCTTTTTCATTCCATATTCCGAAGTTCTTGTCCAAGGCGATTCGCTTATCTCCCGTCGCGGCGTTCCTGATTCCTCGATACAACTTCTGGGCGTCAGCGAGGACTCTTTCCGTATCGGCGTTAGTGCAGGCAAGAAAATCGTTTCGCGTCTTTGCCTTTTCTTCACATGGCATATCCGCAAACGCTGAAATCGACGCCGATATCGTTATTACGGCTGCGACGGATTTAATGATTGTGGTCATAATTTCCATCTTTGAAAAGGCTGCCTTCTGAGCGCCGACGCTTGATCAGTCCGCGCGGCCGCACATCGCCAGCCAGCGTGTATTCCAGAAATTTAGCGGGCACGCGGTCATAGTGACCCGAGTTAACAAGATTCAACAGGCCACCGTTACCACTCGGAAGGTTATATACAAAGCAAACCAGTGCATCGTACTCGTACTGATGTAGCGGCACATGAATCTTTCTATTTACAATGTGCTCCGGCTATTCAAGGTCGAGCAGCAATAATTCTCGCGCTTGGGCGATTGTTACGCCCTTACGAAATGGCGCCTCAGATGCCGCACCGGATACAGGCCCCATATGAATGAGATGCCCATATCCCACAGTTGCATTACCCCCGTTTCCGGCACCATCATTGTCATATATATGCGGCACGAATGCTTCCCAGCCCGCAATGAAAGTTACCCCTTGTTTAGATATCTTCCAGGGTTTGCCTAGTCGTCCAAAATGAAGCACTATATTCGAATCGGGATTCGTATTCGTTTCCGATGTTCCGAGCACGGCGGGCATTACGCCTCCTGTGTGTGGCCAAGATAAATATATATGGATTGGGCGCCGCTTGTTCTGTAGCGTTTGGTGCGCCCCAATTTATCGGTTATTCCGTGGACGAGCGCACCGGACGGCAGACGAACCGTGTAATACGTGTCCCGCATGACACGGCCATCAGCATCCTTGAGTGTGTATTGCTCGTCGTGAATGCGATCCTTCGCCGTAAGCGCTGCGAGTGCCTTGCGTCCGCGACAATTGCACGCCCATGAGTAACCCAAGGCAGCCGCCATTTGGTGCCCTGTTGAGTACGACAGAAGCACATCCTGCGGAAAGAATTCGTCCGTCTCGACGTTCAGCGCCATTGCGGAAGGCATTGGCGGAAAGTTCGAATAGATTGAATATGTCACGCGGCAAACCAGGCACTCGTTGTTATTGCCGGTGCCTTCCTGTTCTTGTTGCTCCATTCGATCTCCTCTTATCTGCCAGGCAACAGCCGACGAATTAACCATTTAGGCGGGTGATGGTCAATGGTTTTAATTCGGGATAGGGCCGTTTTCACAAACATTGACAATGTTCCGGCTTATCTCATTTTCAGGTGCTTGCTACCGGTATCGGGTTCAACAGAAGAGGCGGCATTGAGCCGCCTTTTTCGTCACGAATCGAAGCCCGTTAGTGCTTTGTATATGAGGCGTCCATAGCTGCCAGTTCCGCGTTTATGCGTTGCCAGCGTGAGCGAGAAGGACGACCGCATACTCCGACCGACGACACGCCGAAATCGGCCGCGCATATTTGAACCAGATTGCCGGCACGCTCGCCGACGGCGTGCTCGTGATGGACCCTTCCGATCGCGCGGCGGTCGGTGCGATCATCGAGAAGATCTACCGCCCCGATGCGCCGGATATGACGCCGATCAGGCAAGCATGGCGATCACGTCGGCGTGCGCGGAGCGGCAGAAAACGCACTAGTCCGAGCGGCGCGTCACGCGTCTGCCCACACGCAAACGTCGCCGGTGTTCAGGCGTGACTCGCCAAGCACGAACGTCGCATTGGCCGGCGCCGGCGCCTGCACCGGCTGCGCGCCGAAATTGAATGCGAAGGTCAGCCCGCCGCGCCGCCGAATCCGCAGTCCGTCGGCGAGCAGTTGCGGATCGAGGCCGGCATCATGCGCCGCCTGCCGCAATACCAAGCGATGCAGTTCATGCGACAACCAGCCGGCCACATAGCGCACCTTGCCGTGCGTGAGCAGTGCCGGCCACGCGTCGTCGAAGCGCGCGACGACGCGCGTGTCGCCGTTCGCGCGTACATGCTCGCGCCAGTGCAGCGCACTGCCCTGTATGCCGTCGATAGCCAGCGCGGGCGCCAGCGTCGGCCGCAGCGTTTCCACTTCGAGCACCTGGATCGGCAGCACCCGCTGCAACGCACCCGGCGGCAGATTGCCGGGAATCGCGAACGCGCTCGTCTTCGAACCGCTGCGCGGACCGAACAGCCATTGCGCGTTGCTACGCGCAACCTGTTCGACCAGCGCGTCGTCGATTACCGCGAGGCTCGGCACGACGACGAGCCGATACGTCGAAAGATCGGCCCGGCTCGACACGATATCGACGTCGAGTCCTAATTCGCGCAACGACGCGTAGTAGTCGAACGCGAGCGTCTGATAGTCGAAGCTCTTGCCGTGTCGTTGAGTCTCGAACATCCATTGGGTTTCGTAATCGAACACCAGCGCGACCGCAGCTCGCGCGGGCGCGGCGAGCGTCGACAGTGCCGTTGAACTGGCGATTTCGCGCGCCGCCTGCCGCACCTCCAGACCGCCTGGCGACAGCTCGTTGTTCGGCAGATTGAGGCCGGAATGCATCTGCTCCTGCGCATACGGACACTGGCGCCAGCGGAAGTACGACACCAGCTCCGCGCCGTGCGCGAACGCTTCATACGCCCACAACCGTACCATCCCCGCTGCGGGCACGGGATTCCACGACGCCCAGTTCACCGGCCCGGTCTGCTGCTCCATCACCCAGAACCGGCCGGCGCCGATGCCGCGGTAACGGTCGTGATCGAACGCGGAGACGTCGGGATGCGCGGTGCGCGCGAAACGCGCCTTCTGTTCGTCCGGCAAAGCGATCATTTCGGTGCGCGCGATCGGATAGCTGTCCCATGCGGCCACATCGATCGCGTTGTCCGCGGCGAAACGATAGTGATCGAAGGTCGTGAAAAAGCCCATGAAGTTGTGCAGTAGATCCGCGTTCGGCGCATGCTCGCGCAGCACGTCGATCTGCTCGCGATGGAAGCTCGCCACTTCATCTGATACGAAGCGGCGGAAGTCGAGCAGATGGATCGGATTTGCGTCGGTGGGCGTCAGGTTCGGCAAGCCGATTGCATCGAACGCCGGATACTCCATGCTCCAGAACACGTTGCCCCATGCATCGTTCAACGCACCGATGGTGTCGTAGCGCTGCCGCAGCCATGCGTGAAAACGCTCGAGAGCCGCTTCTGAATAGCTCGGCACCGTGTCGTGGCAACCCAGTTCGTTATCGGTCTGCCAGGCGACGATCGACGGATGCCGTCCATACCGTTTCACCATCGCCGCGACGATGCGTACGCATTCGCGCCGGTAGGTATCGCTCGAGATGTCGTAATGACGACGCGAGCCGAAATTCCAGCGCGTACCGTCGGCGCGAACCGGCAATATCTCCGGATACGCATCGATGAGCCATTTCGGCGGCGACGCGGTCGGTGTGCCGAGCACAAGCTTGAGGCCCGCATTGGCGAGCGTTTCGACGGCTTCGTCGAGCCAATGCCATTCGAATTCGCCGGGGCGCGGCTCCATGCGGCTCCACGCGAATTCGGCGATCCGCACGTGCGTGATGCCGAGTTCGGCCATACGCTGCGCGTCGTCGGACCACATCGCGCGCGGCCATTGTTCCGGGTAGTAGCAGACACCAAGTTGCATGTGAAGGTCTCGTTGTAAGTTTGACGTCGAGCGGTGCTTGAGTCGTTGTTCAAGTCGTGATGAAGGGCATTGCCTATCCCTTGCTCGCGCCGAAAGTCAGCCCGGCGACGAAATGCCGTTGCATCGCGAAGAACATCAGTACGGAAGGCAATGCGGCCAGTACCGAGCCCGCCGCGACCAGGTTCCATGCGGTGGTCCATTGGCCCTTGAGCGCGGCAACACCCACCGTGATCGGCGCGGCATCGTCGCCCTGAGTCAGGCACAGCGCCCAGAAGTAGTCGTTCCACACGAACGTGAACACGAGGATACCGAGGGCGGCCAGCGCGGGGCGAATCAACGGCAGCACGATACGCAGATAGATCGTCCATTCGCCCGCCCCCTCCACGCGCGCCGCCTCGATCATCTCGAACGGCAACTGCTTGATGAAGTTGCGCAGAAACAGCGTGCAAAAGCCGGTCTGAAACGACACGTGGAAGATCACCAGTGCCCACACCGTGTTCAAAAGACCGACTTTCAGCGCCATGTCGCGCACTGGAATCATCAGGATCTGGATCGGCACGAAATTGCCGGCGACGAACGCGAACAACACCGCGGTGTTGCCCCGAAACCGATACGTCGCCAACGCGAAACCCGCCATCGACGCAAGCACGATCGCGCCGATCACCGAGGGCACCGTAATCAGCACGCTGTTCGCGAAGTAATGCAGCATCGGCGTTTGCGTCAGCGCGGTGCCGTAATTTTCGACCAATGCGAAATGCCTGGGCCAGCCCCAGTAATCGCCCTGCACCAGTTCATCCGACGAGCGGATCGACGTGACCAGCACCGCCAGCATCGGCAGCAGCCAGATCAGCAGCGCGAGCGGCAACGACGCTTTATAGAGCGCGCGATTAACGGGTTTCCAGCGTTCGACCGGAAGCGGATACATGATGAAATACTCCTCGGGAGCGGCAAAATGAGGGGCGAAATTCCGCGGCGAAATCAGCTTTCCTCGCGCAGCATGCGGCGCAGATGGAACACGATGTAGACGAGCATGATGGCGAACAACACGACCGCGATTGCCGCGGAATAGCCTTCCCGGTAATACTTGATCGCCTGGTCGTACATGTAAAAGGCGAGCACGGTGGAACTGTCGAACGGGCCGCCGCCGCTCATCACCGCGATCAGGTCGAAACTGCGCAGCGCGCCGATCACGGTCAGCACGACCGCCATGAACGTGGCAGGCCGCAGTTGCGGCAGGATCACGTGCCACAACAGGCGCAGCCCTGTTGCACCTTCCATCCGGGCGGCCTCCACCACCTCGGGATTGATGCCGGTGAGGCCTGTCAGATACAGCACCATGCAGAACGGCGCTTGCGGCCACAACGCGGCAAGGATGATGCCGAACGTCACGGTGCGCGGATCGCCGAGTACAGGAATGCCGCGACCGACGATCAACCGCAGCAGCCCGAACGTCGGGTCGTAAAACCAGCTGAACACGAGGCCGACCACGACGCCCGACAGCACGAACGGCGCGAAAAACAGTGACTTCACGACGCGCATGCCGCGTATGTGCTGGTTCAGATACAGCGCGAACATCAGACCGAGTGGCGGCGCCAGGAGAAACAGAGCGAGCCAGATCAGGTTATTCTTGAGCGCCGTATAAAACGTGTCGGACTGAAACAGCTCGACATAATTGGCGAGACCCGCGAAGGTCTTCGGTGTCATCCCGTCCCAGTGATAGAAGCTCAACCAGATGCTGCTGATGATCGGATAGATCACGCACAGCGTGAACAACACACAGCCCGGCAGCAAAAAGAAAAATGCGGCGCGATGCTGATGACCACGCGTCGTCGAGACGCGCCGGGGCCGCGCCGCTGCCAGGCGGCGCGCTGCAGTATCAGACATGGATCGGCCTCGGCGGAGATCGAAGGCAAAAGCGAACACGAACACCGGCCGCGACGCCACGGCCGGCGTCGCGAGGTTACTTGTGGTAGATGCGCTTTCGTGTCGCTTCGAGATGCGCGAGCACCGTATCGAGTTGCGACGGGTCGCTATAGAACTGCTGCATCGCCTTCATGCCTTCGTCGGCCATTTCCTTCTGCATGTCCCGATCGTAGAACTGCGCGATGCCGCCCTTGGTATTCGCGAGCGTCTGGAATCCCACTTTCGAAATCGCGTCCTCCGGCTCGGCCGCCTGGCTATTGGACGGCAGCTGACCCCAGCCCTTCGCGAGTTCCGCGTTGATCCTGGGCGTCTCCATGAACGCGAGCAGCCTGCGCGCGTCGGCCTTGTTCTTCGCCTTCGCCGGAATCAGCAGCACGTTGACCGGACCGTCTTCGGCCATCGGCACGTTCGCGTCGATCACCGGGAAACGGAAGAAGCCGATCTGATCCTTGATCGACGGCGGAAAGCTCGCCGAGAAGAACGTGCCCATCAGCATCATCGCGGCCTTGCCGTTCACGAGGAACGGCGCAACCGAATCGACATCGTAGGAAAGCGCATTGTCGATATACGCGTGATTGTCGAGCAGCGTCTTCCACGTCGTATAGACCTTCTTCACGCGCGGATCGGTATACGGAATTTCGCCCGCCATCAGTTTTTGATGGAATTCGTTGCCGTTGATGCGCAGATCGAGGTAGTCGAACCACGCGGCAAGCGTCCAGCTATCGCGCGCGGCCACCGCGATCGGCGCGACGCCGATCGCCTTCAGCTTGTTCGTCGCGTCGATGAATTCTTCCCACGTTTTCGGCTCGCTCTTGATGCCGGCCTTCTCGAACAAATCCTTGCGATAGAAAAAGCCGTAAGCGTCATAGCCGAGCGGCGCCGCGTACTGTCGGCCTTTATACGTCGACGCTTGCTTGACCGACGCGTACTGCTGCGACCAATTGTTCTTCGCCCAATCCGGGCTCAGGTCTTCGAGCAGTCCACGTTGCGCGTAATAGGCCATCCGTTCGCCGTCGTGCCACGACACGACGTCGGGCGGATCGGTCGCGAGCCAGCCGCCCATCTGCACCTTATACGCTTCCTCGGTGATGTACGTGACTTTCAGATCGACGTCGGGATTGGCTTTCTTGAACTGATCGAATGCGTCCTGCCAGGTCGAGCGCTGATTACCGCGCGCCGATACATTGACGTTGAGCGTGGCGGCGTTCACCGCGGCGCTGCCGAGCGCGCCGGCCACCAGCGCGGCGGCGATCGAGACCCGGGCAAGACGGCCAAAGCGAAGAGCAATCATTCTGTGTCTCCTTGTCTACTTGTTAACCGGCTACGCAACGTGGCCGGCGATGTGATCCGCTCTGTGGCGGAATCCGTCATTCGTCATTCCGGTTCGGCACCGACAAGCCGCTAACGCGCGGCCGTCCTCGATGACCGATCAGGCCGCCGCGCGTTCCGGTTCGAATGTGCTACGCGGCAGTGCGAATCCGTGTTCATCGAACAGATGACACGCTGCAGGCGGTACGTGAATACGCATGCGCTCGCCGGCGCCGAGCGGCGTATCGCCGGGCGCCTTGGCGATCAGCGAGCCGCCCGCATAATCCGCGTGGATATAGCTGTGCTCGCCGAGCCGTTCCGACAGCACGCTCGCGCACGCAATGAACTGTTCGTCGCCGTCGAGCCGCAGATGTTCGGGACGAACGCCGAGCGTGACGCGCTGTCCGCGCCGCAGATGTTGACCGTCGACGTGAGCGACGAGCTTTTCTCCATTGCTCTCGCCAGGCGTTGCGATTGCAACCGTTACGCGGGATGGCTCGATCGCATCAACGCTCGCGTCGATAAAGTTCATACGCGGCGAGCCGATGAAGCCCGCGACGAAGCCCGACTGCGGACGGTGATACAGATCGAGCGGTGCGCCGGTTTGCGCGATGCTGCCGAAGCGTTCGGCCTCAGCGCCCGCATGCAGCAGCACGATGCGATCGGCCAGCGTCATCGCTTCGACCTGATCGTGCGTCACGTAGACGACGCTCGCGTTCGCAAAACGCTGATGCAGACGCGCGATTTCGACCCGCGTTTGCCCGCGCAGCGCGGCGTCGAGATTCGACAGTGGTTCGTCGAACAGAAACACGCCGGGCTCGCGCACGATCGCGCGGCCAATCGCGACGCGCTGCCGCTGGCCGCCCGACAATGCTTTCGGATGACGCTCGAGCAGGCTCTCGAGTTGCAGAATCCGCGCGGCTTCGCGAACCTTGCGCTCGATCACATCCTTCGGCTGCCTGGCGAGCTTGAGTCCGAATGCCATGTTGTCGAACACCGTCATGTGCGGAAACAGCGCGTAGCTCTGGAACACCATCGCAACGCCACGCTCGGCGGCGGGAACATCGTTGACGAGGCGCCCGCCGATATGCAATTCACCTTCGCTCAAATCTTCCAGGCCCGCGATCATCCGCAGCAACGTCGACTTGCCACAACCCGAAGGACCGAGAAACACGCAGAACTCGTGCTGCGCAATCTCCAAATTGACCCGCCGGACCACCGGCGGATGATCGCCGTAGGCCTTCTGCACATCCGTTAAACGAATCGTTGCCATGCGTCCTCCGCGTGGATTTAACCGCTTAAATCGCGCGCAAAAATAAACGCGCCCCGCTTGTGCGGAGGGCGTTTAATCGCTTAAATTCCTGTTCGACGGGAAACATCATCGCGGGTCTCCGGGGGTGTTTTCCGAGAACTTAACAACGTCGCCGATCGACCGCAACATTTGAATAGTGTTCCCTGAATATGGGATAAATAGAACATGGTCACGCTCTCCGAAGTCGCGAAGCGCGCGCAGGTTACCGCAGCGACCGTATCCAACGTGCTGCGCAATCGCGAAAAAGTCCGTCCCGAAACGGCCGAGCGCGTACTGAAAGCCATCGCCGATCTCGGCTACCGGCCCAACCTGAACGCGCGCGCGCTGGCCGAGGGCCGTTCGTCGACACTGGCGCTCATGCTGTCGAATATCTCGAACCCGTTCTACCCGGAGTTCGTGCTCGCGGCCGAGCGCGCGGCGCGCAAGCGCGGCTACTTCCTGATGGTCTGCAATACCGACGACGACGCGGAAATCGGCCGCGCATATCTGAACCAGATTGCCGGCACGCTCGCCGACGGCGTGCTCGTGATGAATACCGACATCACGATCAACGATCTGTGCGCGTCGGCCACGCATAGCGCACCGATCCTGCTGGCGATGTGGGAGCATCCTGAAGCGCCGCCCGCGCTGCCCTGCATCGCGGTGGATTTCGCGTGCGCGGGCGCGCTGGCCGCGCAGCATCTGCTCGAACTCGGCCATCGCGAGATCGGCCTGCTAATCGGCGACGGCTGCGGTGGCTTGCAGGATGCGCGGTCGAATGGCTTTCGCGCGGCAATGCGCGCGGCCGGCATCGAAGCCGACGCCGCCGCGGTGCTGCAGATTCGCGACTCGATCGACGCCGGCTACGCTGCCTGCATGCAATTGATGGCGAACCGGCCGCAATTGAGCGCGATCTTCGCGACCAACGACCTGCTCGCAATCGGCGCAGTGCAGGCGCTCATCACGCTAGGCCGTTCGGTGCCCGGCGACGTATCCGTGATCGGCATCACCGACATCCAGCTCGCGCACCAGGTTCACCCCGCGCTGACCACCGTCGCGATCCAGACAGCGGCCATCGCGGAGTTGTCGATAGAAAGTCTGATCCGGCTAATCCAGGCGCCGCAGCGGCAGCCATCGATGGTGCTTGGCCCCGCGCCGGAGCTGGTGGTGCGTGCGTCGACGGGGCCGCGCAAAAAGCGGCCGGCCAGCAGCCGGCGCTAAACAAACCCGCTTGTCCAACGATAGGGAACAGCCACGAATTGGCCGCTCAATGTAATGCCGACGCCGTGCATCTCGTACGACAGTTACAGATAACGGTTCTCCGCCTGCGGCTCCGGCGTCGAAGATGTAGCAGAACGATTCATTGTCCACTTCGAGATCGCACACCGGGAAGCATTCGAATCAGCCGAATCGTTAGGGTTATTGCTCGCGAACCGTATATGCTGATCCACCGCACCCGGTCATGACAGGACTACCACATGAATCTCAGAGCCCTTCAATGCTTCGTGATTCTCGCGGAGGAGCTCAATTTCAGCCGCGCGGCTGAACGGCTGCATATCGCGCAACCCGCGTTGAGCCAGCAGATCCGTTCGCTCGAAGAAAGGCTCGGCACGCAACTGGTCGACCGCGCACGGCGGCCGCTGATGCTGACCGAGGCGGGGCACTATCTCTGCACCGAAGCGCGCCAGATACTCGGCTCGCTGGAACAGATGACGCTTGCCGCGCAGCAAATCGGCGTCGGCCGGCGCGGCTGGCTGAGTATCGGCTTCACGCGTTCATCGATGTACAGCGTGCTGCCGCCCGCGTTGAAAAAATTCCACCACGCGTATCCGCAGGTCGAACTCAAGCTCTTCGAAATGCTCACCGAGGAACAGACCGATGGGTTGCGCGACATGCGCATTCATATCGGCATCGGCCGGCAACCGCTCGCGGTGGAAGGCTGCACGTCGTTCACGCTGCTGCGCGAGCGCGTCGTGGTCGCGCTGGAAGCGGGGCACCCGCTCGCCGCGCGCGAAACGGTGCGTATCGCCGACCTCGCCGATACGCCGCTGATTCTTTATCCGAAACACCTGAACGCGCAATTCAAGCGCTCGGTGCAATCGCTGTATCGTGATGCGGGTGTGACACCGCACGTCGCGCACGAAGCTTACGAAATCCAGACAGCCATCGCGCTCGTCGCGGCGGGCCTGGGCGTGACCGTCGTCGGCGAATCGGTGGCGCGGCATGGGCGTGCCGACGTCGTGTTCCGTCATCTGTCGGGGCCCGGTTCGGCGCATCGCTCGACGCTTGCAGCCACCTTCCGCACCGACGACGCCTCGCCGCACCTGCGCGCGTTCCTCGCCTGCCTGCCGCCACCCGTGGGCGATTCCGCACTATAAGCAAATGCCTATAGAAGCATAAGCAAGCGGTCTTGGACTCCTGGTCCGTGCGTTCCTATCATGAGCGGTAAGCCACTGCATCATCAGGCGCACATACGACAAAACGCAGCGACGGCCACGGCTGTCGCTCCATGGCAGGAGACAGCATGACCGCATTCGATGAAGCCGCGACGATGCGCAAAGTGTACGGGCGCTTGATGCCCATGCTCTTCGCGATGATGTTCGTCAATTATCTCGACCGGATCAATATCGGTTTCGCCGCATTAGACATGAACAAACAGCTGGGCTTCAGTCCAGCCGTGTTCGGGTTCGCGGGCAGTATCTTCTTCGTCGGCTATATGCTGCTCGAAGTCCCGAGCAATCTGATTCTGCATCGCGTCGGCGCGCGCGTGTGGATCGCGCGCATTCTGCTCACGTGGGGCGCAGTCGCCGCCGCCACCGCATTCGTGTTCAACGATACGAGCTTCTACGTGCTGCGCTTTCTGCTCGGCGTGATGGAAGCGGGTTTCCTGCCGGGCATCGCGGTTTATCTGACCAAATGGTTTCCGGTGCGCTACCGGGCGCGCGCGGTCGGCGGCTATATCATCGCGGGCTCGTTTTCCGCTGTGCTCGGCGGTCCCATTTCGACGATGCTGATGACCTACGCGAACGGCATTCTCGGCCTCGCGGGCTGGCAATGGATGTTCATTCTCGAAGGTCTGCCCGCGATGCTGCTCGGCCTGCTCACGCTGCGCATCCTGACCGAGCGCCCCGCCGACGCGGACTGGTTGTCGAGCGCGGAAAAGAACTGGCTAGAAACGACGCTCGCCGCCGAGCGCGAAGCGGTCGGCGGCAACCGGCATTTTCCGCTGCTGCGGGTGGCAAGCGATATCCGTGTCTGGAGCCTCGCGTGCCTGTTCGGCTGCGCGCTGGTCGGCATCTACGGGCTGTTCCTGTGGCTGCCGCAAATCGTCAAGAGTCTGGGCAACCTGAGCAATATCGAAGTCGGCTTTCTGTCGGCCGCGCCGCCGCTGCTCGGCGTATTGGGCACCGTCCTGATCAGCCGCAGTTCCGATCGCACCGGCGACCGCAAGAAACACCTCGCTTTCGTCTATGGGATGAGCGCGCTCGCGATTGCCGGCAGCGCGTACGCGCCGAACCCGGTGATCGCTTACGGGCTGCTGTGCTTGACCGGCCTGTTCATCTACGCGGGCAACCCGCTGTTCTGGAGTCTCGCGTCGTCGTTCAGAACCGGCGCGGCGGGCGCGGCGACCATCGCCCTGATCAATACCATCGCGCAATTCGGTGGCCTCGTCGGGCCGTGGAGCATCGGGCTGGTGCGTAGCGCGACCGGCAACTTCAAGCTCGCGTTGCTGACCATCGCGGCGTTTCTGGTCGTCGCAACGATCATCGCGCTCGTGATGCGCGTGACGCCCGCCGACGACGAAGTCGCGTCGCTCGCGCCCGGAGATGCCGCGCCGCCAGCCTGAAGCTTCCAGCGAAACACTCGCACCGCACGCAACAGCACAACGGACATTGCACCCATGATCATCGATTGCCACGGTCATTACACGACCTCTCCGCCGCAGCACGAAGCGTGGCGCAAACAACAAATCGCCGCGCTGAAAGACGGCGTCACGCCACCACCGCGTCCCGTTATCAGCGACGACGAGATTCGCGAAAGCATCGAGACCGGCCAGTTGCGCGTTCAGCGCGAACGCGGGACCGACCTGACGATCTTCTCGCCTCGCGCGGCCGGCATGGGCCATCACCTCGCCACCGCCGACGCGAACGCGCACTGGTCGAGCGAATGCAACGACCTCGTGCAGCGTGTATGCGAGATGTTTCCGCGCAACTTCGTCGGCGTGTGCCAATTGCCGCAAGCGCCGGGCGCCGCGCCGGCCACCTGCATCAGCGAATTGCGTCGCTGCGTCGAACAACTCGGCTTCATCGGCTGCAACCTGAACCCCGATCCGTCGGGCGGCCACTGGAGCGGGCTGCCGCTCACCGACCGCAGCTGGTATCCGCTATACGAAGCGATGGTCGAGCTCGACGTGCCCGCGATGATTCACGTGTCGTCGTCGTGCAATCCGAATTTCCACGCGACCGGCGCGCATTACATCAACGGCGATACATCGGCCTTCATGCAGTTATTGCAGGGCGATCTGTTCAAGGATTTCCCGACGCTGCGCCTGATCATTCCGCACGGCGGCGGCGCGGTGCCCTATCACTGGGGACGTTATCGCGGACTCGCGCAGGACATGAAGCGGCCCGTACTCGAAGAACATCTGCTGAAAAACGTGTTCTTCGATACCTGCGTGTATCACCTGCCCGGCGCCGAATTGCTCGCCAAAGTGATTCCGGTCGAGAACATCCTGTTCGCGTCCGAGACGATCGGCGCGGTGCAAGGCATCGATCCGCGCACGGGTCACTACTATGACGACACGCGCCGCTATATCGACGCGATCGAATGGCTCAGCGACGCGGACCGGCAACGCATCTACGAGGACAACGCGCGCAGCGTGTATCCGCGGTTGTCCAATCACCTCGATAAGCAACTCGACAAGCGCTTGTCGACACCGGGAGCAACGGTATGAATCCATTGGGATGGCGTGAATACGCGTGCGCGCCGCAGGCAAGTGCGGCCACGCTAGCAGCCTTGCGTGAACTCGCGGTGTCGCTGCTCAGCGACAACATGGCGCGCGCGAGCGGCACGGTCGGCCTGCGGCCGTTTCATC
This sequence comes from Paraburkholderia sp., assembly GCF_036488505.1. Lineage (GTDB taxonomy): Bacteria > Pseudomonadota > Gammaproteobacteria > Burkholderiales > Burkholderiaceae > Paraburkholderia. The sequence continues at coordinate 7,620 of NZ_DASXHN010000440.1, read as the reverse complement.
GGCCCAAGCCGATGGCTGGTACAGCGTTGACGATTCGCACGCGGCCCGGCGACAATCTCGCGATTCACCGCGCGTTCGACTTCTGCCGGCCCGGTGACGTGCTCGTGATCGACGGCGCCGGCGATCTCACCCAGGCGCTGATGGGCGAGATCATGGCGACCTTCGCGGAAAGCCTCGGCGTACAGGGTCTCGTGATCGACGGCGCAATTCGCGATGTCGGCGCGTTGCGCGAGCGGGATTTCCCCGTGTATGCACGCGGCGTCACGCATCGCGGGCCTTACAAGAACGGCCCCGGCGAGATCAACGTACCCGTCACCGTCGGTGGCATGGTCGTGCAACCGGGCGATATCATCGTCGGCGATGAGGACGGTCTGCTTGCGATCCCGCCCGCCGACGTCGATGCGGTTATCGAAGGCGCGCGGCGGCAGCAGGCGAAGGAAGCGGCCGCGCTCGAGTCGATTGCGAACGGCACGTTCGACCGCGCCTGGGTCGCCGCGCAACGCGACCGGATGATGAACGGAACGTAACCTTTGCTATCAGCCATATGGTGCAACATCTGAACGCTGCAGCCCTGCTTGAACTCGCGCGCGCCGCCCAACAGCGCGCCACCGTGCCATGCGAATGCACGCGCACGCCGCTCGACGGCTGGCAATCGCAACCGCTGTCGCTCGACGAAACGCGATTCGACGAAATCGGCACGCTGATGCCGCAAGACGATCCTGAACCGACGTTCGGCGAATATTTGCCCGGTAAAACAACCTACTGGTCCGCCAACGCACCTATCGCGCCGCGCTATTTTCCGTATAACCGCTGCGGTGTCTGGCAATGTTCATCGTGCGGCCGGCTCTATCTGCGCTACCTCGAAGGCGGCGGGTACTTTGTCGATCGGAGGATTCGCGCTGTCAACGCGGAATTGATCGAGGACGTGCCGCTTCCCGCCTAGCGCGTGAGAGTGCACATGCAACGAACAAAGCGCGGAACATACCGCAGGGAAAATCGCCGCACGCGGTAACATGACGGCCTTCTGCAACCGTCAAACAATACTTCAATGAAGTCCACGCGCTGGGCCGGGGTGTTTTTTCTACTCGTAACCGCAATCGGCTGGGCCCTGAACTGGCCCGCGATGAAAATACTGCTGCGCGAGTGGCCTCCGCTGTTCTCGCGCGGCGTCGCCGGTATCGTTGCGTCGCTGCTGCTAGTCGTCGTCGCCCGCTGTTCGGGCGAACGCATCGTGATTCCTCGGCGGTTGCTGCCACGCGTGCTGCTTGCCGCCACCACCAACGTATTTGCGTGGATGGGCTTCTCGACGATGTCGATGAAATGGCTCAGCGTCAGCGAAGCCGCGCTACTCGTCTATACGATGCCGATCTGGGCGATGCTATTCGCGTGGCCGATTCTGTCGCGGCGCCCATCCACCGAAGGTTTCGTCTCGCTGGGGCTCGGGCTAGCTGGCGTCGTCGTGCTGCTGAGCGGCCAGGGCTTCACGCTCGATAGCGGCAAGCTCGCCGGCATTCTATTCGCGCTGCTCGCCGCCGTCATGTTCGCGCTCGGCACCGTCATCACACGCACGCCGATTCCCGTGCCGCCGATTACGCTGGTCGCATGGCAGGTCGGCATCGGCTGCGCGCCGATGGCCATCGTGGGGCTGCTGATCGAGCATCCCGACTTTCACGCACTCGATAGCGCGGGCCGCGCGGTGATGATCTACATGACGCTGGTGCCGATGGCCGTCTGCTATCTGGCCTGGTTCGCGACGCTGCGGCGTCTGCCGCCGGAAGTCGCGTCGATCGGCATGCTGCTCGTGCCGGTCATGGGCATTGCCGCAGCGGCGCTCTCGCTTGGCGAACCGCTCGGCTTCACGGAAATCGCGGCAATGGCATTGACGTTGAGCGGCGTCGCACTCGCCCTCAAACGCAAGCGCCCCGAAACGCGCGCCGCGACTTGACAGCGAAGACCGTTACGCGTCGTCTTCCCTGTCCGCATGCGTGAGCGTCATGAGCTTTTTGACCCGCCGCGTAATGTCGGCCAGCGCACCGCCCGGGCGACTCACCGCAGCCGCGGCCTGGCGCCGCTGCGACATACGCTGCAGGTCCTGCCAGTCGTCATCGAGTGCCTTCTCGTGCGCTGGCGCACCAAACGGCCACTCGATAGCGATCGCGCGCATCAGCGCCGCACGGGACTCTTTGCCGGCACTATCGATATACGCGTTGATGGTGGCTGCCTCGTGCCGCGCCGAATCCTCGGAATCGACGGCAATGAAATCGTTGAGCCCTTCTATATGGACGCACCATAACTGTTCGCTCACGTCGCGTCTCCCGCTGCGTACCTCTTCCTCTTCAGGCGCCAGGCTGCTGCCCGTCGCGCAGACTCAGCGGACGGCCTTGAGCCGTTCCCATTTCAGATCCGAAAAGCACGGACCCTGGGTGGCCTCGCTGAACTTCACATCGTTGTGTTCGCCGTTCCACTCCATCACCTGCACGCGATTGTCCGCGTCGACGGTCAGGTCCCAGCCGACGCAGCGCGCAAATGGAACCCGTTGGTGCAGGCTGAGCACGGTCGCGATGCACTGCGCGAAGGCCGGAATCGTTACGCCGGCAAAGCGCACGCCCGAATCCGGATGCGCGTCGATGGCGCCCCAATCGCTCATATAGCCTTCGTCGCCGAGCTCGCCTGTCGCGAGCCTGACGGGCACGCACACTTCGCGATCGGTCAGGACATGCGTGTCGTCAGCCCTTCCAATGCGCAGATAACATGCGCGAATCGAGATATGACCGGTATCGTCCACCACGGTCGTAAAGCGCAACGTCGCTACCGGTTTCGACGCGAAAGCACTGAACACAGGATGTTGAATGATGAATTTCTGTATCACGCCGTTGCCGAGCGACTTGATGATCTGCGGATCGAAGTTCGTTCTGTCGAAAATGTGGACCCCGTCGCCCTGCCGCGAGCCGTCGAGCTTGAAGACCACCCGCTCGGTATGTTCGAAAACCACGTCTTTCAGTTCATGCTGCGGCACGACGACACTGCTGTGCGTGAAGAACAGGCCATTGGCGAAATAGGCGATATCGGGGAAAGCGTCGCCATCGAAGATCAAACGCGTCATCGGCTTGAGACTCGATATCCTGCCGTACCAGCCCTTCATATGCGGCACCACGACGCTCGCATAGTAGTTATCCGGGATCCAGCCTTCCTTGAAGTTGCCGCTGAACGCGGTGTAGACGCGCAGCCACGGCGCGTAGATTGCATCGCCGAACACGTCGCACGCATACGCGTCGGCGAGCTTCAGATTGGCCGGATCGGCCTTGCCGTATTTTTTCTCAATGAGCCGCAATACTCTTCGAGCCTGCGTCCCGTGCCCCCAATGAAATTTGTATTGGGCGACCCGCTTCGCGGATCGCCTCGCCATGTCTTCGACGTTTGTTAGCATATTTAGTAAGCGTTCGGATGATGAAGTCCCTTGAAGATCGTCGCCAGAATGATCTTGACGTCGAGCCAGAAAGACCAGTTCTTCAGGTAGTACAGATCATGCGCGACGCGGCCCTCCATCTTTTCCAACCGGTCGGTCTCACCCCGAAATCCGTTGATCTGCGCCCACCCGGTAATGCCGGGTTTGATCCGGTAGCGATGGATATAGCCGGACACGATGTTCTGATAGAGATCGTCGTGTTCGAGCGCGTGAGGACGTGGTCCCACTACCGACATCTCACCGCGCAGCACATTGAAAAACTGCGGCAGCTCGTCGAGACTGGTGCGGCGCAAAAATGCACCTACTTTGGTAATACGCGGATCGCCTCGCGTCGCCTGTTCGAGAACGCCAGGCTTTTGCTCGTGCAATCGCATCGTGCGGAATTTATAGATCGTAAATACGCGGCCGTCGGCGCCTTTGCGGCGTTGCTTGAAAAACACCGGGCCGGCGGAACTCAATTTGACCGCAATCGCACAGCCGAGCAGGATCGGCGAGATCGCGATCAATGCGCCGAGCGCAAACAGGCGATCGAACAGTTCCTTCTTCAGCAACGCGTTGGGCGGGAGTGGCGACGCGGCGAGATTGATCGTCGGCAGACCGAGCAGATCGGTCATGCTGCCTTCGAACAGCGCAAGCGCGCGCACGTCGGGCATAAAGCGGATGTTGATCAGGTCGTTGCGGAACGCCGAAACCAGTTTGAGAATCGCGCGTTCCTCCGTGAGCGGCAACGCAAGCCACACTTCGCCGATGTCGTGCTCTTTCACATAGCGGACGAAAGCGTCGTGCTCCTCGAAGACCCGCACCCCCGAGCGCGTTGCGATGTTGCAGCCGGGACTCAGGCTATAGAGCGCATTCGCGCGAAAGCCGGCAGCCGGCGACATCGCAATCTTGCGAATTACCTCGTCGCAATGATCGCCGCACGCAGCCACCGCGACCTGCTGAAGGTTGATACCCGCGTGGCGCATGCGGCCGAGCAAAACGTGCGTCGCCAGCCGTCCGGCCATCATCGCTACGCCCGAAATACCGGTCCAGTACGCGAACCACAGGCGCGACACGAAATCGATCCGATGCAACGAGAACATCAGGACCATCGCGCAGGCCTGCACGATCAGCCAACCTAGCGCGACATGGCTGGCCAATGCCCGCTTCGAGCGTCCGCGCCACGATTCATAGACGCCGAGCGCCGGAAACAGGGCGAGCGCGAACGCGGCGGCAAAGGCGACGAACGCGAAATAGAAGCCCCGTTGTGAGCCGCCGTCGAACCGCACCTGCGAGGCCACGCAAGCCCCCGCAACGATCATCGTGACGTCGAACAGTCTGGCCAGTAGACCTGTCAGCAATCGCATAGCAGCCTCCTCAAAACACGTGTGCGCTCGACTCGTCCGCATTAGCCGCAGCGTCCGTACTTATCGTCGAAGCGCACGATGTCGTCTTCGCCGAGATAGGTGCCGGACTGAACCTCGATGATCTGCAGCGGTACCCGGCCGGGATTTTCGAGTCGGTGGCATACCCCCAGCGGGATATAGGTCGATTCGTTTTCGCCGAGCAGGAACTGCTCTTCACCGCGAGTGACCAGCGCCGTGCCGCATACCACTACCCAGTGTTCCGCGCGATGATGGTGCATCTGTAACGACAGCCGCGCCCCTGGCATCACGACGATGCGCTTCACCTGAAAACGGTCGCCTTGATCGATCGAATCGTAAAACCCCCATGGACGGCGCACTTTTCGATGCGTGTCGGCCTCGGGCGACTTCTCGCTGCGTATGCGCGACACCAACGTCTTGACGTCCTGCACGTGCGAGCGGTCCGCCACGAGCACCGCGTCGTCGGTTTCCACGACGACCAGATTGTTGGTGCCCACACAGGCTATCAAGCGGCCGCCTTGCGAGCGCGCGTACGTCGCGGTCGCGCCTTCGAACAGTACGCGGCCATTCGACGCATTGCCGCACTCGTCTTTTTGCATCGCCTGCCAGACCGCATCCCACGAGCCCAGATCGGACCAGCCCGCCTCCAGCGGCACCACCACGCCAGTGACATTCGACCCGCGCTTGCCGAGTTGCTCCATCACCGCGTAGTCGATCGAGTCCGATGGCGAATTCAAGAACTCACTGGCTTCGGGAGTCACGCATTCGCCGCTCTTTTTCGCGTTCCGCCACGCCTGAGCGCAAGCGGCGTGCATGTCGGGCTGAAACTGCTCGATCAGCGACAGCCACACCGACGCGCGCACCACGAAGATTCCGCTGTTCCACCAGTAGTCGCCCGAGCTGACGTACTGAGCCGCGAGTTCCGCAGCCGGCTTCTCGACGAAGCGCTCGATCTGGCGCGCGCCGTCGCGCAAGGCGTTGCCCAGACGGATATAACCGAAGCCGGTATCGGGCCGCTCGGGGGGCACGCCTAGCGTGACGATCGCCCCGTCGCACGCGTGGGTTGCCGCAATGTCGATCGCGCGGTGCAGCGCGTGCAGATCCGCTATCGCGTGATCAGCCGGCATGGCAATCAGAATCGCGTCGCCGTGCTCGGCGGATGCACTCAATGCGGCGAGTGTCAGCGCCGGCGCAGTGTCGCGACGCGCAGGCTCGACGATGATGCGGGCGTTCACGCCGACCTCGCGAGCCTGTTCGTCAGTAGCGAAATAATGTTCCGAGCCGCACACGACAACCGGATCCGCGGCGACATCCCATGCACCTTCAAAACCGGCCATGCGCGCCATCGTCGCTTGCAGCAGTGTCTGATTACCAATTACGTCGATCAGTTGCTTCGGAAACTGCTCTCGCGACACAGGCCACAGACGCGTGCCCGACCCGCCGGCGAGAATCACCGGCAGCAGAACGGGAAAATCGACCGTCGCCGAATTCGACACGGTGATTTCGACATCCGTCGCGGCGACTGCCGCATCAACTTTGTCCATTTTTAACTCCGTCGCATTGAGTTCGCGTCACCAATGGTTCACTGACGACGCCAACGCGAAAACGCGTGGCGACGCCGCGTGCGCCCAGATTGTCTCAATGTGATTGTGCGACCGAACGTCCGTGCCGGATGAACCAGACCCGCCCGTTCAGTTCGTGATGAAAGATGCACGCGCCGGCAAGGTTCCGGCGCGCTCGGAAAGTACGGAAACAGGCTGGCCGGATCGCAGTGATCTGCTCGACAACGACGACCGGATAAACGAAAAGAAACGAAAGAACAAATGAGGCAACGGCGTTTGTTACTGAATCGACGCAGCGCCCCGATGTGTTCAATCTTAGTCAGAGCATACTCGCCCTCAGTACTTGTGGCGCGATCAGCGGAGGTTTTGGCTCTGCATGCCGGACCCGTTCCGCGATCGCGCAGGCGAGCTTGCACTTCTATTGCAGGCAAACCTCGGAGATTGGAAAACTGGCACCACACGTGCTACCGTTCACGTGAACGGTCCCCTATCTTTGCTGTCACAACCGCACAACGGCGCATACCGGCGCGGGGCCCATAATGCCGTTCGCCGCGCAAGCCATGCGAGCTTGCCGCTTTTCAATTGATGCCATCGTCCAGCGCACGAGCCAATCGTTGATGTGCGCGATCCGCTTTTCTGGAGTTGCAATGGCTTATATCTCGCTACTCGCTCTGTTCTTGACCGTCACCAACCTGGTGCCGCTCAGCGCTATCGGCTTCATCCCGCTGCTGTTCTGCTGGTGGCGCTTTGCCGGCCGCAGCTACCCTTCGTTCATCGCGCCGTTGACGGCCTTCACCGCGTTGGCCATCGTCTCGACGCTGCTCTACAATCCGCAGTCGTTCGTCGAATTCGATTTTTACCGACGCGATGGCAACTTCTTCATTTCATACGTGCCCATTTTTGCCGGGTGTCTGTACGCGCACCGCTGGGATCTGAACAAGGTACTTCGCACATTCTTCGCATTCGCGGTGCTCATCAATCTGCCGATGTACGCTTACTACATCGCGCAGAACGGCCTGCTTAGCATCTTCGTCAATCCCAATGACAGCTTCGGCAGCTATTTCATTGCCCGCAACGCCGCCGGCGGCTTCCTCGCGATGCTGTTTACTCTCGGCGTCGCGTGCTACCTGCAAAGGCGCAGCAAATGGACGCTGGCGCTGCTCGCCTGCAATGGGTTGATGCTGTTTTCCACCTATAGCCGCGGCTCGCTGCTCGGCGCGCTGGCGGT
>NZ_DASXHN010000407.1:0-2867 GCF_036488505.1 Paraburkholderia sp. | reverse complement strand
GCCTATGCGCTGAACAAGGCGGTCACGCCTTCGGAAACACAGAACTTCGTTGCAGTCGCGCAGCAAACCGCGGCGACGCTCGCGAACTACACCCAGGGCGTGGCGCCGTCCGCGAATCCGCGTGCCGATGTCGAGGCATTCGTGCGCACGCGTCAACTGACACCCGCCACCGTGCCAGCGCTGCAGCAGTTGACCCAGCAGATCGGCCGCCAGGTCGGGGAGTCGGGCTCGATGGCGGCGGTGCCTCAAGGCATCGTCGATAACGTGCGCAACAACATGTATGTGGCATCCGAGGCGATCCGGCTGATGCAGAAGAGCAATCAGCCGCAGTTCTCGCCGGAGCATGCGAAGATCGTCGGCAACTTCAAAACGCAGCTCGATCACGCGACCAAATTCATACCGACGTGGGTCAAGGTGGCAGTCGCGATCGCGCTGGGGCTCGGCACGATGGTCGGATGGAAGCGCATTGTCGTGACAGTCGGCGAAAAGATCGGCAAACAGCATCTGACCTATGGACAGGGCGCGGCCGCGGAAGTCGTCGCGATGGTCACGATCGGCGCCGCCGACGCGTACGGCCTGCCAGTTTCGACGACTCACGTGCTGTCGTCGGGCGTGGCCGGCACGATGGCCGCCAACGGTTCGGGCCTGCAATGGGGCACCGTGCGCAGCCTGATACTCGCGTGGGTGCTGACGCTGCCGGCGTCGATCGGGCTCGCGGCGGGCCTGTACTGGGTGTTCCGGGCAGTGTTCTGAGTCAGCCCGATTCGCGCGGTCTGGTTTGCCACGCAGATCCGCGGGCCGGTCGGCGATGCAACGACCGGCCCGCGAATACAACAAAGCCGCTTTTTAAAGCGGCTCTTGTTTTGGCGCGATCGATTCTCGATGGCAACGCCGATCAATACACCTCGGGCACGATCATCGACTGCGGCACCGGCTGACGGCTGTAGTCCTCATGATGGACGCGCGACGGCAATTCGACCTGCGGATGCTCGATCTCGTGATATGGCACCTGGCTTAGCAGATGCTGAATGCAATTCAGGCGCGCGCGCTTTTTGTCGACAGCCTGCACGACCCACCATGGCGCCTCGGCAATATGCGAGCGCTGCAGCATCACTTCCTTCGCCAACGTATAGGCTTCCCAGCGGCGGCGGCTTTCGAGGTCCATCGGACTGAGTTTCCACTGTTTGAGCGGATCGAGAATGCGGTTCTGGAAGCGGATTTCCTGCTCTTCGTCGGTAATCGAAAACCAGTACTTGACGATCTGAATGCCGCTGCGCACCAGCATCTTTTCGAATTCGGGCACCGACCGGAAAAACTCTTCGTATTCGTCGTCCGTGCAGAAATTCATCACGCGTTCGACGCCCGCGCGGTTATACCAGCTGCGATCGAACAGCACCATTTCGCCACCGGCGGGCAGGTGCGACACATAGCGCTGGAAATACCACTGCGTGCGCTCGCGATTGTTCGGCGCGGGCAGCGCCGCCACGCGGCATACCCGCGGATTGAGCCGCTGCGTGATGCGCTTGATCGCGCCGCCCTTGCCGGCCGCGTCGCGCCCTTCGAAGATCACCACGAGCCGATGGCCGGTCTTGACGATCCAGTCCTGCAGCTTGACCAGTTCGCCCTGCAGCCGGAATAGCTCGCGGAAGTACTGCTTGCGCGCGGCGCGCTGTTCGCTCGTGAAGCCGTCCGCACCATCGATGATGCGGTCGTCGACTTCCATTTCGAGCTCTTCGTCGTAGGCGTCGATGAGGTCTTCCTCGAAACGGCGCTGCCGCTCCACCATCAATTCGGTTTCAGATCTCAGGTCCGACTCTTTCATTGCGGCTCTCCTCGCAACAGGAATGGTATGGCGCGCGGCGGCAAGCGCGACGCGGACGCGTTCGATTATCGAAGCGCGAGGTGTCAGCCGTGTTACCGCGCGGGCTGGTGGCGCCCGCGCATCCAGTGGCGGTGTTGGCGGCGGGATCGGCTCCATCGGCTCCATCGGCTCCATCGGCGCAATCGCGGCACGTGCGACCTGCGGCGCTCTTCATGATAGCGAGTTTTGCGCGACTATCCGGCGCTAGCGCAGTGGCCGCGCAAAGCTCAATTCATGGCCATCCGGATCGGTGATATGGAAATAGCGCTCGCCCCACGGTGCGTCGGACGGTGCGAACGACGGCTGCAAACCCGCCGCCAGCGCCTTGTCATAGATCCCATCGACATCCGACACGTAGATGATCACGCGCCCCCACCAGGCAACCGGCGCGCGCGCGTCGGCAATCAGATTCAGATAACTTCCGCCGAGCGCAAATGACGCAAATGCGTGCTGCGGACCGCCGTATTTAAGCGGGAAACCGAGCGCTTCGTAGAACGGCAGCGCGCGTCGCATATCGCTGGTGGCCAGCGTGATCGCGCTAAGCGATTCGATGCGTGGCTCATGCGGCGTGGTTTGCGCAGCTGACGGGTCGAGGGTAGACATGAGGTTGTCTCCGTGGCGCATGGATAGCGACAAAGTCGCGGCAAGTACGGGCAGGGTCACGGTGGCCGGTGGCTCGATCGACCGATGCGCACCGCTGTGACCGATGGCTTGCCCCGAAAAGTGTCTCATAGGCGAAGGCCCGCCGTCCCGGCGCTGCTCCGCCGGTGCCCTTGAAAACTCACCGCGTGCCCCGCATCTCGCAGCCCGATTATCCGGAGCATCGCCATGGGAAGCCGCCCACGCTTCATCGATGACCTGTCGAGCGCCGCATCCGACGCCCCCGGGCCCCAATCCGCCGACCTTCTCACTCACGACGACGACGCACTGCTCGACGCCTACTCCCGCACCGTAATTGGCGCGCTCGAAAGGGTCCAGCAGGCGGTCGCGTTTATTGCCGTCGAAC
>NZ_DASXHN010000390.1:0-1613 GCF_036488505.1 Paraburkholderia sp. | reverse complement strand
CGTGGCTTGCGCCGATGTATCCGCTGTGTCACCGGCCGCCGGAATTTCACCCAGTTCGAGCACTGCGTAGCGATTCGCGACGGCAAAAGCAAAATGCACATGCTGCTCGACCAGTAGCATCGTCGTGCCGGCACTGTCGCGCTCGCGACTGAGAATGCCGACCAGCCGTTCGATCACCGACGGCTGCATGCCCTCGGTGATTTCGTCGACCAGAATCAGCTTCGGCTGGCGAATCAACGCCCGCGCGACCAACAGCATCTTCTGCTCGCCGCCCGACAGTGTGCCGGCTTTCTGTTTGAGGCGGTCCTTGAGAAACGGGAAAAGATCCTCGATACGCTCGAAAAGCGGTTTGAAATCGCGATCGCGCATGAGGGCGAGCTTCAGGTTCTCTTCGACGGACAAGTCCTGAAACAAGGCCTTTTCCTGCGGGATGTAAGCGACATCGCGCCGCGCGATCCGGTTCGGCGGCACGCCCGTAGTCCGCTCACCGAACAGCGCGATGTCGCCGCTCTTCGGGCGAATGAAACCCATCAGCGTTTTCAGCAAGGTCGATTTGCCCATGCCGTTCTTGCCGAGAATCACCACCACTTCGCCGCGCGCGAGCGTGAGGTTCAGGCCCTTGAGCACCATTGCCTCGCCGTACCCGCTGTGCAGCGCGTCGACCTGAACAATCGTCGATGCATTCATGCGTCCGCCTCCGGCTGACTGGCGGCGGCATGCGCACCGCCCGCGTACACCGCGCGCACGAGTTCGGAGTGCACGACTTCTTCGACACCGCCATCCATCACGATGCGCCCCTGGTGCAGCACGACAATGCGCGAACTGATCTGCTGCACGAAATCGAGGTCATGCTCGACCAGCAGAAGACACATCCGGTAGCGCGACGACAGTTCGACGAAAATCTCGCCGATCTGCGTGCGCTCCTGTTTCGTCAGGCCTGCAGTGGGTTCGTCCAGCAGCACCGTGCGCGGTTCGAGCGCGAGCACCATCGCCAGTTCAAGCGCCTGCTTCTGGCCGTGCGACAGGTAACGGCACTCGGTTTCGAGAATCCGGTCCAGTCCCGTCAGCCGCAGAACGTCGAGGGCCGGCTGCGGCAGCGCGAGTACCGGGTCGCGCTGCCATTTCGACGGCGGCGCCACCCGATAGCGCGCAACGCGCAACGCCTCACCGACGCTTAGCGATTCGAACACCGTCGCCGTCTGGAACTTGCGGCCGACGCCAAGCGCCACGCAGTCGTACGGCGCGAGCGTGCGGATCTCAGTGCCGCTGATCTCGACTGTGCCGCCCGAGCGCTCCGCGCCGTCCGCAATGCACCGCATCAGCGTGCTCTTGCCCGCGCCGTTCGGTCCGATCAGACTGAGGAGCTCTCCGGCGCGCGCATCGAAAGTAATGTCGTCAAGCACCTTGAGGCTGCCGAAATGCTTTTGCACCTGTTTGATCGATAGCGCCACACGGGTGTTGTCGACCATGCCGTCACCGCGCGGCGGCGCCGCGACCAGCGTCAGCGGCGTGCTTGCCACACGGCGGCGGCGGCGCGGCAACGCCTGGCGCGCTGCGCCGGCTACGAGCGGCGCGAGCCCGCGCGGCATCGCCACGATCACGACGACGAACGC
>NZ_DASXHN010000362.1:0-3092 GCF_036488505.1 Paraburkholderia sp. | reverse complement strand
TTAGGGCCGAGGACATCAGGAAGGCCAGGTCGGATTTTTCATAGGCGGTTGTGACTCCATACATGCGTTTCGCCCAATTCCATACCGGATTTGAAAAATTCAACGGCGTGTCCGGATGCCAGATCCACCAGACAGCATTAGCAGAGATTGCGAGCGCGAAAGCTGTGCCAACAGCTAGCCAGAACAGGATTTTTTTCATGCCACTGTCACTACGCCATACGCTTTGAGTTCAGACCCGGTCACCGACTCTTTCGGTACATCGGTAAGTATCGAGCGGATACGCTGCCAATCGCTTGGCACGTTAGAAATACCTTATTGATACAACCCGCCTGACCAGAGTAAGCAACAAACGATAAAGCGCCAATTCCAAATTCACTCATCGGCCTATCATTTAACTTGAATGAGCATTCGAGCATTCAGTCCTCCCAATGGGTCATTCGGCAGAAGTACCGAATGATCAGGTTCATGTCAGAGGACGCCACTATACCAACGTGGCTATATCAAAAAAGAAGAAAAGGCGTGTCTTCTCCATGACCCATTCCCGCTCTGCACAACAGTTCGTCTGCGCTTTTTGATGCCTAAGCGAATTCCCGCGTCTGTCGACGCGTACCGATTAGCATCGCGTCACCGTCAGTGACATGTTGCTCGACGTCCGCTCTGGCAGTCGTTGAAGGCGAAAAAAAAGACTCATCCGGAGCACACCACGAACGTTTGTCGTGGCGCGCCCCGATGAGTCCCATCGGACAACGCTTGCGGACCAGCCTTGATTACGGCTTATTCGATTCGAACAGATCCATGATCTGCTTCTTCTCGTTCGACGACACGCTCGGCGGCGGCACCACCGGCGGCGTCATGCCGGCCGGTCCCACGCCGCCGACCGCATCGCTCGCGCCGGCCAGCGCGTTGCCCGAGTCGAGGCCGATGCTGGCGACGAAACCGCTTCCCGGCAGCATGTCGGAGAAGAACAGCTCGCCGTTCATCACGGTCACCCCATCGGGCTGCTGCGGCTCCGACTGCGGCACGCCGCGCAGCGCGCGCTGCATGAACTCCACCCAGATCGGCAGCGCCAACTGCGCGCCGAATTCGCGGCTGCCGAGGCTCTTCGGCTGGTCATAACCCATCCACGCGACCGCCACCAGCGTCTGCTGATAACCGGCGAACCAGCCGTCCTTCGCATCGTTGGTCGTGCCGGTCTTGCCCTGCAAGTCGGAGCGATGCAGCACGTTGGTGCCGGCACCGGTGCCCGCGGTCGCGACCGAATGCAGCAGGCTGTTCATGATGTACGCGTTACGCGGCTCGAGCGTGCGCGGTGCATCCCGACCCGCGACGAGCGGCTGCGCGCGCGAGATCGGCACGCCGCGCGCATCGGTCACTTCGCTGATCAGATACGGATTGATCCGGTAGCCGCCGTTCGCGAACACCGAGTACGCGCCCGCCGATTGCAACGGCGTGACGAGGCCCGCGCCGAGCGCCATCGGCAGATACGGCGGGGTCTTGTCGGCATCGAAGCCGAAGCGCTGCGTAACGAAGTCCTGCGCATACTTGGTGCCGATGAACGACAGGATGCGGATCGACACGAGGTTCTTCGACTTCTGCAGCGCAACGCGCATCGACATCGGACCATCGGGCTGATCGTCGTCCTTCGGCTCCCACGCGTCGCCCCCCGGCGTGCTCGGCGGGAAGTACAGCGGCGCGTCGTTGATGATGGTCGCCGGCGCGAGGCCCTTGTCGAGCGCGGCCGAATAGATGAACGGTTTGAAGCTCGAACCCGGCTGACGCCATGCCTGCGTAACGTGATTGAATTTGTTCTTGTTGAAGTCGAAGCCGCCGATCAGCGCGCGAATCGCGCCGTCCTGCGGCGTGAGCGACACGAGCGCGCCTTCGACCTGCGGCAGTTGGGTGATCTGCCAGTTGCCCTTGTCGTCAGCCATCAGACGCACGATCGAGCCCGGCCGGATGTGCAGCGCCGCGCTCGCGCGCGGACTCAGCGCGGCGGCGACAAAGCGCAGGCCGTCGCCGGTCACCTTCGCCTGGGTGCCGTCGACCAGTTGCGCGACGACCTGCTTCGGGCCCGCTTCGGTCACGACGCCGGCGATGAGCTCGCCATTGTCCGGATGATCGGTGAGCGCGTCGTCGATCGTCTGGTCGCGATCGTCGCCCGGCGACGGCAGCTGCACGAAGCCTTCCGGTCCGCGATAGCCGTGGCGCCGTTCATAATCCATCACGCCCTTGCGCACCGCACGATACGCGGCGTCCTGATCGGCCGAATCAATCGTCGTGGTCACGTTCAGCCCACGCGTATAGGTTTCGTCCTTGTACTGCGCGTACATCATCTGCCGCACCATTTCGGCGACGTATTCCGCGTGCACGCTGTATTCGTTGCCCGGATTCTTCGTGTGAATCTCTTCCTTGACCGCTTGATCGTACTGATCTTGCGTAATGTATTTGAGCTCGAGCATGCGCCGCAGGATGTACTCCTGGCGGATCTTCGCGCGCTTCGGATTGACGACCGGGTTATACGCGGACGGCGCCTTTGGCAAGCCGGCCAGCATCGCGGCCTGGGCCAGCGTGATGTCCTTCAGGTCCTTGCCGAAGTACACGCGCGCGGCCGCTGCAAAACCATACGCGCGCTCGCCCAGATAGATCTGGTTCATGTACAGCTCGAGAATCTGGTCTTTGGTCAGCGCGCGCTCGATCTTGTACGCGAGCAGCATCTCGTAGACCTTGCGCGTGTAGGTCTTCTCGCTGGACAGAAAGAAGTTGCGCGCGACCTGCATCGTGATCGTACTCGCGCCCTGCGACGCGCCGCCGTGCGCGATATCCGCGAAACCGGCGCGCAGTATGCCGATGAAATCGACGCCGCCGTGCTCGTAAAAGCGGTAGTCCTCGATCGCGAGCACCGCTTTTTTCATCTGGTCCGGAATGTCCTGAAAGCGCACGAGGCTGCGCCGTTCCTCACCGAATTCGCCGATCAGCACGTGATCGGCGGTATAGACGCGCAACGGCACTTTCGGGCGATAGTCGGTCAGCGCGTCGAGCGACGGCAGTTGTGGCCCCATCACCACGAGCGCATAGCCGACGATCAGCGCGCC